>NZ_CP022436.1:4747080-5063552 GCF_002224285.1 Arthrobacter sp. YN | reverse complement strand
GCAGCGCTTCGACTGAACACAACGGCACCACAACGGAAGGGACACCGCGTGCATGACATAAGCACCGCCGTCGTTCCTTCCTCAAGCGACCCCTCCGGCAAGGTTCCTTCAAGGAATCTGTCGGCGGCGGTTGGCACCTTCCTCTGGGAGCTGCCCCGCAACATCCTCATTCTCTTGCTGAAGACGTACCGCAAGGTCATCTCGCCCCTGTACGGCCAGGTTTGCCGTTTCTTTCCCTCCTGCTCCGCGTACGCGCTGGAAGCAGTAACGGTGCATGGCGCCGTGAAGGGCAGCTGGCTCGCAGCCAAAAGGCTCGCCAAATGTCACCCTTGGAACGCCGGTGGAGTGGACCATGTCCCCGCCGGCCACCGTCATTGGCCTGAAGGCCGGACGCCCACAATTGTTGTACTGAACAATCCGGACCAGTTCCTGGCTGCTCAGGCTGATGAAGAAGGCCGCTCGGCGGCCTAACGAATAGGGATATCGTATGGACTTCTTTGAAACAATCATGTTTCCGTTCAAGTGGCTGGTGTCAATCATCATGGTTGGCTTCCACGAGGGACTGAGCTTCATTGGCCTGCCTGCCGCTAACGGCTGGACGTGGACTCTGTCCATCATCGGCCTCGTGTTGGTGATCCGTGCCGCCCTGATCCCGGTCTTCGTCAAGCAGATCAAAGCGCAGCGCGGCATGCAGCTGCTGCAGCCGGACCTGAAGAAGCTTCAGACCAAGTACAAGGGCAAGACCGATCAGCTGTCCCGCCAGGCAATGGCGCAGGAACAGATGGCCCTGTACAAGAAGCACGGCACCAACCCGTTCTCGGCCTGTTTGCCGATGCTGATCCAGATGCCGTTCTTCTTCGCCTTGTTCCAGGTGTTGTCGGGTATCACCGCCGCCCGTAACAGCGGCAAGGGCATCGGGGCAATGAGTGCCGACCAGGTTGTCCAGTTCGATGAATCCAGCATCTTTGGTGCGCCGCTGTCTGCTTCGCTGCTTCACGGTGGTGCCGGTGGCAACGAGGTTGCAGTCTGGATTCTCTCCATTGTGATGATCATTGCCATGACGGCCTCGCAGTTCATCACGCAGAAGCAGATCATGGCCAAGAACATGTCTGAAGAGGCCATGGCCAGCCCGTTCATGCGCCAGCAGAAAATGATGCTTTACATCCTGCCGCTCGTGTTCGGTATCGGCGGCATCAACTTCCCCATCGGTGTCCTCATCTACTGGACCACCACCAACCTGTGGACCATGGGCCAGCAGTTCTTCGTCATCCGCCGCATGCCCACCCCGGGTTCCCCTGCCGCCAAGGCACTGGAGGAGCGCCGTGCCGCAAAGGGCCTGCCGCCGCTGCTGGGTGGCAAGAAGACCGCTGCTGCGGACGCCGCCGCTGAAGCCGAAGCTGCCGCCGCGGCAGCAGCCGAGATCCGGGCACAGCGCGTCCAGCCACAACGTAAGAACAGGAAGAAGAAGTAATGTCTGCCGAGAGCACTGAAGAAGTTATCGCCGCTGTGACTGAAGACCAGGACGAGACCCAGGAAGAGACGCAGTCCAAGACTGCCAGCCGTCTTGAAGAAGAGGGCGACATTGCCGCCGACTACCTTGAGGAACTTCTGGATATTGCCGATATCGACGGCGATATCGACATTGAGGTCCGCAACGGACGCACGTATATCTCCATTGGTGCTGATGAAGAGTCGGCAGCGTTGGACAGCCTCGTAGGACGTGACGGCGAGGTTCTGGAAGCTTTGCAGGAGCTGGCCCGCCTCTCAGTCCTTTCCGCTACCGAAAGCCGTTCACGCCTGGTGCTGGACATCAACGGCTACCGCAAGGAGCGCGCCGGCGTGCTTCAGCAGATCGCTGAAGACGCCGTGGCCAAGGTCAAGGCCGACGGCGGTACCGTGGCCCTTGAGCCGATGAGCGCTTACGAGCGAAAGATCGTCCACGATGCCGTAGCTGACCTCGGATTCGTTTCCGAGTCCGAGGGCGAAGGCGCCGGCCGCCACATCGTCGTTTCGGCTGACTAGCAGCTCATGGTTGAAATTACCGCAGCTGAACTTGAAGCTGCAGAGAAGATCTTTGGGGAGCGCTTGGATCTTGCCAAGCGCTACGTGGAACACCTCGCCACCTCCGGAACTGAACGTGGGCTGATTGGCCCACGTGAGATTCCGCGTTTGTGGAGTCGCCATGTATTGAACTGTGCGGTCATTGAATCTGCCATTGCCATGGACAGCCACGTCGCTGACGTCGGATCCGGCGCAGGCCTTCCGGGTCTTTGCCTGGCCATTGCCCGTCCGGACCTTGAACTGACGTTGATTGAACCGCTGGAGCGTCGTGTCATTTGGCTCCAGGAAGTCGTAGATGACCTGGACCTGGACAATGTCACCATCATGAGGACGCGTGCTGAGCTGGCCGTTGGAATGGTGGATGCCGATGTTGTGACGGCCCGGGCAGTTTCTGCGCTCAGCAACCTGGCGGGCCTGACGATTCCCCTCTTGAACGGCCGCGGCGAAGTTGTGGCCATCAAGGGTCGCAGTGCTGCCGAGGAAATTGAGAAAGCCAGGAAGGTCATCCGCAAACTTGGCGGCGTGGAAACGTCGGTTGTGGTTTGTGGACAGGAGCTTTTGGAGGAACCCACCACTGTGGTGAGGATTATCGTCAACAAGCCCGGAAAGACGGCCTGAGACCCGCTCGGTTTCCCGCGTGTCGGCGGCTGAGCAGTTAGGCTAGAGAACGGCAGCAAGCGCCGAATGAGAGTGAGAGTGTGACCAGTGGGCAGTAGTGAAACCTCCACGCAGCGAATCCCCCCGTTTATGTCGTTGGGGTCCGCTCGGGCAATGGCTACACCCTCTGCGTCTCTTCAGTCTGCGATAGTGCGCCCTGATTCGGTTGATAATGCTGCCGTTTCACGTGAAACCGTATCTGATGGAGTGCATAACGTGATGGATTCCATTGATGACTCGAGTCCCATCGCCCGTCAGCTGGCCCACGAGACCCGTCGGCGTGAACGGCTGGTCGGCAGGGAACTGCCCAAGCCGGACAAAACCCGCATCTTCACGGTTTCAAACCAAAAGGGTGGGGTCGGTAAGACAACCACCACGGTGAACATCGCTGCTGCCCTGGCCTCCGCCGGCCTCAACGTGCTGGTGATAGATATTGATCCCCAGGGCAACGCGTCAACGGCTTTGGGCATTGAGCACCATGCCGACGTTGACAGTATCTACGACGTCCTGATCAACGACCTTCCCCTGAAGGACGTTGTGGCCCCTTGCCCGGATATTCCCAACCTGATCTGTGCACCCGCCACCATCCATCTTGCCGGTGCTGAAATCGAGCTGGTTTCATTGGTTGCCCGGGAACAGAGGCTCCGACGTGCCATTGACGTCTATGCCAAGGAGCGGGAAAAGAGCGGCGAAAGCCGCTTGGACTTCATCTTTATCGACTGCCCGCCAAGCCTCGGGTTGCTGACGGTCAACGCGTTCTGTGCCGCGAGTGAAGTTCTTATCCCCATCCAGTGCGAGTACTACGCACTGGAAGGATTGAGCCAGCTCCTCAAGAACATCGAAATGATCCAGAAGCACCTCAATGCTGACCTTGAGGTCTCCACGATCCTCCTGACCATGTACGACGGCCGAACGAACCTCGCCGCGCAGGTTGCATCCGAGGTACGCCAGCACTTCCCCGAGCAAGTTCTGGGAGCTGTGGTTCCGCGTTCTGTGCGCATCTCCGAAGCACCGAGCTACCAGCAGACGGTCATGACCTACGATCCTTCGTCGAGCGGCGCGCTCTCCTACATGGAAGCCGCCGCCGAAATCGCTGAACGCTAGAATTCTTGAAACACTGCAACAGCCTGAGCAGTTCCGTGCTCGGCCATTTCATCGAAGGGATGAATCAATGAGCGAAAAGCGAAGGGGCCTCGGTAGGGGTCTTGGGGCTCTCATTCCTAGCTCGGCCGCGGCCCAGGGAAACGGCGCAGCGCCATCCCGTCCTGTGGATCTGTTTTTCCCGGAAGCCCGGAAGTCTGAAGAGGCGGCAGTAGAAGCTCCGATTCAGGACTCAGCAGTTGAGGACGCGTCGAAGCCCTCAGCAGCATCGCCGGCCGTTGGTAAGGCTGCAGCACCCAAGGCCGCAAGTCCCAAGGCACCAGCCAAGTCCTCCACCTCCAAGGCAGCTGCATCTAAGCCTGCCCCCAAGCGAGCCTCAGCGCCCTCTGATCACAGGACGGATGAATCGGGGTCTGCGGAGGCCGCAACTAAGTCTTCTGCTCGCTCGACGCCGGACGTGGAGCTGGTTGAAGTTCCTGGTGCTCGCTTTGCCGAGATTCCCGTCGGTGATATCCATCCGAACCGCAAACAGCCTCGTTCGGTTTTCGATGAAGATGACATGGCCGAGCTGGTCCACTCGGTCCGCGAAATCGGCGTCCTCCAGCCAATTGTTGTACGTACTTCAACCGAAAAGGGTGGAGAACCGTATGAATTGGTCATGGGTGAGCGTCGCTGGCGTGCAGTACAGGCCGCAGGGCTCGAAACTATCCCTGCAATCGTCCGCGATACCACTGACGACGACCTCCTTCGCGACGCTTTGCTGGAAAACCTCCACCGCAGCCAGCTGAACCCTCTGGAAGAGGCTGCTGCCTATCAGCAACTCCTGGAAGACTTTGGGACCACTCACGAACAGCTGGCCGACCGTATCGGGCGTTCGCGGCCGCAGGTATCCAACACACTCCGTTTGCTGAAGCTCCCGCCCCTGGTCCAGCGGCGGGTAGCAGCCAGCGTTTTGTCTGCCGGCCATGCGCGGGCTCTTTTGGCACTGCCGGATGCTGCGGCGATGGAGCGCCTGGCTCAGAAGATTGTTGCCGAGGGTATGTCCGTGAGGGCAACAGAAGAGGCCGTGGCTCTCTATCAAGATCCCACTGCTCCCGCTAAGAGCAGCATCCCGAAGCCCAATGCGCGCCACGAGCGTTTGGACTACTTGGCGTCGTCACTCTCGGATCGCCTGGACACCAATGTGAAGATTACTTTGGGTGCACGCAAAGGGCGAGTCAGCATTGAGTTCGCCAGCGTTGAGGATCTCAACCGCATTATGGATGTGCTGGGTCCTGGCGCCGAGGACTAATTTGTAGTGAACCAACTGAATGGGGCTTACTCGGTGAGTAGGCCCCATTTTCTTCGTGGAGTACCGACGATTCTGTCGTTGATTATCAATTAGCGTTCTCTCTGAGGATGTGTGGCAGCCTTGTCCGGGATAGTGGTTGTTTGTAGCCCTTCAGCCAATGTCGATGTTTCACGTGAAACTCGATGAGGAGTCCTTTGGTTCGCTGGCAGTCCATTCCCTAGCTAGCGTTCGCGCAGGGTTGCGGACATGAGGAACCGCCAGTCTCTAGGATGTTGCTTATCCTAATGGGACCCGGCAAACTCTTCTTCGTCGTTTACGGGGATACCTGCGTGGGGCCCTAGTTGGAGCCGCGCCACAAAGTGACGGGTCGAGCGACGCCCCATGGCCTTTGTTGTGCGACTGTCGCGGGTCTCTTTCAACGAGTTGACCCAATGAAGGCATGTCTTGCGCCGCGGGTAGGCGTTCTGGACGGCATGGACGCGAGCATGTCCATTCACGGACTCCACTCCTTCGTAGCGCGGTCTCAACGAGTAAGAGTGTCACTACCTGTCGTCGAAAACTGGTTTACGTCGTTCAACCTATAGATCTGACCCGCTCCTCGGTGTAAGACTGAGGTACGAGGGACGTTTCACGTGAAACATGCAGTAGTGGGCTCCTGATGACGTGCACCTAATAGAGCTGATGATGCACGGAGCGCCTTGGAGCTGTGCCGAGTGCCGGAAGCTTGGTGGGATTTCCGCTGCTTTGGGCAGCAGCTGCACGGTGCGGTGGGTGCCCTCTAAGGCATAGGGCGCACTTCGTTTCCGATTATTGTCCGCCAGTCGCGCTGCCACCCCGGACCTCGGCTACCTATTACGACTCTGGTGCGTGGGAGACGTACCTGGCGCAACGCATAGAATGTGGATCCTACGCCCAATAGAAACACTAGCCCAAGCAGCAGGAACGCTGATTCGTCTCATTCATGTCCTGTCTTCCAGTAAGCGCAGTAATGCAGGTATTAGGTGTCCGGCTGCCAGTCACTCCCCCGAGTGATTGCTGATGTTTCACGTGAAACACCACCTCAGGAGTTCGGCGGTACGACAGTTGCCCTCGGCCAACTACTGCTTCGGTGATCGAAGCCTCGACATCTCGGTTTCATGGCCTCACAGAAGCTGCCTGGACTCTAAGCCGTCCCTGCTCGCAGAAAGACGGGACTTATCCCGCAGGCATGCGAACACGCGAGAGGCTGGTTCTTGGAATCTACGGCTTCCTCATGGTTTCACGTGAAACAGGAATTCATCTGGGTTTCGACTATGAAACCCCAAAGTGGTAAGAACTGCTGCCTAGACGGCAGCGGAATTCCATTTGTTGTGATCATGGGATCGGATGGGATGCCTCGGCCAAGGGGTCTGGACCGAGACAACTAGACCCGCGCTCTCATTTCGCCGGAGTGCGGTTCATTTGCTGACCATGTCCCCTGAGGGTGCGTGCGAGACTATGCGGCAGCGAACCGTGAGCAGCCTGTGTGCCGACTCGTGGCCAGAAATCATCAGTGCATCGAACGCGGAATAGCTTGTTGCGTCGTTAGGGCGCCACCTACCAAAGGTAGACGCTGTCGTCCTTGGTTGGGAAGACCAGCACCTGGAGTGCCTTCTTGTCTGGGGTCCCCCGTCAACGCTCTCCTCCACAGAACACCGCGGCCCCTACTGTACGTAGTGGGGCCGGCCATGTCGATGTTGGTAGCGGCTAGGCACTGTGTCCGTCCGTAGGAGCGTTGCGGCTTTCTAGCCAGCTACAGGGTAGTGTTGAGCTTCACTGCGGGCTACCAAAGGCCCACAGGGACGATGCGAACAGCATTGAGTTCCTTTCAGTCGAATGACCCTTTCCCAATTCGGCGCCAGCGAGTCCTCGGCGACCGTGTCAGTTGGGTCCGCGTCCATCGCCTTCATGAGGCTTTCGAACTTGGGGTTTGCCGTCGAGGACTCGGGTCGCTGATACGGCCGCTGCGTTGCCAAGTCACTCCACACATGAAGCCCTTGAGTCCGTGAGGTGGACTCACGTGCACCAACGTGTTGCTACCGCGTAGCGCAGCACGTCTCGGCCCATCTGCCGTTCCTGCCCTAACCGGTTCAGCCTATGGCTCCGTGTACGGGGGTTGGAACCATACAGCTGCCGCGCATTGTAGTTGTAGATAGTATGGCCGTACTCCCCCCGGCTATTGCCGGAGACCAGCCCCCTTGCAGAGTCGACTCCCAGGTTTTGAGTTTGACTGCGTCAAGCAACGTTTGGGCGAAGGGCTTCCTATCGTCAGAAAGCGGTCGTGTCAGCAGTCCCGTACCCTGAGGTGATCAAGCGTCGAACCCCGTGGACACGGTACGGAACGCGGTGGACCGGCAATGGTCAGATGTCGCGCGCACCAGTGCCCAGGTCGAACTCTTCTGTCCACAACCACCACGGGGAAGGGTTCGGCTGGAGGGCCGAGGTCTGCTCTTAAGTCCCTGTCACGCTGCTTCGCTTGTCCACCCAAGGAGCCTCGTGGTTTTGTGTTTCACGTGAAACGGAACGCTGGCCGTAGGGCCACGAACGAGTGTAGGCCCCATAACTACTTGTGTATATCGCGGTGGATAACATTGTGGATAAGTCTGGGGATAACCTGAGTCGCTAGCCACCGTCTTTGGGGACCCAGGGTCGGCGGAGCCGCTGGAGAGCTCTCCATCCTCCCTTCGCGCATTTCCCTCAGAAGGGACCCATTCACGCTAGGTTTGTGAGATGTCGGTCCCAGCCGGATTTCACCGTGTTTATCGCTCCAATCCATTGATTTTCGCCGTGCATTCTTGCGGCGTGCGCTGGTTGTGGGGTGGCCGTCAATGGCACTAATTCTTAGTGCACCGTCATTAGCTCCCGCCCAAGCAAAGTCGGCGAAATGGTGGGCTGTGAATAATGTCATGTGTGGTGGATAAGCCTGTGGATAAAGCTGTGCACAACTTGCCCTCATGTTGTCGTCCCCCGGTGGACAACTACCGCTGTTGAAGTGACTCCCAGACCTCGGCACGTGAGTCGCACGGGAATCTAGGGTCTGTGTCTCGTATGCATGATTGCTGTACCGGGAGCTTGGTTGCTGTGCATCGGCAGTCCAAGTATCTGCTGGTGCCATAGTTGAGTATGGCGACTATTTTTCAAGAGGATAGAGCCGGGCAGCGGGCCAGCTCTTGCGCACTAGAGACCGTTGACGCCGGCGATTCATCCGATGTCTTGAGTAAGACGCCTGCGGGGGTTCCCTCGTCCGGTTGTGAGTTGAGTGCTAGGCGCCAGGCGGCATTGGATCGAGAGCGCACCTACGTGCCGAGCCTGCGGAGTGCGTCGAGGACCGAGCGGTCCGAGGTATCGGGAATCGCCCCCCTCATAGCCCCGGCATGGCGCAAGGGTCATAGGGGCAACAGATCGAAGGACGTGTCGCAGCACCTCGCCTCTTGGGGGAACCGGGGCAGAGCGGTCTCCAAAGCTGCTGGAGCCCCTTTGACAGGCAGGCACTGGCGGAGGCGAGGGAGACATCGTCGTCTCCGTGGGCTATGGCGGAAACTAACGGTCATCAGCAGATTGTTCTGTCGAACACGCGGCCCGGCTTCTTCTGTCCCTCAACCTGAAGATAGTCGACATCCTGCTTGATGGGTTTTGCGAACCGGCACTTCCGTTTGCCCGGTTTCACGTGAAACATCTCTGCATGGGTGGTCGATCGGTTCTCGTAAACCTCTAGCCAGCATTTACCCAGGATAGATGAGTCTGGAGACGACGCCACGTCTTTTGCCACCCTAGTGTCGGCATCGCCGGCCGCCTCGAACCGGTCCTTGGACAAGACGCGGTTCTGGACGGATACTCTGTTCAGACACCCTCCTTCGATTCGTGAAGATGAGTCCCCTACGGGTTTTCCCAGGATTGACCGCAGACTGGCTCATCGGGCACCTTTTATGAGGTCGCTCAGTCTCAAATGTCATGTTGCCGTCAGCGGTGATGGACAACCTTGGCCGGCGCTCAATCGCCGATGCACTAGTGCGAGAACGCGCCGGGCACCCTTTCCCGTTCCTGTTGAATAGCGGGCCTGAGAGGTAGATGAACTTGCCGGCTCCCAAACACCGAGATCATCAGTGGGCTGACACGTTGCTCCGAAGCCGTGGCTAACTCAGTGCGGAGCCGACCATGAACGCATCTGCTTATGCCTGATTCAGATTCGCTAGACGCACAGAATAGTGCCTCGAACAGCGCACTCCTGAACGCCTTTTCTTGGTCGGGCTGAGGTGTTTCACGTGAAACATGTCTTGGTCGGACCCGCCGTTTTCCAATAGCATCGGCCCTCGAAGGGGTGGGTGGCAGCACATGGAGTGAGGTTTCATCCAGTGGACTTCTGCCTACCGCCGCCGATGTTCGTTCTGCTGCCCGCGCAGTCCTGGCCTGTTGAGCATGCATGTACCCATTGACCTAGGTCGTGCGTTACCGCAAAGTCGATAAGTAGTGGTGAAGCCTCTGGCTCACCAGTCCTATTGCACCCATACGACAATTTGGAGGACTGGTGGCTGCCTGGATGCTCGCTTCGTCACTTCCTTCGAAGTGTCATAGCTGCAAAAGCCTCCACTGGTAATTGTGGATTCTTGCCTTGGCTATCCGCTCCTGGCAGGTAACTGAATCTTCTGGAGTGGTGCTTGCTGTTGGGCGCAAGACTTCGCCGCCCCTGATGTTGGGGTACTCATGAGGTGCATAGGACGGGCGACAGGGTCGTCGGTAGGCGTGTGCTCTGCGTATGGCTCCCTCCTCCACGCAGAATGCCACGTCATGCCCATAGGGGGCTACATATGCCTGTCTGACCGAGGCATCTCCCCGAAGTGAACTTGCACTCGCCCCTCGGACAGGAGAGCTTCTGTGTGGCGGCAGTGGACTCCTGGTGATGGCCGAAACGCACGATTCATCGAGAGGAGGGCCTCCGAACGCTGGCCTGACTTGATCACATTTCATTCACACCGGTCATCAGGAGGGATCCCGGACCAACCCATTATCGGTACCACGACAGGAGGCCAGGCCGGACAAGTGGATCATGTTTCACGTGAAACATGTACCAGGACGATGGACGCAGTCACCTAAAGGCGACTAGCCACACTAAGTTTCACGTGAAACAGCCAGTACCGAGCATGTTTCTCCACGTGTGAAGAGGGCCGACCACCAATCGTCTGAATCGAGTACCTCGGTACTCGCCCGAACTCATGACACTCGTGCGCGGCTTAGAAATTGAGTCTGTACTCGGTTCCGATTGAATCCTAAAACGGGGCTCACTTCCTGCGGCGAAATGGACGAACCCACGCGCACGTGCCGAGACGCCATTGGTTGATTGCCCGATAAGACGCGGTTATGGCTACCGGTTTCACCCGCCGCGTTCCTGATCTGGCATCGCCAGTCTACGATCTATGAGGCACTGAACAAGGGTGCATCCACTTCAAGACGGTTCTTCCAGGGACTGAAGTTCTTCTAAGTGTCGCGTTCACGGCACCGATCAATCATTTCGGACCAGCAAACCAACTCGCAGATCGTCGATCCGCGGAGAGCGCCGGAATCGACTAGTGACTAATTCCTTTTGGAGCCGTCCATTCCCAGGGCGAATAGTCGGCCCTAAGGCGTTTGGGGTCAAGGCACGGACGAAGTCATCCCCTCGAACTTCAGTTCGGCTACCGCAATAAGGAGCTGGAGTTCCCGACTTCCCGGTTGGTGTGAGAGAGGGTGGGGTCCAAGGGCGTGGGATGTGAGAGAGGGTGGGGTCCGAGGGCGTGGGATGTGAGAGAGGGTGGGGTCTAAGGGCGTGGGATGTGAGAGAGGGTGCAGGGTTGGCCTACCCCAGGTAGGGAGAAGTGAAACCCACCAATCCAGCGGATTTCAAGCCCGCTACGGCAACCATTACAGGAAAAGTAAACGAAAATGGTTCAACTCAGAAAAGGGCAAAAAAACCGGCGGCTCCCGCTCCGTGAGGAGCAGCAACCGCCGGTTTTTTGAATCAGGGTAAGGAATTGACCCTAGGACAGGACGTCCGCGAATTCCTTCTCGAAGAACTGCTTCGGCTTGGCGCCGATGACAGTGCTCTTCACTTCTCCCCCGCTGAACAGGTACACGGCCGGGATGGACGTGATGCCGTACTCGGCGGCGATGGCGGGGTTGTCGTCGACGTTGAGCTTCACAACATCAACTTTGTCGCTGTACTCGACGGAGATCTCGTCAAGGATGGGCCCGAGCTTGCGGCAAGGGCCGCACCACTCTGCCCAGAAGTCCACAATGACCGGCTTCTCGGAAGCCAGGACATCAGTGCTGAAGCTTGCGTCAGTTACGTCTTTTGCGTTGCTCATAACTTTTCCCTTCGTATGGTTGCTTGGTTGCAGCTTAGGAGTGCAAGTCTGCGAGGTAGTGCTCAACATCGAGGGCCGCAACACAACCGGAGCCCGAAGCCGTGATGGCCTGGCGGTAGGTGGGGTCGATGACGTCGCCCGCGGCGAAGACACCCTTGATGTTGGTCCGGGAGCTGCGGCCTTCGACGGCGATGGTTCCCTCGGGCGTCAGATCAACTTTGCCCTTGATGAGATCCGTGCGGGGATCGTTGCCGATAGCGACGAAAACGCCGGCGACGGCGAGCTCGGACTCCGTGCCATCCACGAGGTTCTTCAGCTTCAGCCCAGTAACCTTGTCTTCACCCAGAACATCCTCAACGGCGGTGTTCCACACGAAGTTGATCTTCTCGTGGGCCTGCGCACGATCGCCCATGATCTTTGAAGCCTTGAGCGTATCGCGTCGGTGGACCACCGTGACAGACTTTGCGAACTTGGTGAGGAACAGTGCTTCCTCCATGGCGGAGTCGCCACCACCGATTACAGCGATGTCCTGATCCTTGAAGAAGAAACCGTCGCAGGTTGCACACCAGCTGACGCCGTGGCCTGAGAGGCGCTTTTCGTTCGCCAAGCCGAGCTCACGGTAGGCCGAACCAGTGGACAGGATGATGGCCTTCGCCTGGAAGGTCTCCCCCGTACCGATGGTCACGGTCTTGATGTCGCCGTCGAGGTCCAATTCGGTGACGTCCTCGAACTGGATTTCGGTACCGAAACGTGCGGCCTGCTTTTCGAAGTTCTCCATGAGGTCCGGGCCCATGATGCCGTCAGGGAAGCCCGGGTAGTTTTCCACGTCTGTGGTGTTCATGAGTTCGCCACCAGCGGTGACGGAACCGGCGATGAGCAGAGGCTTCATGTTGGCGCGGGCAGTGTAAACAGCGGCTGTGTAGCCGGCGGGGCCTGAACCTACGATGATGACGTCACGCACCTGCCATGCGCTGTTTTCTGCAATGCTCACGTGGCGTGAACCTCTTCCTTAGTCGATGCTGCGGCTTTCGGGGCAGCCACCTGACTCAACCCCGGTTACACCCCAAATATTCCGTTGGAGATGGGGACCCTGGAAGCCACCATTGTTAAGGGTACCGTCTGGACGCATGCTGATAATAAGCGGTGCCGCCACTACAGATGGAAGTAGAGGCCGTTCTGACGAGTCAAAACGGCCTCTACTTCCATAAGTATTAGGTGGGGCTACTGAACCGTGACCTCTGCCAGCCGCAGGCCGAATCCGAAGCGGGTCTTCGGTGCAGCCAGCTTGGGCAAGGCCTTGATGTCCACAATGACGTACTGGCTCTGCGTCGGAGCCGCCAGGGGCATTGTCAGTTCCGGGGACGTGAAGCTGTTGGTGCCCACCAGCTTGGCTCCGTCCATGGCAGGGCGGTCGTTGGTGTAAACGCTGATGCTGCCGCCGGATCCACCCAACTGGTTCAGCACGATGGACTTGACCTCAGTCTTTTCCTTGAGCTCGATCACCAGCGGCATGTTGGTGACGAGTCCGCCCCAGTCGGCCGTGGCAAATTCCATGTCTGACCAGTAGCTTGCCGCGTTGCCGTCGAAGGCCTTTGCGAGGTCTTTGTCGTACGTGGCCGCGAAGGGGAAGTCACCGAGGCGGGAAATGCCCTCGATGGCGGGCGGTGTGGCCGGCGGTGCCGTCTCCGAAGGCGTTGGTTCCTCGGATTGCGTGGTGCTGGTCTGGGGAGCCGAGGTGCTCTGCGTGGCTGCGGGAGCACCGCTGGGAAGCAGGCTGCCCAGGTTGGTGACGGCGAGCACAAGTCCCACGATCAACACGGCAGCAAGCAAGCCGCCGACGAGCCAACGGAGGGAACGCGGCTCCTTCTCCGGAGCGTCGTCCTCGTACACTTCCTCGTCGTCGTAGTCTTCCTGCACAGCGGCCGACGCCGGGAAGCTGGTGGGGGCTCGGTCGTAACCGGAGTCTGAGGTACCTCGTGCAGCGGCTGCGGCACCACCGGCAGCGGCACCACCGACAGCGCCGGCTGCGGCGCCGCCAGCAGCAGCACCACCTCCGGCAAAGCCGTAGTCCTCTTCGGACCACAGCGAAACCTTGGGTTCGGCCGGTTCACGCGTCGGTGCAGGCTGGGCATTGACGGCCTGCGTTCGCGGCTGTGTTGGCGGCTGCGCCGGGGCTGCCGGCGGAGCCTGGGGAGGTGTTGGCTGTGACGCCACGGCCTGCGTTGGCGGCTGAGCCGATGCACCCGCCCCCGATGCGCGCGCAGCGGAGGCACGAGCAGCACCAGCGCCCGCGGCAGTGCCAGCGGCGCCACTGCCGGCGGCCGCGTCACTGCCGGCGGCAGCACCGGCGTCGTGGTTCTTGTTCCCCGAGTTCTTCCAGGCGGCCAAACCGGCAGCACCAGCGCCGGCGGCGGCAGCAGCCAGTTTGCCGGCGATGCCGCTCTTGGACGACGACGGGCTGGAAGCCGGCCTCGGAGGCACATTGCTGCCCTGGGAGGCGGCAGCAGGATCGGCATCGCCCTCGTTGGGAATGGGGTAGCCGTTTTCGTCGTACTGGATGTACTCGGCGTCGTGTTCGTCGTCTTCGTACAGGCCGTCGTATGTCTCAGGCTCATAGGTCCGGGGCTGGCCGAAGATCTCGCTTCCGAGCGTCTCAGTGAAGAACGGCTCGATGTACGGCGGGTTGGTCGCTACCACCAGGTCCAGCAAATCAGGTGCGCTGCTGTGGTTGGTGATGAGGTAGGTGGTGTTGTCGCTGACGCCGAGGTCCAGGATCTGGACATGGCCGGGGCGCTCCCCCGTGGCGACTTCGCGGGCGCTCTGGGCTACCTGCTCAGCGTTTCCGGGGCCGGCGACAAGGATGCTCACGGGACGGTTGAGGACCTGGTCCACGCCGTCGAGCACCTGATCTTGGTCATGCGAGGTCAACACATTGGCTGTGACCTTGTAGCGGCCGCCAAGTACTGATCCGACGTCGATCGGGTGGGACACGTGTTCCTCCTAGGCTGTCCGGGAGTTGCGGGCCCTGCACGCGGCCGGCCCGACGAGCCGGTTCAACCGCTTTTGCAACTACCTGTATTCATTTTCTAGCCTAGCCGATTGATGCCCTGCGCCCACGTTGGCGCCACCGGCTCACTTCCGGCGGTTTCCGCGGGTTGGGAAGTAGGGATTGCGCCCGGCATCGCCTTGGTAGGTGCGTCGGCCCGGCAACGGGACCTGCGGGCGGAACCTGCTGCCCCGGGCCGTGCTGGGGGCGTCCTCTTCCGGGAGATAGGTTTTTGGGGCGTCCGGAACGTCAGGGGTGTGCTGGGGAGCAACGCGTTCCACAGCTGGACCCGCACGGTAGGACGCGGCGTCGAACTCGCCGGAGATGCGCGGAATCAAACCGGTATCATCCGAGACCGTGGCGCGTGCCGCCGTCGTGGGTTCCACAACGGCGCCGGACACCGGTGCGGGGGCGCCGCGTCCGAAGCGTCCCATGAGCGGCCGCATGAGGTCGCGGAGTTCGGTGACATGGAAGACGCGGAGCAGGACCAGGTAGGCGAGCAGCATAACGGGCCCGACGACGGCCACCGTCACCAGGGCGGCCGGGCGGCTGCTCCACGCGAAACCGTCGGCACGGTAGCTGCCCAGCAGCCAGAGGGCGCCGGCGCCCGCAAGCGCGGAACCGAGGCCGGCGTAGCCCATGCGGATGTAGGAATTGGCGATACGCGGACCGTCGAGGTGCCCCAGCATCCGGCGCAGGAACATCACGCTGATCACCACGGAGAGAATGTTGCCCAGCGTGTACAGGATGGCGATCGCGTAAATGATCTGCCCGACGGGGAGGAACTGGATGAAGAACGCGCCCACCACATAGATCACGGCCAGCCACAACTGCACATACAGGGGTGTACGGGCGTCCTCATTGGCGTAGAACACGCGGGACATCATGAAGTTGGCGCTTAGGAACGGGGTGCTGAGGGCAAGGATGGTGAGCGTTTGGGCCAGCATGACGCCGTCCTGCGGCTTACCGCCGGAGAAGAACATGCCCAGCGGGCCAGCCAAAGCGAACAAGGCCAAGGCCCCAAAGACGGTGGCTACGGCCATGGTGCGCAGCCCGTGGGACAGGGCGTCACGCAGTTCGGCTTTGTTGCCATCCTGCGACGCGCGGGTCATGCGGTTAAAGAGGACAGTGGCCAAGGACAACGCGATGATCGAGTGCGGCAGCAGGTACAGCTGGCTCGCGACTTCCAAGACCGCGTTGCCGGGCAGGACTGCAGCTGCGGCCTTGTCCCCGGCGTTGTCCAGGCGGAGCCGCTCGGCACCGGGAATGGTGGCAATCCTCATGACATAAAGGAACGCCAACTGTCCGACGGCGGCAGTCGCCAGCGTCCAGACGCTCAGCTTGGCTGCCTGGCCCAGCCCAACACCGCGCCAACCGAAGCGGGGACGCAAACCGAGGCGCAGCCGGAAGACGGGAATGAGGAGGATGGCAGTCTGGGCGATCACGCCGAACGTTGAGAACCCCGCAATCAGGAACGTCTGAGTGGGCCCCCAGTTGTCCAGGGTGTGGGGGTTGTAGATATTGGAACCCAGGAGCCAGATGAAAATGCCCAAGCCGGTGATGGCCACAAGGTTGTTCAGGATGGGCGCCCACATGGCTGGACCGAACGCACCGTGGGCGTTCAAGACCTGGGTCAGCAATGCATAGAGCCCGTAGAAGAAGATCTGTGGGAGGCACCAGAAGGCAAAAGTCACTGCGAGGGCTTTTTGCTGTTCCGAGTACCCCTGCGTAGTGAGGTCTATGACAAGTGGTGCCGCCAAGGTCACCAACGCCGTCAACGCCAAAAGGACCAGCACCGCCAGGGTCAGGAGGCGGCTGATGTAGTCCGCGCCGCGGTCCGGGGCCTTGCTGGCTTTGATGATCTGCGGAACAAGGACGGCATTGAAAACGCCGCCGGCAACCAGCAGGAAGATCAGGTTGGGCAAGTTGTTCGCGTTGATAAACGTGTCATTGACCGTGGAACCCAGGCCGAGGGCGGCACCGAGCATCCATGTTTTGGCGAAGCCAAGGAAACGGGAAACCAGCGTTCCTGCGGCCATGATGGCGCTGGAACGGGCTTCTCCGGATTGAACGGACTCGGTGGTTTTGGCTTCAGACATCGCCTTTATCGTCCCACGTACCCGGCTCAGAGGTGTTCCGGCAGCACTTCCCGTGCCAGGTCGGCGATGCGGCGTTCGTTCGGAAAGGACAGTTTGCGTGCCAGTTCCTGGATGGGAACCCACGCCGCGTCCACGGCTTCCTGATCGGGATCATTCTCGATGGTCAGCTCGCCACCCGTTGCCCGGAGCAGGAAATGGTGCACTGTTTTGTGAACCCGGTGGCCGCTCACGGTGAACCAGTAATCAATGCTGCCCAGAGGTGCCAGGATGCTGCCTTCGATGCCGGTTTCCTCGGCAATCTCACGGACAGCAGCTTCCTCGTTGTTCTCGCGGCCTTCAGGGTGGCCCTTCGGCAGGCACCACTCCAGCCGGCCACCCCTATTAAGGCGGGCAATAATCGCAACCCGGAGCTCGCCGTCGGACGTGTCTACTACAACACCGCCCGCTGACACTTCCTCCACAGTGGGAAGCGAGGCCTGGACCGGGTGCTGCTGGGCAGGCGCGACGTGCGCACCGATTGCCGACGGCAACGGTGCGTTTGTCCTCCTGCCAGGAGCGCTCGGGATCGGGTTGGCCATGAGGTCCACTCTAACGACTCTTGCCCTCGAGTGATGACCGGGACATGGCCACAAGATGGACTGCAGGAGATGCTCCGCGGACACATGCCTGATTTCGCATGGAACAGTGGCCCACTGCCGAGCAAAAATCTGCCAAGCTTAAGGAACTATGGCGCACGTATTGGACAGCTCTTCAGTTAACTTCACCATCGATCCGGTGGTGCTCGACCTCGGGCAGCGCTTTGTCGACGCCGGCTTTGAGCTGTCCTTGGTGGGTGGACCTGTGCGCGACCTCTTCCTGGGGAGGACATCCCCGGACCTCGACTTCACCACCGATGCCACGCCGGACCAGACAATCGCCGTCATCAAGAAGTGGGCGGACAACTTCTGGGAAATCGGGCGCGCGTTCGGCACCATCGGGATGAAGAAGAGCGGCTTCCAGATTGAAATCACCACCTACCGCGCGGAGGCTTACGACCCCGATTCACGCAAGCCGGTGGTGGCGTTCGGCAACTCCCTGACCGATGACCTGCTGCGCCGGGACTTCACCATCAATGCCATGGCACTGCGTCTGCCCAGCCTTGAACTCGTGGATCCGTTCGGCGGTGTCCGC
The DNA here is from genome assembly GCF_002224285.1 of Arthrobacter sp. YN. Lineage (GTDB taxonomy): Bacteria > Actinomycetota > Actinomycetes > Actinomycetales > Micrococcaceae > Arthrobacter. Next base: position 5,045,771 of record NZ_CP022436.1, on the reverse strand, counting down.
GACCTTCACGCCTCCGAGCTCGCCACACCCGGCGCGCCCGAGGCGTCCTTCTCGGATGATCCCCTGCGCATGATGCGTGCGGCCCGTTTCGCGTCCCAGCTGGGCGTGTCGGTCCACGACGACGTCCGTCTGGCGATGTCGCAAATGGCGGACCGCATCAAGATCATCTCCGCCGAGCGCGTCCGTGAAGAGCTGGTCAAGCTCATCAACGGAGCGCACCCGCGCGTGGGCATCGACCTCCTGGTGGACACAGGGCTCGCTGAGTTCGTGCTTCCCGAGGTTTCGGCGCTGCGTCTCGAGGCCGATGAGCACCACCGTCACAAGGACGTGTACCAGCACTCGCTGCAGGTACTGGAGCAGGCCGCTGCCTTGGAAACAGGACCTGACGGTCCCGTGCCCGGCCCGGACTTCGTGCTGAGGTTCGCTGCCTTAATGCACGACGTCGGCAAGCCGGCTACGCGTCGTTTTGAACCGGGCGGCGCGGTCAGCTTCCGCCATCACGATGTGGTGGGGTCCAAGCTGACGGCGAAGAGAATGAAGGCACTCCGTTTCGACAACGAGTCGATCAAAGCAGTGTCCCGCCTGGTGGAACTCCACATGCGCTTCTACGGCTACGGCGATGCGGGCTGGAGCGATTCCGCGGTCCGCCGCTACGTGACCGACGCCGGTCCCCTGCTGGAGCGCCTGCACCGCCTCACACGGTCCGACGTCACCACGCGTAACCAGCGCAAGGCCGACCGCTTGTCCTTCGCCTACGATGACCTTGAGCAACGCATCAGGACGCTCTTGGAGCAGGAGTCGCTGGCGGCTGTGCGGCCTGACCTTGACGGAGCGCAGATCATGGCACTCCTGGGGCTCAAGCCCGGTCCCGTGGTGGGCAGGGCCTACAAGTTCCTTCTCGAAGAACGCATGGAACACGGACCACTGTCCGCCGAGGAAGCCGAGCAGAAGCTTTTGGATTGGTGGGAAGCGCAACCCGAGTCCGCCGTCGTCGAGCCTTTGACCGAAACTGAGGAGCCTTCATGAACGCTGCGACTTCCCCACGTCCGCAACTTTGGATCCTTCGCCACGGCGAGACGGAGTGGTCCAAGAGCGGCCAGTACACCGGCCTGACGGACCTTCCCCTCACTGTTGAGGGTGAGCAGCAGGCGGTAGAGGCCCGCAAGGTCCTGGAGGGCATCGATTTCGACCTCGTCCTGACCTCGCCGCTGCGCCGTGCCCGTCGCACCGCGGAACTGGCCGGCTACCCGGAAGCCGTGCATGAGCCCTTGGCGGTCGAATGGAACTACGGCGACTACGAAGGCATCAGCTCCGACCTCATCCGCAAGGACAACCCGGACTACCTCATCTGGACCGATGGCGTACCCAACGGGGAAACCCTGGACGAGGTAGCCGCCCGGGCCGACAAGATCATTGGACGCGTCCTGGAATCCGGAATGGATAATGTCCTGGTGGTGGCACACGGCCATTTCTCCAGGATCCTCACCGCGCGATGGCTGGAAATGGATGCCCGCGAAGGTCGGCATTTCATTCTCGGAACTGCGAAAGTCTGCACTCTCGGGTGGGATAAGCGGACGCCCGCAATTGTGCGTTGGGGCCTCTAGAGCACGAATTTAGAAAAACTTTGGCGAATTAGCCATTTGTGCTGGTCAAATCCCCAGTTCATGGGGTAGCTTATATCTTGTTCCCAGAGCGACCCGCCGGGAACCAGGCGCGCATTCTCTGATCAGTCAGTCGGATGAATGCCACAGCAGGCTGTAACGGCCGGAAAAGGAGGTTGGGAAAAATGATTACTTTGACTAGCGGACGGAAGTTGACCGTCACTGCTACCCCGGCCTCTGCTGATGATCGACGCCATTTTTGCTCTCTGACCCACTCCTGAACCATCCGGACCGGCCCTGACGCCGGCGGAGTTTCCTGGTCGGCCACTCTCTGTGGTTGGCCTTCTGAGTAGTCAGTTGTAGGCGCGGACCCACGCAGCATGCCGCGGGTGCGCAGTTTCCCCAAAGTTCGGAACCAGCTTCTTGTTGGGTCGACTGCCGGAAGCACGCGCAATTATGCACAACGATTCGGGTTTCCTGATTCGGTCCGCTTTTATCCCCTTATTAGCCTCGGCTGTTTATGCCCTTTTACGCCACGAATTCTTTTGAGTTCATAGGCTCTAATTGCTGTGCCTAAATTCCGATGATTTACCTTGGAAGGAGGTGAACCATGCGAAAACGCCCAGAAGACATGCGCTTCTTCAAGAGCACCAATGCTCCCAAGGACCGCACCCTGTTCAACGGCCAACTGTTGGACCAGCGCCGTGAAGACGTCTACGTTGTCCTGCACCAGATGGGACTCATCCGTTGATGCCCTGCAACCGCCCCTAAGGAGTTCAGGTGCCACACTTTCATGCTGAACCTCAAGGAGCCCACGCGGCTACGCGTGGGCTCCCCCCTTTTAACGGCGTTGGTGCGGGATGATGTTGGCTGCGTGTGATGCTGCAGCCAAGGCGTGACTGTAAGCTCGATCCATGCAGGAGACGAAGCCGCACCGGCAGCAAAAACGTGCCCGCTTTGTGGTTCCCAGCCGCAGCGACTCCCTGCTTCGGAACTTCACGGAGCTCATTGGCGGGCCTTTGGGGAAGCACTCGTCTCCAGGAAAGCTCTCCTCCGGGCCGTACACCGTTGAACGGGTCCTCATCGTCCTGACCGTGGTGGCCGCGCTGCTTGCAGTTCTCGCCAAGGAGTACTGCCGCGTTAATGGGTGGCAAACGCCAGGGCAGTTCTACGCCACCTGCTACTCCGACTTCCCCGAGCTCTTCAAGAACCGCGGCCTCGGCGATGGCATCTTCCCCTTCTTCACGCAGGGCAGCCTGTTCGAGTACCCCGTCCTCATGGGAATCATCGCCGGTATCACCGCGTTGATGGTCCCTGGCCAAGGGGTGGGCAGTGAACGCATCCTGGGCTACTTCGATATCAACGCAACATTGATCGTGGCCGTCTGGATGATCACCGTGCTGCTGACGGCACGAATCAACAAACGTCGCCCGTGGGACGCCGCCATGGTGGCCGTCGCACCCGGGATCATCCTTGCCGGCTTCATCAACTGGGATATGTGGGCCGTGGGGCTGCTGGCCTTGGGAATGTACTTCTTCTCACGGGACAAACTGATGCTGGCCGGGGTGTTCATCGGCCTGGGCACAGCCACCAAGCTCTACCCCGTCCTGATTCTCGGTGCCGTACTGGTCCTGGCGCTGCGCAGCGGCAAACTGCGGGCGTTCTTCATCACGGCCGGGGCTGCCTTGGTTTCGTGGCTTGCAGTGAACCTGCCGATCGCCGCGATGAATCCCTCCGGCTGGCGCTACTTCTTTGAATTCACGCAGGAACGCCCGGCTGGGTACAGCTCTCCGTGGTTTGCCTACAACCTGGTGGCCGACCGGGTCCAGTGGACGCAAATGAATGCGGCCACCATCAACTCGCTGGCGCTGTACCTGTTCATTCTGGCGTGTGCACTCATTGGGGCCCTGGCGTTGTGTGCCCCGCGGCGACCCCGGATCGCCCAGCTCGTGTTCCTCATAGTTGCTGCGTTCATCCTCACCAACAAGGTGTACTCACCACAATTTGTCATCTGGCTCATCCCGCTCCTGGCTCTGGCCCGGCCCCGCTGGCGCGACTTCCTCATCTGGCAGGCAGCCGAGGGGCTGCACTGGGCTGCCATTTGGATGTACTTGGGCCAGGCGACCAGTGGCGGCTCCGTCCAGCACAACATCGATATGTCCTACTACGTGCTGGCAGTCGGCCTGCACATGACGGTGACCGCCTACCTTATGGCACGGGTGGTCATGGATATTTGGGATCCCGCACAGGACCCTTTGCGCATCCACGGCGAGGACGATCCTCATGGAGGGCCCTTCAACGAGGCCCCGGATTGGCTCCGGATAGACCTCTTCCGTCCTTCGCGGTCTTTATTTCCTTGGAGCTCCGCCCACCGAGCCGCCGAACCCCAGCAGTCCAGCGAGCGGAGGTAACCAGCAATGGGTGATGTCGCCGTCGTCGGAGCCGGTCCCAACGGTCTGGCCGCCGCCGTGGTCATGGCGCGCGCCGGCCTGGACGTCCGCCTTTACGAGGCCGCCGACGCAATCGGCGGTGGCTCGCGTACCAGCGAACTCCTGGAACCGGGCTACCTCTACGACGTCTGCTCCGCTGTCCATCCCATGGCACTGGCGTCACCGTTCTTCCGCGCTTTCGAGCTTTCCCGGCGGATAGACCTACGGGTGCCTGAAGTCCAGCACGGCACTCCCCTGGACACGGGCGGCGCGGCGCTGGCGTACCAATCGCTGGAGCGGACGGTCCTGGAACTGGGCGTAGACGGTGAGGCGTACCGACGGCTTCTTGGGCCCTTGGTGGAGCGGGTCAACGGAGTGGTGGACTTTACCTCCAACCAGCTGTTGCGTATGCCGAAGGACCCCGTGGCGGCCGTTCTGTTCGGGCTTGCCACCCTTGACCAGGGGACGCCACTCTGGAGCCGCCGTTTCCGGGAAGATGCGGCTCCTGCGCTGTTGACGGGAGTAATGTCGCACGCCCTTGGCTCGCAGCCGTCCCTCAGTTCCACCGGTGCGGGCCTCCTCCTCAGCGTGCTGGCCCACGCGGAAGGCTGGGCCATTCCCGTCGGCGGTTCCATGTCCATCGCGAGGGCCATGGCAGACGACCTGACGGACCACGGCGGGACCATCCACGTGGGTGAACGCGTCGACTCGCTGGATCAGGTCCGGCCCGCCAAGGCAATCCTGTTGGACGTCGCTCCGCCCACCTTGGCGAGGCTCGGCGGAGCTGAAGTACCCGACCGCTACCGGCGTGCACTCGAAACATTCCGATTCGGGAATGCAGCATGCAAAGTGGATTTCATCCTGTCGGGACCGGTTCCGTGGCTGGATCCCGGACTGGCGAAGGCAGGAACGGTCCATGTGGGTGGTTCGCGGCTTGCCATGGCCGAATCCGAGAACCTGGTGGAGATGGGCAAGCATCCCACCGAGCCGTACGTCCTAGTGTCCCAGCCATCAGTGGTGGACCCCACCCGGGCACCGGAGGGCCGCCAGGTCCTGTGGTCCTATTGCCATGTACCTGCGAATTCCACGGTGGACATGGCTGAGGCCGTGACGGCGCGGATTGAGCGGTACGCTCCCGGCTTCCGGGACGTCGTGGTCGCCTCACAAACCACGACGGCGGCAGAACTGGCTGCGTATAACGAAAACTATGTTGGGGGCGACTTCAGCGCCGGGCTCCTGGACCTGCGCGGCCTGGTGCAGCGGCCCGTGGTGTCCAACGTGCCGTGGAGGACGCCGATGCCGGGTGTATATCTGTGTTCGTCGTCCACGCCGCCTGGGCCGGGTGTGACAGGAATGCCCGGGTACCACGCTGCGAAACATGCCCTCAAGGACATCTTTGGTGCGCGGGTACCCGGGCTGGGCCTGGGGCTCTAGCTTGGGCTAGTTGGCGGCCGTGAAACGGGCGCGCCGATGTGCCGGGGTTTCGATCTCGTCCAGCATGGCTACAGCGTAGTCCTGCGAAGAGATGCTGCTGCCGGCCGGGGAATCCTTGGCCACGGTGTACTCGCCGGTGCGTTCGCCCGGCTGGATCACCGGGGCGGGGGCAAGGACGGTCCAGTCAACGGATTCCGGGGTCTGCTTGACGGCTTCGAGGGCCTTGGCTGCGGTGGTCGCCTCAGCTTTATAGGCCTCCGGGAAGTCCGGGGAATCGAGCAGGCGGACGCCATCGATTTCCAGGGAGCCGGCACCGCCGACGATCATGAGCCGCGTTCCTTCGGCGTTGCTGTAGGCGGTAGCCATGGCATCGAGCCATTCGCCATGGTCGCCGCCGGTGCGGCTGGGGCCCGTAGCCAGCACAACGACGTCGTGCTCTTTAGCGATGGAGGCGAATGCCTGGCCGTCAGCCAGATCCGCCGCCTGGGCGGCAGCGCCGGGGACCTCTGCGCCCTTGCGGGAGATGGCTGTAACCTCATGGCCGCGGGTGATGGACTCATTGACGATCTGGCTGCCGACCATGCCCGTTGCTCCGTAGACTGCGATTTTCATTGCTCTCCTTGGGGTTGGTATCCTTGCAATAACACAAAGGTATCCATTGGATACTGATAGCTTCAAAGGAACTGAGTTACCTCGTGGATACTAACGACCTGGCCGGAAACATCCTGGACCCCAACTGTCCGTCGCGGGTTGTTTTCCAGCGCATAGGCGACAAGTGGGCCTCTTTGGTGATTCAAGTACTTGGCGACGGGCCGGTCCGTTTTTCGGAACTGCGCAAAATGGTGAACGTCGTAACTCCGAAGGTCCTGACGCAAACCCTGCGCGCCTTGGAGCGCGACGGCCTGATTACGCGGACCGTCTACGCGCAGGTACCGCCGCGGGTTGAGTATGAGCTCACGGAGCTCGGCGAGTCACTGCTGCAGCCGCTGACCATGTTGCGCCACTGGGCTGAGAGCCATGTGCCCACCATCCTCGAAGCCCGGGACGCCTATGACGACGCCCAGGACGAAGCCCTCCTCCGCTCACCCAACTGAACTGCTACTTAGTTGGGCTGCGCGGCGGGGACCAGCGCGGGGCTGATTCGCCCGTCGCGCATGGTGGCGACTGCATCCGTGAGGGGCAGGAACTCGGTGTCGTGGGTGACCATGACAGTGGCCGTGGAGAACTCATCCGTCACCCGCCGCAGCAGCCGGACGATGGATTCGCTGCGTTCATGGTCCAGCGCCGCTGTTGGTTCGTCCACCAGCAGGACGGTGGGGTTGCCCATGAGCGCCCGGGCAATGTTCACCCGCTGACGCTGTCCCCCTGACAACTGGTGGGGCCTTTTATGCGCCGCTGCGGACAGGCCCACAACGTCCAGCAGGCCTTCGGCCGTGCGGCGGGCTTCCTTCAGCGGATTGCCCCGCAAGTGCTCGCGGATCAGCAACTGCTCGACAGCGGTCAGCGAGGGAAGCAGGTTGGGTTGCTGGAAGATGATGCCCACCTTGTCCCGGCGCAGTTCTGTGCGTTCGGCTTCCTTGAGGGCGGAGACGTCCTGTCCATCGATCATTACCAGCCCGGCAGTGGGTTTGACCAAAGTGGCCGCTACGGCAAGCAGAGACGATTTTCCAGATCCGGAGGGACCCACCAGGGAGAGGAACCCACCCCTGGTGACGGTGAGATTGACGGCGTCGAGGGCCTTTAAGACGGAGCCGCCATCAGGGTACTCAAGCGAGACGTTGACGAGGTTCAGTGCGGTTGCCACAGCGTATTCCTTTCAGGGAATGTATTAGTTGCCACCGAGGGCAAGGAGCGGATCAACGGAGGTGACTTTGCGGACCGCGAGAACCGCGCCGGCCAACCCCAGCACCACGATTCCCACCACGGGGACCAAGGTTGTCAGGGGAGTGATGAGGAAAGGAGCAGCCTGCGCGGCAAAGACTCCCCCGGTCAGGCCAATGGCACCGCCCACGGCTGCGCCCGCCAGCAGCACCATGGCGGCTTGGGCCAGGGCATCGCGCAAAACGTACCCGGCGGACGCGCCCAGAGCCTTGAGGACGGCGATATCGCGGGTCCGCTGCACGGTCCAGACCGTCAGGAAGGCAACGATCACCAGTGCGGAGATGCCGTAAAGAAATGCCTGCATCAGCATGAGTGAGCCATTCTCGCTCTTATACGAGGAAAGTGCCTGGAACGAACCCACGGGATCCGTGCTCACCGTGCCGGCCGCCGCGTTGGCGGCGTCGAGGTCCAAGGAGGTCCCGGCGTCGTGCGTTATGGCGAGAACGGTAGCGGTGCCGGGTGCCGCATGCGCGATGGTCCGCCAGGACTCAAGGGTGGTCCAGATGACGCCGGTGTGCGAGTACCACTGGTCCTCCACAACGTCGGCAACGGTCAGTTCCGTGCCGCCAACGCTGACACGGCTGCCGGGAGTCAGGGACAGATCCTTGGCCAGGGATTCGCCGATGATGACGGTCCCGTCCTCCACAGTGGCTGGGGCGGGCCCACCGCCAAAGACCGCAACGTTCGCAGTGCCGCTGGGGGCACCGGCGTTGTCCAAGGACTGGAACCGGGTTTGGCTGATTCCCAGTGCTTGCGCCGAAGTGACGCCCGGCTGTTCCCGCCAGGCTTCGAGTTGGGTCGTGGAAACCTCCGACTCGGTGTACGACGCCTTCGGCTCACCGCCGGCGGGAGCGCCAAACACGATCTGCTGCACGGGCAGCGCCGCAATGGCCGACGTCGACTGGTTGCCCAGGCCCGCCGTCAGCCCCGACAGCATGACGAGGAGCAAGGTGATCAGGGCGACCACGCTGCCCATGAGCGCGAAGCGGCCCTTGGCACAACGGATGTCGCGGATGGCGAGAAACATCAGAATCCTTTGCTTGATTGCGGGCTTGATCCCGGCACGTACAACGATTCCAACGATGGTTCCCCGGCACATCGGGAGCCGGATGGATCGGACGGCATCGAGGGGTTGGGGTGGCGATCATCCGAATGGTTGATTCAGCCGCAGGGACGCCGAATCCGGGGCCTGCGGAGACTTGCCGGGGATACGCTGGGAGGCATGCAGTCCACCGGCGCCGCCACCATCCTCCGCGTGCTGCGGGTGTGCCTGCACGTCGGCTTCGCGGTGCTGCTGTTGGTGGCGGTTGTTCGCTTGCTGACCGGAGTTGGAACGGCCGGGGCGCCATCGCCGGTGGCCGTGGCGGCGGGGCTGGGGTTATCTGGCTTGCTGGCCTTGGTATATCTCGCTGGCACTATCCTTGAGAAGCGCCACTCCGGCGATGCCGCCCGCTTCAACCCCACGCCGTATGCGCGGTGGTGGTTGGCCGTGGTCATGCTGCTCTGGTTGTTGCTCCTGCTGGTCAGCGGGGACTTTGCCTGGGTGGCCTTCCCGCTGTTCTTCCTGCTGCTTCACCTGCTCCCCCGGAGGCTTGCCCTCCCTGCCATAGCGCTGAGCACGGCGCTGTTGGTGGGTGCTTTGTGGTTTCATAGCCGGGGATCGGCAGGCGGCGGATTGCAGCTGGCCATGGTCCTGGGGCCGGTGTTCGGAGCTGTCTTCGCGGTGGTCACCGGGCTGGCCTACCGGGCGTTGTTCCTGGAAGCCGAGAACCAGCGAACCGTTGCAGACGATCTCCGGCGGACGCGCGCTGAACTCGCGCAAACCCAGCACGACGCCGGCATGCTGGCTGAGCGTGAACGGCTGGCCCGCGAAATACACGACACGCTGGCCCAGGGATTCTCCAGCATCATCCTGATGGGCAGGTCTGCGGAGAAAGCCCTGGATGAGGGGGATCCGCAGGCGGCCAAGGAGCGGTTGAGGATTGTCCAGGACACGGCGTCCACCAATCTCGCGGAAGCACGGAGTTTTGTCCGGGGCCTGCGGTCGCCCGATCTGGAGCAGTCCGGCCTGGTGGACACCCTGCGCAGGCTCTGCGGGAAGACCGAGACCGAAGCCGCTGCCAGGGGGACCGCCCTGCGATGCCGGTTCCAGCTGGTGGGGACGCCCGTTGAGCTTCCGAACACGTACCAGACCACCCTGCTCCGGGCCGCCCAGGCTTCCCTCGCGAACGTGTGGGCACACGCCCACGCTCGTGCCGCCGTCGTGACCTTGTCCTTTCTGGGCACTGAGGTGACTTTGGACGTTTTCGATGACGGCGTCGGTTTTGAGCCGTCGACGGCGGCCGGTACAGAGCGTGGTGACGGTACCGGCGTCGGACTCAACAGTTTGCGCGAGCGGCTGGCCGCACTGGAAGGCAGCCTGGAGATTGAATCGGCGCCTGGCGAAGGAACAGTGGTGGCCGTTCGTGTGCCGCTGGCGGCGGATGATGGTGTGTCATGAGCGAAATTCGCGTCTTGTTGGTGGATGACCATCCCGTGGTGAGGGCCGGGCTCCGCGCCATGCTGGCGGACTTCCCCGGCGTCACGGTAGTTGCTGAAGCGTCCGACGGCGATGCGGCGCTGGCTGAATTGACCAAGCTCCACGCACTTGGGGAGCCGGCGGACCTGGTGCTCATGGACCTGCAGATGGGCACTGGCATGGACGGGGTCACGGCCACCGGAAAAATCAAGGCGGGCGAGGCCGGAACTCCCCCGCCGCCAGTGCTGATTCTGACCACGTACGACACCGATGCCGACATCCTTGCGGCGGTGGAAGCGGGTGCCAGCGGCTATATGCTCAAGGACGCTCCGCCCGAGCAGATCCGACAGGCCGTGCTGTCTGCGGCCGCCGGTCAAACTGCGCTGGCACCTGAGGTTGCTGCTCGTCTTATGGGCCGCATACGGAATCCTGCCCCGGCGTTGAGCGCCCGCGAAGTCCAGCTGCTGGAGCTGCTCGCCACGGGGATGAGCAACCGTGCAATGGCCAAGCAACTCTTCATTTCCGAGGCCACAGTGAAGACACATCTGGTCCACATCTACTCGAAGCTCGGGGTGGATAACCGCACGGCGGCCATTGCCGTGGCAACGCAGCGCAGAATCATCCGCGGACACTGACGCCTGGCCGGTTGGCCTCGTCAATTTTGGTGAAACGGTTGACCTTTGGGCTTTTTGCGGTGACGATTAGTGCACGTTTCGCTATGAGTTAGATCACAAAAAGTCACTCGTCGAAAGTTGGCCCCACATGTCCGCACCCTCCTTGGGTCCGTCCGGAGCTGTCCCCAACAGCTCCGGACGCACCACCAAAGGTTCGTTAGCCAGGAAGGCCGCTTCACTCGGCCTCGCCTCATTACTCCTCGCGGGAGCCATTCCCGCTCTGTCGTTCGCCGCTGCTGCGAATGCGGCTCCCGGCGATCCCGCCGCCATCAAAACCGTCACCCCCGAAGTACCTGTCGACGCCGCCGGAGTACCTCTCGGCGCGGTGACGGGCTTCACCCAGGCCGGCAACGTCGTAGACCTTTCCACCGAAAAGGGCGCCATCCGCGTCACGTTCCTGGACGACGGCAACTTCCGCTTGGAAGCTGACCCCAGCGGAACGTTCACGGACCCCGCCAACACGGATCAAGGCGATCCGGCCCGGACCGCCAACATCGTGGTGGGCAAGGACAAGTTCCCGGGCGTCACGCCCACTATTACCGACGGCGACTGGTTGATCCTGAAGACCGCGAAAATCAGCGTCGGGATCAATAAAGCCACTACCCAGCTCCGCGTCATCCGGGCTGACGGTTCGCTGGTCCTGGAAGAGTCATCGCCCATCACCTTCGGTGCCAACTCCGCCACCCAGCACCTCGCGCAGCAGGATGGGGAGCAGTTCATCGGCGGCGGCATGCAGAACGGGCGCTCCGTGCACACCGGCGCCCTGATCAACATCGCCAAGAACTTTGACTGGGACGACGACGGCTACCCCAACGCCGTGCCGTACTACATGTCCTCCAACGGCTATGGCGTCCTGCGCGACACGTTTGCCCGCGGCTCCTACAACTTCGGCGGCCAGCCCACCACCACGCATGAGGAAAAGCGCTTTGACGCCTACTACTTCGTGGGTGACTACAAGCAGTCGTTGGGTGCGTACACCACGCTGACCGGCAAGCCGATGATGCCACCGGTCTACGCCCTGGAATACGGCGATGCTGACTGCTACAACCGCTCCAATCCGGGCTATTCCTCCTCCGGCTACGGCGATCCCGACGGCGCCAAGCAGCGCACTCCGGACGCCATCAAGACCGCGAGGAAGTTCGTTGAGAACGACATGCCCGCCGGCTGGATGCTGGTCAACGACGGCTACGGCTGCGAGTACCAGCAACTCCCGGAAACCGTCAGCAACATCGAGGAAGAAACCGACCTCAAAGTTGGCCTGTGGACCCAGCGCTCCCTGACCAACCAGGAATACGAAGTGGGCGAAGCCGGGGTTCGGCTCCGCAAGCTCGACGTCGCCTGGGTGGGCCAGGGCTACCGCCAAGCGCTCACCGGGTGCGAAGCTGCGCACAGCGGGATCGAGCAATACTCCAACGCCCGCGGCACCTCGCTGATGGTTGAGGGCTGGGCCGGCTCCCAGCGTTGCGGCATGCAGTGGACGGGTGACCATTCAGGAAACCTCGACGCCGTCCGCTGGCAGGTCTCTGCCCTCACCGGTGCCGGAAACTCGGGTCTGGCGTTCACCACGGGCGACGTTGACGGCATCTTTGGCGGATCCGCCGAGTCCTATGTGCGTGACCTTCAGTGGAAGGCTTTTGCCCCGGCGCTCTACTCCATGTCCGGCTGGGCCGCGACAGATAAGCGTCCGTGGCTCTACGGCGACGAGGCCACGGCCATCAACCGCCAGTACCTGCAGCTCCGCCAGCAATTGATGCCCTTCATCTACACGCTGGCTCAGGAGTCCTCCACCACCGGCGTTTCGATGATGCGCTCCATGGCCCTCGAGTTCCCTGACCAGCAGTGGTCCTATGGGGCCGAGGCCAACAACCAGTTCATGCTCGGTTCCGATTTCCTGGTGGCTCCGGTCTTTACCCAGACCGATGTCCGCAACGGCATCTTCCTTCCCGAAGGCCAGCAGTGGGTGGATTACTGGACGGGCAAGCTCTACCAGGGCGGCCAGATCCTCAACGGCTACAACGCGCCGCTGGATAAGCTCCCGGTCTTCGTTCGTGCAGGAGCGGTGATCCCACAAGGCATCGTGGCCCGCAATGCTTCCTTGGTTCCCGAAGATTCCATGATCACTTTGGATGTCTACGCCAAGGGCCAGGACACATTCACCCTGTACGAGGACGACAAGGTCACCCGCGAATTCAAGGACGGGAAATCCTCCAGCCAGGTCTTCACTGTGGATGCTCCCGGTACGGGCAACAGCAGCGTGAAGGTCTCCATCGGAGAGCGGAAGGGCGACTACACCGGCAAGGCAGCGGCCCGCCCCTACGAGCTCAAGGTTCACGCGGGCGCAGCACCCAAGGATGTGAAGATCGGCGGCACCAAGCTCGCCCAACACTCCACCCAGGCCGCCTATGCTGCAGCAACCACGGGCTGGTACTTCAATGAAGCCAACAACGGCACCATCTGGGTGAAGACAGGCTCCATCTCCTCCAACCAGACGGCTACGGTCCAGCTCCAACAGGCCGGCCCGCTTGGCGGCAAGAGCCAGGAAGCCGCTGCAGCCGAGGTCCGCGTGACCACCGGCCAGCAGGTCTTCCAGGATCAGGAAACCACTGTCACAGCGGCGTTCGTGAACACCGGAACCAAGGCCAAGACCAACGTGGTCCTGACACCGGTGCTCCCGGAAGGCTGGACCGTGGTCTCTTCCACAGGTGCCGCTGCCGCCAAGGTCGACGGCGGTTCCACAACCACGGCAACCTTCGTCATCAAACCCGGCTCCAGCGCCAAGGCGGGCCAACAGACCGTGCGGGTGTCGGCGTCGTACGCTGCTTCTGACTCCAGCACGCAAACGGTGACGGGCGGCAACCAGATCTATGTCGCCTACGGTTCCTTGGCTGCCGCGTACAACACCGTTTCGGTGACCACCGTTGCGGGCAAGGCCCTCGGAAACTTCGACGGCGGAGGAGCCACCTTCGCTGCCGAGCAGCTGGCTGCCGCTACGGTTCCTGCGGGCGGCGTCCGTCCCGGGAGCACAGTAACGGTGGATGCCGGAAAGCCGACACAGGTGGACTACACCTGGCCTGCCGTTGGACCGGACGTACCCAACTCCGTGGCTCTCTCTGCCCAGACGATCGCTGTTACGGGCAAGGGAACGCACTTGGCAGTCCTCGGGTCTGCCGCGGTGGGCAACGGCACCAGCCCCACCCTGACCCTGACATATGCCGATGGGAGCATAGAAAAACAGTCCATCTTCTTCCCCAACTGGCTGCAGCCGTCCGTCCTCAACGGCGCTGTTCTGGCGGTGTCCGAACAGGGTCGCAACAACGCCAACGGTCCGTCACCGGAGTACACGCAGTACAAGTATCAGGCGTTCTCCAACACCGTCCGGTTGAACCCCACCAAGGAGTTGGCGTCCGTCACGTTGCCGACAGACACCCGGGTGAAGTTCTTCGACTGGAAGGTGACCTCACAGCCCTTGCCGGATGTTCCGGTGGGCTCCGTTTACGCCTCTGAGACCCCATGGGTCCAGGCCTTGAACGGTTACGGCGTGATCGGCAAGAACGTGGCCAACAAGGACTCGGCATCGTCCCCGGATAAGCCGCTGGCCATCAATTACACGGACCCCGCAACAGGACAGCAGCCCGTATTCACCAAGGGTCTTGGGGTCCACGCTGCTTCGAAGATCACGTATTACCTGGGCGGCAAGTGCACCTCGTTTACCTCGCAGGTGGGTCTCGAGAGCGGCTTCGGTGGCAACATCATCTTCAAGGTCAATGCCGACGGCGTGAACAAGTACCAGTCGCGCACCTACACCCCCGGATTCGCTCCGGAATCGGTGTCTGTTGACCTGACAGGCGTGGCGTACGTGGAACTGGTGGTGGACCCGTCCGGCTCCATCAACGGCGCGCACGGTGTCTGGGGTGATGCCAAGTTCACCTGCGCTCCGTAGTTTGAGGTTCCAGGCAGCCGTCGCTTGCCGCCCTTTCCCGGGGCTGGCAGGCGGCGGCTGTCCGCTTCCCGGGCACAACAAGAAACTGTCAGGGGAACGGGGCATAATGTGCCAAATGGGGAAACTGAAAATGCAGCAGGGTTTTGTCCTTGGTCTCGTAGCGCTCGTGATGGCTGGTTCATTGACGGCCTGCGACGACGGCCGCGCCGGTGCGGAGGGAGCCGCCAAGCAGCTCGCGTCCTCCTTGGCAGCGCTCGACGTCGGATCGCTCGCCGTAGAGGGCAAGGACGCAGCCGCGGCCAACGATGAACTCAACGCCGTCTTTGAGGGCTTGGGCGCGAAGCCATCGGTTGCTTCCGGCGACGTCAAGCTCGACGGCGACACCGCAACTTTCCCCCTTAAGTACAGTTGGAACATTGGCTCGGCAAAATGGGAGTACACCTCCGACGCCACGCTGAAGAAGTCCGGCGACAAATGGGCGGTTCAGTGGAGCCCGGCCCTGCTGGCGCCGCAACTCTCCGACGGCGAGACGTTGTCGGTCAAGACCGTTGCCGCCCAGCGCGGCCAGATCCTTGGCGCTGGGGACGCTCCGATTGTTGAGGACCGCCCGGTTTTCCGGGTTGGCATCGACAAGACCAAGGTTCCCGCTGAACAAGCGGACGCCTCTGCCCGTGCCATGGCAGCTCTGCTCGGCCTGGATGCCGAAGAGTATGCCAAGCAGGTTGCTGCCTCCGGCCCACAGGCCTTTGTGGAGGGCCTCGTCCTCCGCGCTTATACAGCTGAGATCACTGAGGCCAAGATCAAGGCGATCGCAGGCGGCGTCAGCATCCTGGACTCCATGGCGCTGGCACCCACACGCACCTTTGCCCGCGCACTCTTGGGCAGCGTAGGCCAAGCCAACGCAGAGCAGATCGAGAAATCCAATGGCGCCCTGCGCGCCGGTGACACCACGGGGACCGGCGGCCTGCAGCAAAAGTACGACTCGCTGTTGCGCGGCAAGGATGGCGTGGAAGTGGTGGCCACCCCGGCTGAAAAGACCGACGGCGAAACCCCCGGCACCAAGGTGTTCTTCTCGTCCCTTCCTGCGCCGGGCACCACGCTCAAGACCACTCTGGACTTGAAGCTTCAGCAGTTGGCTGAAGCAACGTTGGCAGGAATCGAACCGGCTTCCGCCATTGTGGCCATCAGGCCCTCAACAGGCGCCGTTCTTGCCGCCGCCTCCGGTCCGGGCAGCAACGGCTACAACACTGCGCTCCTGGGACAGTACGCACCCGGATCCACTTTCAAGATGGTTGATTCGCTGGCGATGTTCCGCAATGGTGCCACCCCGGATTCCAAGGTGGAGTGCCCCTCAACGCTGACTGTCGACGGCCGCACCTTCAAGAACGCCGAAGGCTACCCCGAAACATCACTGGGCTCCGTCGCCTTGAGGGACGCGTTTGCGCACTCGTGCAACACCGCGTTCATCAACGCCCGTGAAACCGTCAGTCAGGATCAACTTGAATCGGCTGCCCAGGCTTTGGGTGTGGCCGTTGAAGCCCCCAAGCTGGGCGCGGATGCTTTCCTTGGCTCGGTCCCCGGGGCCGCCGAAGGAACCGAGCACGCTGCCTCCATGATCGGCCAGGGCAAGGTCCTCTTCTCGCCACTCTCCGCCGCCGTTATGGCCGCTTCCGTCGCCAACGGGGCCCCGGTTTCACCGCAGCTCGTGCTAAACGCCGACGCCGCGCAGGACCCCGGCGCTACTGCTGCCCCAACCGAAAGCGGCTCCGCCACGCCGTCGTCCGCTTCCGCTACGGCAAGCGTTGCACCGGCGTCCACCCAGCCGATTACCAAGGAAGAGGCCGCGTCCCTGGCCGACATGATGCGCGCCGTGGTCACGTCCGGGCACGCAGGGTTCCTGGCAGAGGTACCGGGCGTGCCCGTGGGAGCCAAGACCGGAACCGCGGAATTCGGCAACGACAACCCACCCAAGACCCACGCCTGGATCGTGGCGACCCACGGGGACCTGGCAGTCGCAGTTTTTGTTGAAGAGGGCGGGCTGGGTGCCACCACCAGCGGGCCGTTGTTGAAGTCGTTCCTGACCGCGGCGGGCTGAACCGGAGGCTGATCATGGCAGCAGATACCCAGTGTGTGGTGGCGGGCGGAGGGCCGGCCGGAATCGTCCTGGGACTGCTGCTTGCCCGCGCCGGCGTGAAGGTTACTGTGCTGGAGAAACACGCCGATTTCCTGCGTGATTTCAGGGGCGATACTGTGCACGCCTCGACGATCCGGCTCTTGGACGAGCTGGGGCTCGGCGAAGGTTTTCGTGCCCTTCCCCAGAGCAAACTGGGCAATTTCCGGCTGCCCGCAGGATCGGGTGACTCCGTGGTCCTCGCAGATTTTGGACGACTCAAGGCCCCTTACAACTACGTGGCCATGGTCCCGCAATGGGATTTGCTGAACTTCCTGGTGGAAGCGGCCCGGCAGGAACCTACCTTCACGTTGCTGATGAATACGGAGGCGACGGACCTGCTGACTGACGCTTCGGGCGCTGTGGTTGGAGTGACGTACGGAACCCGTGATCCGCGGACTGGTTCTGTTGTGGGGAGGGGCGAACTACGGGCTCCTTTGACGGTGGCCTGTGATGGCCGCGGCTCGATTCTCCGGACGAAGGCCGGACTGGTGCCGCGCGAATTTCCCGTACCTTTTGATACCTGGTGGTTCCGTCTCCCGCGTACCGCAAGCGAGGACCAGCCGGTGGCTTCCATAGCGCCGCGCTTTGGCAAGTCAGACGTCCTGCTGAGCCTGACCCGGAAGGATTATCACCAGATCGCGTACTTGGCGGCCAAGGGTTCGGATCCTCAGTTGAGGGCTGAAGGTGTGGAGGCTTTCCGCGCCAAGGTAGCCAGTTTGCGACCGGACCTTGCGGACCGTGTGGACACCATTGCCTCCATGGACGACCTCCACCTGCTTGATGTGAAACTCAACAGGCTGTCCCGGTGGCACAAGCCCGGGTTGCTGCTGATTGGGGATGCCGCCCATGCGATGTCACCCGCCGGCGGGGTGGGCATCAACTTGGCAGTGCAGGACGCTGTGGCAGCGGCGCGGGTGCTCGCCTCGCCGTTGCTGACGGAAACGCTCGACGACGGCCACCTCGCCGAGGTCCAGAAGCGGCGTTGGCTTCCCACGGTCATGATCCAGGCCTTTCAGCGGGTGCTGCATCGTGTGGTGTTTGCTCAGGTCATGGCGGGTAAGCAGCCGAAACCTCCCAAGCCGTTGCTCTTTGTTGCGCGGAATTTCCCCGGGTTCGGCAAGCTGCCCGCTCGAATGATCGCCTTCGGCCCGCGCCCCGAGCATGCGCCGGCCTTTGCGCGGAGGAAGCCTTAGGCGGGTGGTTCCGCCCCAAATTGCCGTCGTCGAGCGTTGCCGACTGTCGCCGTCGAGCGTTAATACCGTGCCGTGGGAGGATTGAAACGTGGCCCATATTGACGTTTCCGGCATCGACTACTTCCTCTCCGACGGCACCCAGCTGCTCAACGGGGTGACCTTCAAGGTCCCCGACGGCACCAAGACTGCCCTGATCGGACCCAACGGAACCGGCAAGACGACGCTGTTCAAGATCATCTCCGGCGACCTCACGCCGGACGAAGGTGTTGTGGGCCGATCAGGCAACATGGGAATCATGCGGCAGTTCGTGGGCCAGGTCCGTGACGAATCAACCGTCCGCGACCTCCTCGTCTCCACTGCCCAGGCTGGCCTCGCTGCTGCTGCCAAGGCGGTTGAGGACGCAGAGCTGGCCATGATGGAGCACGACGACGAGCCCACCCAGATGAAGTACGCCCAGGCAATCGTGGACTGGGGAGATGCCGGCGGGTACGACGTCGAGACCGTCTGGGACGAAGTGTGCATGGCTGCGTTGGGGATCTCCTTCGATAAAGCGCAGTTCCGCCGTGCCTCGACGCTGTCCGGCGGCGAGCAGAAGCGCTTGGTGCTGGAAGCCCTGTTTGCCGGTCCGGACGAGCTCTTGCTCCTGGACGAACCGGACAACTACTTGGATGTCCCCGGCAAGCGCTGGCTGGAGGGCAAGCTCAACGAGTCCAAGAAGACTGTCCTGTTCATCAGCCACGACCGTGAGCTGCTGAACAATGCGGCGGGTCGCATCGTGACGCTCGAGCCGGGTATCAACGGCGCCTCGGCGTGGATCCATGGTGGCGGGTTCGGATCCTACGTGGAGGCACGTGCGGACCGTAACGCCCGGTTCGAGGAACTCCGCAAGCGCTGGGACGAGGAGCACGTGAAGCTCAAAGAACTCGTCAACATGTACAAGAACAAGGCCGCGTTCCGCTCCGACATGGCCAACCGGTACCAAGCTGCGCAAACCCGCCTCGCAAAGTTCCTGGAAGCCGGGCCACCCGAGGCCTTGCCGATCGAGCAGAACGTCAAGATGCGCCTCAAGGGTGGGCGAACGGCCAAGCGTGCCGTAGTGGCTGAGAAACTCGAACTGACCGGACTCATGAAGCCGTTCTCCACGGAGATCTGGTTCGGTGACCGCGTGGGCGTGCTCGGCTCCAACGGTTCCGGTAAGAGTCACTTCCTGCGGCTCCTTGCCACCGGTGGCACCGATCCGGAGCGTGAACACCTGCCGGTGTCCGACGTCGTTATTGCTGAAGTGCCGCACGAAGGAACCGTGAAGCTGGGCGCCCGCATACGGCCCGGGTTCTTCGCGCAGACCCATGTCCGGCCTGATCTGTTGGGCAGGACACTGCTGGAGATCCTGCACCGTGGTGACGAGCACCGCTCCGGACTCGCCCGCGAGGCCGCAGCCGGCGCCCTGGATTCGTACGGCTTGGCTGGTCAGTCCGAACAGAAGTATGAGTCCTTGTCCGGTGGCCAACAGGCCCGCTTCCAGATCCTGCTGCTGCAGCTTTCCGGCGCCACCCTGTTGTTGCTGGACGAGCCGACCGACAACCTGGACCTGCACTCCGGTGAGGCATTGGAGCGTGCCATCGACTCTTTCGAAGGCACCGTCCTTGCGGTCACGCACGACCGTTGGTTCGCCAAGTCCTTTGACCGGTTCATGATCTTCGGTTCTGACGGCAAGGTCTACGAATCCGAGGAGCCCGTCTGGGATGAGAAGCGTGTGGAGCGCGCCCGCTAACGCTCACTCACCTTCCGCCGGTTTTCCGCGAACGCTCTTGCACTTGCTGCAGGAGCGTTTCGCTTTAAGCCATGGGATGTGAGAGAGCATCGATGAGCAAATGATCATCAATGGTGATTAAGTGCGCAATCATTGCTACGGTTGAAGTATGGGAACTGCTGACCGCCACCGGCTCATTGGCGAGCTGCTGCGCACCCGCGAACAAGCCACCGTGGATGAACTCGTGGACGCCACGGGGGCATCGGGCGCCACGATTCGCCGCGACCTGGAGATCCTTGCTGCCAACGGAGTGCTGAAACGCATCCACGGCGGCGCGCGCAGCTTACTGGCACGCGGAGACAACCCCGGCTACGGCCAACGTGAATTGGAAGACCACCAAGCCAAGACGCGCATTGCTGAGGCTGTTGACGGACTCATCAACGACCGCGAGCATGTGTGGCTGGACAGTGGATCCACTGCCACGGAGATCGCGCGCCGGTTGGGCAAGCGGGAACTGACGGTGATGCCCATGTCCCTCCACGGCGTCGAGGCGATGACAGGGCCCCATTCCGGCCGGGCGCCGCAGCTCATCCTTCCCGGCGGCAGCCTCATCCCTGGCGAGCAGTCTTTCCGGGGACCCATGGCCGAAGCCAACGTCCGCTCGCTCAGGTTCGACACCGCCGTCGTGACCCCGTGTGCACTCAACCTCAAGGACGGACTCCTGGCCCACGACCTTGATGACGCGGCCGTGAAACGCGCCGGCCTTGAATCCGCAGCGCGCGTGATTGTGGCCTCCGCAGGCAGCAAATGGAACGCCAGCGCAGTAGCTTTGGTCGCAGCCATGGACGCCGTGGACGTGATAGTGACCGACCAAAAACCATCCCCAGAAGATCTTGCCCGGCTCAAAAAACTCTCCGTGGAAGTTGTGATTGCATGACCACCAACACCAGAAGCACCACCAACGTCAATGCCGCGGCGGTGGCGACGTTCCTGATCTTCGGCATGAACGGGTTGGTGTTTGCCAGCTGGGCTGCACGCATTCCGGCGGTGACGGAGGCGCTCAGCCTGACGTCCGGCCAGATGGGCACCCTGCTGCTCTGCACCGCCGTCGGGTCCTTGCTGGCGCTGCCGTCGGCCGGCTGGGTGGTGGGCAGGATCGGCACGGCCAATACGGTTCGTGTGGCGGGCATCGTGGCGGGAGCTGCGGGCGCAGGAATTGCCTTCTCCCTGATGGCCGCATCAGTGCCGGCCACGGCGATTGCCCTGTTCTTCTTTGGTATCGGCATTGGTTTGTGGGACGTAGCCCAGAACATCGAGGGTGCCGACGTTGAGCATCGGCTCAAGCGCACCATCATGCCGCAGTTCCACGCTGCCTTCTCCGGCGGTGCTTTCCTTGGCGCGCTGATTGGCGCAGGTCTCTCACAGCTTGGCGTCGGTCTCCCTCAACACTTGCTGGTTATCGCAGCCATTGCCGTTGCCTTGGCGCTGACGGTCCCCAAGTACTTCCTTCCGCATGAGGCCGCAGAAGTTCACGACGACGGCGCTCCGGTTGCGAAGGGGCCTTCGGCTTGGCGGGACGGCAGGACGCTGCTGATCGGCGTCGTAGTCCTGGGCGCCACGCTGACCGAAGGCGCGGGCAACGACTGGATCGCGAAGGCTGCCGTGGACGGGCTTGGCGCCTCGGAATCCACGGGTGCGCTGCTGTTCGCGCTCTTCGTCCTGGCGATGACCATCATGCGGTTCTTCGGTGGCAAAGCGATCGACACGTTTGGCCGCGTGAGCGTCCTGCGGGCCAGCATGGCGGCAGCCGCCGTGGGCCTGGCACTGTTTGTCTTCGCCGGCAACGTTATCCTGGCCGGCGTTGGTGCGGCATTGTGGGGCATCGGTGCGGCCCTGGCCTTCCCCATGGGCATGTCAGCCGCTGCGGACGACCCCAAGCATGCCGCTGCACGGGTTTCCGTTGTTTCCACCATCGGCTACGTCGCCTTCCTGGCGGGCCCACCCCTCTTGGGTTACTTGGGCGACCACACCGGAATCCACCTGGCATTGCTGGCCATCGGAGCGCCTATTCTGCTCGCTCTCCTGCTTGCAGGCGTCGCGAAGCCTTTGCCGCCCAAATAGTCCGGCCATCCGCCAGTTCATTCTCTTTGATGCATATTTCCCTGAACCGCCACCACATGATCAGGACGACACCGGCAGCAAGGCAGGCGCCGCCAAGGACATCGCTGAGCCAATGTGCCGAGAGATAGGTGCGGCTGACCATCATGGCTATGACACCTACGGCAGCCAGCAAGGTCATCCACCAGCGTCCCAGCAGGATGGCCAAAACCATGAGGAACGCAGTGGTGGCCGATACATGCCCCGAGGGGTATGAGCCGGTATCTGTGAGGACCTGAGCGCCCTGGGGCCTGTCCCGACCCACCACGGCTTTGGCCAGCTGCGTCAGGGCCAGTGCGATGACGCCGGAGGTCGCGGCAAAGACTGCTCCCATGGGCCGTTGCCAGACCAGGAGCGCAAGGGCGAGCACCACGTGGAATACCAGGATCCCGGCGTAGCCCGCCCAGTTGAGTACCGCGTTCACGCCGTCCCAGAAGGGCGAATGCAGAGTAAAGGTGAAGGCCTGCCAGGTGGTGTCAACGCCGTTGAACGCAGGCTCGCCCTGTCCGGCCAGGATCATGATGCCCGGCACCATGAAGGCAAGGAGAAGCAGCACGGCCGGGACAACCAGTTGCCACCCGGGCTGTCGACGTGGAAGCAGGACACGAATCATCCATTCATCGTAGCCACGGCAGGCGGACGGCATGGGCAGCCCCTCTGCGGGGGTGTGCAGGCGATACTGTGAAGTAATGCGAGGCATCGTGGGCAAGGCCCCCAGACGAGTTGCAGGATTCGACCACTTTCTGGTCCGGGCTGTCTCCAGGCAGCCCCAGGGCGACCACGATGTCTTCTTCAGAAGGCTTTCGTCCGCGGCCACCAAGGGAAAGCTCTGGTTCGGGATTGCCGGAATCATGTCCGCGTTCCCGGGGAAACCGCGCAGGGCGGCTCTTCATGGCGTGTTGGCCTTGGGCGTTGCTTCAGGCGTCACCAACGTCATCTTCAAGCGGGTACTCCCCCGGCGGCGCCCGCTTCCTGAGCACCTGCCGCTGTTTCGCTTCGTGAACCCGCAGCCAACCAGCTCATCGATGCCGTCCGGGCATTCTGCCTCTGCGGTAGCTTTCGCCGTGGGTGCCGGGATGGTTTCACCGGCACTCGGCACGGTGCTGGCGCCCCTTGCCGCAGGTGTTGCCTATTCCCGCGTTCATACGGGAGCCCATTGGCCCTCCGATGTGGTCTTCGGTTCGGCCTTGGGAGCAGGCGCGGCGCTACTGACGCGCCGGTGGTGGCCCGCCAAGCCCGCAGAACCAACGCCGCGCCGAACGCCTGCAGAAGCTCCCGCTATCGCCGACGGCGAGGGGCTGAGTATTGCGGTCAACGTCCTTGGAGGGTCCTACTCCCCCGAAACCGGTGAGCTTCTCCGAGTTATATTCCCCAAAGCGCATATACGTGAAATCGCGGAGGGGGACGACGTCGCCGCGGAAATAGACGCCGCAGCCACCCGGCCCGGCACCGTTGCGCTGGGCGTGTGGGGCGGAGACGGAACGGTGGGCACTGCCGCCGCGGCCGCCGTCGAACATTCACTGCCGCTGCTTGTGCTGCCCGGCGGAACCCTCAACCATTTTGCCCGCGACCTCGGCACCAGCTCTATCGACGACGCCATTGAGGCGGTAACCAAGGGGCAGGCAGCCGCGGTTGACCTGGGGCATGTAGTGGTGCAGCGTGGCCTGCCTGAGACGCCCGAAACTACGGAGCTGGCCATGTTGAACACCGCCAGCGTAGGCGTGTATCCGAACCTGGTTCGTCGCCGGGAACGACTGCAGCCGGCTATGGGTAAGCCGCTGGCCAGCGTGGTGGCATCGCTGCGCACCTTCGGAGTGAACTCCCCCACCACGCTCACCGTGGGCGGGGTTAAGCACAAGCTCTGGATCCTCTACATGGGACGGGGAAGGTTCTATCCCAGCGACCACGCACCGCTTCGCCGGCCCGTGCTTGACGACGGGGTTTTCGATCTGCGGATGATCACAGCGGACGAGCCGTTCGCCCGTGCGCGGCTGCTGTGGGCGGTAGTGACCGGCACGGTTGCTGCCTCCAAAGTCACCCACCTGACCGAGGCCACCACCATCACCGTGGAGGCGATCGGGCAGCCCCTGGTCCTGGCGGTGGACGGCGAACCGAAGCCCGGGGTGCGCAGTGCCACCTTCACCGTGAAACCGCGCGAGCTGCGCGTGTACTCGCCGCTCCCGGCCGGCTGAAGCGGAGCGGGTCATCCGCGAGGACTACCCTGACTGAACCCTGAATCATCCCTGAGACCGGCGATTTACGTTCCCTCCATGAGTAGCGTGGTGAGTACATTCAAAACTCATCCGCACACTCATGTGCTCCGAGGAGGGAACGCTTCCATGATCGAAGCAAAAGGCCTGACCAAGGTCTACGGCGAGAAGACCGCCGTCGGCGGTGTCAGTTTCACTGTCCAGGCTGGACGGGTGACCGGCTTCCTGGGTCCGAACGGTGCCGGCAAGTCCACCACCATGCGCATGATCATGGGGCTGGACGCTCCGTCGTCGGGCTCTGTGACGGTGAATGGTGAACCATTCGCCCAGCACAAAGCACCGCTCCGCGAGATCGGCGCCCTCCTGGACGCCAAGGCAGTTCACACGAGCCGCACCGCGTACAACCACCTGCTCGCCATGGCAGCGACGCACAGCATCCCCAAGAGCAGGGTCCGCGAAGTCATTGAAATGACCGGCCTGGGCGATGTAGCAAAGAAGAAGGTCAAGGGATTCTCGCTCGGAATGGGTCAGCGCCTCGGCATTGCCGCTGCGCTGCTGGGCGATCCGCAGACCATCATTCTGGATGAGCCCGTCAACGGCCTGGACCCTGAAGGTGTGGTGTGGGTCCGCAACCTCGTGAAGTACCTGGCCTCCGAGGGCCGCACGGTCTTCCTTTCCAGCCACCTCATGAGCGAGATGGCACTGACAGCAGACCACCTGATCGTGATCGGCCGCGGCAAGATCATTGCCGATGCGCCCATCGCCGAAATCATTACCGGCAAAGGCCACGCACGGACCCGTGTCCGCACCGACCAGCCGGAACGCCTCATGCAGCTCCTGGCCGGAACCGGCGTTTCCGTGGAGGTCCACGAGCGCGAACTCCTCGAGGTGTCCGGACTGGACCCCCGGGGCATCGCCAGGACCGCCCTGGAAAACCAGGTCATGGTGTACGAGCTCACTCCGCTCCAGGCAAGCCTGGAAGAGGCGTACATGGAACTGACCAAGGACGAGGTGGAATACCACTCGCACATCACCACCGGGGCCTCGGTTCCCGCCCAGGCCGGAGGGAAATAGACATGAGCACCACCACTATGGACCGTAAGTCCATCCGTAACTCCGTCGGTCCTGGACCGGCATTCCACCGCGTGCTGAACTCGGAATTCATCAAGTTCCGCACGCTGATGTCCACTTTGATCCTTTTGGCCTCCACAGCCTTGGTGATGGTGGGTTTCGCCGCCCTCTCGGCCTGGGGAACCGGGCAGTTTGCTGAGCAGGTTGCCAACGATCCCGAAGCCGCGGCTGCCATGGCCGCCCAGGGCGGGGACCTGGCCGTCAGCATTCCCACCTCGGGCATCTCGTTCGCCCAGCTCATCCTCGGCTCCTTGGGTGTCCTGCTGATGAGCTCCGAATTCACCACCGGCATGGCACGCTCCACGTTTGCCGCCGTCCCCAAGCGGCTCTCACCGTTCCTGGCCAAGCTCATTGTGGTCATGGTCAGCGCCTTCCTGCTGACGGCCGTGTCCATCTACATTGCCGGCCTGGTGTCCCTCCCGATCGTGGATAACTACGACCTCAAGCTGGACCTTGGCAGCTCGCAGTCCGTCAAGCTCCTCCTGGTCAACAGCCTCTACGTGGCAGCAGTAGCAGCCATCGGCATGGCCCTTGGAACCATCGTCCGGAACTCGGCCGGCGGCATCATGAGCCTGGTGGGACTGCTGTTCGTTGCGCCGATCGCCTTCCAGCTCATTCCCGGCGATTTCTTCAAGGAAGCCAACAAGTACCTCCCCACCAGCACCATCACCCCGATGACCGCCGTCGAGCATGTTCCTGAAACGCTGGAAGCGTGGCAGGCCGCGCTGGTCCTGGGTGCCTGGGTTGTTGTACCGGTTGCGCTGGCCATGCTCCTGCTGAAGAAGCGGGACGTCTAGGACGGTTGCCGTCTAGGCTCAATCCATGACTGAAGCTCCACAGGTGAAGGACGCGTCCACCGCTACGGTGGACGCGTCCTTCGCTGAAATCACCCAGCGCCGCAGGGGCCGCATCCGGCGCTACTTCTATGAGCGCCCCCGCGCCATGGATGCCGTGGTGATCCTCTGCTACGTACTCCTGGCCCTGCCCACCATCATCACTTCCATCGCCGAGGGCAAGTGGCTGGTGGTGGCCCTGCTGCTGATGATCGCGGCTGTGCTGATGTTCAGGCGCCGGTACCCGCTTCAAGTGGTGGCCGCCGTCGTCCTTCTGGAGGTTGCGGCCGCCATCCTGAACCCGTGGGGTTCCAACGTCTCAGCGGGCCTGTGGTTTGCGCTGTACGCCGTGGCATCCATCAGGAAGCGCAGCCTCGCTTTGGTGGTGTTTGTTGCCGCCAGCCTGCCCCTGAGCTTGCTTTATCTGTTCATGTGGACGATTCCCAGCGGCATGGACACCCTGCAGGAGGTCCCGGAGAACTTCCACCTGATCAACAACATCGCCACCGCGGTGACCATCATGTTGTCCAACCTCCTGGCCACCGGCATTGGTATTTCCGTGCGCCAGCGGCGGGAGCATGAGGCCGAGATCGCTGCCTGGGCAGCCCGCACCACCCATCTGGGCAAGGTGACCGAGCGGAACAGGATCGCCCGCGAGATGCACGACGTCGTGGCACACTCCCTGACGGTGATGGTCAGCCTGTCGGACGGTGCTGCCGTGGTGGTCAGGAAGAATCCGGAGCGCGCCGCCGAGGTCCTGGGCGAATTGTCCCGGACCGGCAGGACCGCCTTGGCCGATATGCGCCGCGTGCTGGGCGTCCTTCGCGACGACTCGGGGCGGCCGGCACCGCTCACGCCCCTGGAATCCGGGCACAACCTCTCGAAGCTCCTGGATGGCTTCCGGACCGCGGGTCTGCCGCTGCATTATGCGCACACAGGCCCTGGATTACCGGCCGATCCCGCCTTTGAACTCACCGTCTACCGGATTGTGCAAGAGTCGCTGACCAACGTCCTGCGGTACGGCCGCTCACTGAGCCGCGTTGACGTCCAGGTGGCGCGGGACGCCGATCTGGTCACCATTGACGTACACGACGACGGTCGTGGAACCGTGGAGGGCGGCAGCGAACCCGTGGGCAGCCTGGGCACCGGGCAGGGCATCGCAGGAATGAATGAACGCGCCGGAATTTATGCTGGAATCGTTACTGCCGGCCCCAGCAAAAGGGGAGGCTGGGCAGTTCACGCCGAGCTCCGCTGGGCCGGCGACAAGGGGGAATCATGACAGAAGACATCATCAAAGTGCTGCTCGTGGATGATCAGCCACTGCTTCGGATGGGCTTCCGGCTCATTCTGGAAGGCGAGGACGACTTCCATGTAGTCGGCGAGGCGTCCGATGGCGTCGAAGCCGTACGCCAAGTAGAAGCACTCGCGCCGGATGTGATCCTGATGGACGTGCGGATGCCCACCATGGACGGGATTGAGGCAACGCGACGGATCTCGGATTCCGGGTCCGAGGCACGGGTCATCATCCTTACTACCTTCGACCTCGATGAGTATGCCTTCACCGGTTTGCAGGCCGGTGCCTCCGCCTTCCTGCTCAAGGACGTTGCACCCTCGGAACTGGTCCACGCTGTGCGCCTCGTGGCCAGCGGCGATGCCGTGGTGGCTCCCCGTGTGACGCAGCGGCTCCTGGAAACGTATGTTCGTGGAGGCGCCCTGCCCGGGCAGCCACCAACTCCCCACCGGGACCCGTTGCTGGACGATCTCACGCCACGCGAAACCGAGATCCTCACCACCATCGCCGAGGGCCTGTCCAACGCGGAGATCGCCCATAAGTTCTTCCTCTCCGAGGCGACCGTCAAGACCCACGTCCGCCGGATCCTGAGCAAACTCCAGTTGCGGGACCGGGTGCAGGTGGTGGTTTACGCCTACGAGACCGGGCTTGTGGTGCCGAGCAACCCTGATTACTGAACACGGGGAAACGCCTCGGGGACTTGTGGAAGTATCATTTCCTTCGTGGCCTTTCGGCCGAGGCAGGGGCTGGTGTCCCTGCAGGGGTAGGTGGAAAGGGACGCATGGAGCGGGCTGGTCTGGACGGCATCGATCAAAGGATCCTCGCGGAACTGACCAAGAATGCCCGCGTCCCTCACGCCGAACTTGCCGGCAAGGTTCTTCTGTCCAGAAATGCGGTGCGGCAGCGGATCGACCGGATGGAACGGCAGGGCTATATCCAGGGCTACACAGTGGTGGCTGGAGTAGATGCCGAATCCCTGGTTTCGGCCTTCCTGATGGTTTACCGCAAGGACAGGATGCGGGGGGCTGACGTCCTGAACGAACTCCGATCCATTCCGGAAGTGGTCCTGTGCGATGTCCTCAGTGGCGACTTTGACCTCATTGTCCGCGTCGAAGCGCGATCCCTTGGCCGCGTCCAGGAGATCTGGGAGCAGATCGCTGCCCTCCCGGGAGTAAGCGACACCGTGACGGCAATGACCTTGTCCAACGTCATCCGACGGGCGTCGATCTAGGATCACCCGGCCCCGGCGGGCTTCCGGCGCTGCCTCATTGCTGGGGCATTCTGACCAGTGAACGGTCACATCGTCATGCCTGCGATGCAAAGTGTGCGTTATTCGCATTCACAAATGTTTTTAATGACTAAAGTCACATGATCTGTGTTACCTTCGTCACTACAAGCGCCCCCATGGCTCCCCGCCCCGGAAGTCCTCGGCGTACCGTTCGCACCTGTCACTTAACGGAGACAAGACATGGAATCTTCTACACCCCTGAAACTGGATCATCCAGCCGATACCCCCTTGGCGCCGCCGGAACCCGGTTTGCGCCGCTCCATGGGACCACGGCACCTGATCATGATCGCGATGGGAGGTGTGATCGGTTCAGGTCTCTTCCTGAGTTCGGGCTACACCATTTCGCAAGCGGGCCCGCTGGGGGCAGTGATCGCCTACTTGGTTGGCGCCTTCGTGGTCTATCTGGTGATGGCATGCCTTGGCGAACTCGCCATTGCCTACCCCGTCTCCGGCGCCTTCCACATCTACGCGTCCCGCTCGATCGGCCCGGCAACCGGCTTCGCTACGGCCTGGCTCTACTGGCTCTGCTGGGCCGTGGCCATCGGATCTGAGTTCACAGCCTCAGGCTTGCTCATGCAGCGCTGGTTCCCCGATGTTGAGGTCTGGGTGTGGTGCCTCGTCTTCGCTGCCATCCTCTTCGGCTTCAACGCTTTCTCCTCCAAGTTCTTCGGGGAATCCGAGTTCTGGTTCTCCATCGTCAAAGTGGGGGCGATCATCGCGTTGATCGTCTTCGGCGGGGCCGCACTGTTTGGATTCCATCCCCTCGCAGAGTCCGGCAACCACCCTTTCCTCTTTGAGAACTTCAATACCTCAGGTGGCCTCTTCCCCAACGGTTTCACCGGTGTCCTTGTCACCGCCCTGGCCGTCTTCTATGCCTTCTCCGGCTCTGAACTGATCGGAGTTGCGGCTGGTGAGACCAAGGACCCTGCAAAGAACATCCCCAAGGCCATGCGCAGCACCGTCATCCGGCTCCTGATCTTCTTTGTGGGCGCCATTGCCGTCATCGCGGCAACAGTCCCTTACGACCAAGTGGGATTGGATGAAAGTCCCTTCGTCACGGTTTTCTCCTCTGTGGGCATCCCGTTCGCGGCGGACATCATGAACTTTGTCATCATCACCGCGTTGTTGTCAGCCGGGAACAGCGGATTGTTCTCCTGTGCACGAATGCTCTATTCACTGGCCGATGAAGGACATGGCCCCCGGGCACTCAAGAAGCTGACCCGGCGCGGAATACCCCTGGTTGCCCTTTCCGTCAGCATGGTAGGCGGGCTGGCGTCCCTGGTCAGCAGTGTGGCTGCACCGGAGACCGTCTACCTGGCCCTGGTGTCCATTGCCGGATTCGCGGTGGTGGGAGTCTGGATGTCCATCACTGCCTCACATTTCTTCCACCGGAGGGCATTCATCCGGAATGGCGGAAAGGTGGCCGATCTGGCCTACAAAGCCCCCTTCTTCCCGGTGCTGCCCATCCTGGCTTTTACCCTCTGCCTGGTATCCCTGATAGGAATAGCCTTCGACCCCACCCAGATCGCTGCCCTGTACTTTGGTGTTCCGTTCGTTGCGGCTTGCTACCTGTTCTTCCACTTCCGCTACGGCCCGAAGGCCAAGGCAAAGCGTTCGGTCTGATTCGAGATTGGCCATGCGTCACGGCCGGGCTTCATGCCCGGCCGTGTCGCCATTTCCGGGGGAAACACAATGACCGCGAATGAAGAACTTTCTGCGGCGACGGACAGTCTATCCAGTTGGCTTGAGATTGACGGCGCCGCCTTCGACGCAAATGTCCGGTCCATGCTGGCCATGCTCCAAGGCAAGGCTCTGTTGTGCGCCGTGATCAAATCCGACGCCTACGGGCACGGTGCGGACTTGTTGCTGCCGTTCCTGGTGGCGTCCGGAGTTCCGTACATAGGGGTTGGCACCAACGCAGAAGCAGGGCTTGCCCGGGCTCATGGGTTCAACGGGAGGCTGTTACGGGTCCGGGCCGCGGCACCGCAGGAGATCAGGGCCGGCCTGGCCCACGGGATCGAGGAACTTGTTGCCGATCCACAGAGAGCGTGGGAAATGAGCAGGATCGCCGCAGGGGAGGAGCGGACGCTGCGTGTGCACCTGGACATCAATTCCTCGGGAATCAGCCGTCACAGCCTCGATGTGTCCTCACCATTGGGACGGGCCTCCGCAGTGGGAATCGTCAGTCATCCGCAGTTGGAGCTCGCTGGCATCATGACGCACTTTCCACAGGACGACGTTGACCATGTGAAGCACGCCCTGAGCCGCTTCAAATCCGAATCGCATGCCATCCTTCACGAGGCGGGGATACCCCGGCGCGATGTCCTGCTGCATGCCGCCAACTCCTTTGCGGCCCTGAACGTCCCCACGGCCTGGTTGGACATGGTGCGCACAGGTGCTGCGCTCTACGGTGATTCGGATCCTGGGCACGCCATGTTCCAACGGTGCATGACCTTCAAAGCCAGGATCGGGTCCGTCAACGGCTACCCGGCTGGAAGCGGCGTGGGATACGGGCTCACCCATACTCTTGCCACGGATTCGCGCCTCGCCACAGTCACCGTGGGCTACGGCGATGGGTATCGACGCTCACTTGGCCGGAGGGGAAATGTGCTGGTCCGTGGACAGCGGGTGCCGGTGGTGGACATCATCTCCATGAACTCCATGGTTGTGGACGTCTCCTCGGTGAGGGATGTCCGGCCAGGGGACGAGGTGGTCCTCTTCGGTGGGCAGGACGGCGGAAAAATCACGGTCGGGGAACTTGAAGCGGCGAATGCCGCGATACTCGCTGACCTCTACACTGTGTGGGCCAACAGGGCCCGTGTCCTTGCAACGGACGCCACCGTGTGAGAATGGCGTGAACGCTTGGTGGAAGGAGCGGATTCGTGGAGGTGTCACCGGAGGCGTCATCCCTGGGCCAGGGTCTTCGCCTTGTCCGTATGGTCACGGACCGCGAAAAGCAGGGACGCCAACTCTTGGGCGTCTCACAGCTTGCTGCCGGACTGGACATGGAGCAAAGCCGGGTCTCCCGATTGGCCCAGGAATTGTGTGATCTTGGACTGCTGGAGCGGGTGGACCGTGGCCCCTTCCGCACAGGACCGCGGTTCTTCAGCCTCGCAGCTTCCCTGAACAGTACGTGGGTTCAGAAGTCACCTGCGGAACTTGAAGAACTGGTGTCAGCGTTTGGACTGCGGTCCCGGTTGTCCGTTCGGGAGGGTGTCCGCGTTCTCTTGCTGCGTTCGTCAACCAATAACTCAGTCCTGGGTGGGTTCGCCAAACCCGGCATGGTCACTCCCGTGTGGTGCACTGGTTCGGGGAGGGCCTTGCTGTGGGACCACTCGCCCAAGGACCTCGGTTCCTTACTTAGGGATGTTAACTTCATCGGCGTCGGCGGACCGGCCGCGGCGCACACTGCCCCCGAAGTCACCGATTTGATGGAGCGCGACAGGCCAAGGGGTTATATCCT
The DNA here is from genome assembly GCF_002224285.1 of Arthrobacter sp. YN. Taxonomy (GTDB): domain Bacteria; phylum Actinomycetota; class Actinomycetes; order Actinomycetales; family Micrococcaceae; genus Arthrobacter. The sequence continues at coordinate 5,013,805 of NZ_CP022436.1, read as the reverse complement.
CGCTGCTGAAGAATTTGAACACGGAGTCTGGGAGCTGGCCGTTCCCGTCCGGGCTGAGGATGGCCGGATCATTGCTGCTCTGAGCGTGCTGGGCAGCCGGTCCGGCGTCGAAGCCAATGCCCCGAAAATCGCTGCTGTTCTCCACTCCAGCGCCCAACGGCTCAGCGGCGGACCGGCACTGGAAGCTTAGGCTTCGAACTGGCGTGCAGTTCCGCCAACCCTGGACTCGAGCCACGTCCGCCAGGAGCCGAGAGCCACGGCGAAGGCTTCCCGCTGGGGCTCCACACGTAATTTTGGCCCAACGATTTGCAGGGCCGCGGCAACATCTCCCTTGAAGTCCCGGATGGGCGCGGACAATGAGTAGAGGCCGGGTTCGGCTTCTTCATCAACAATCGAGTATCCGCGGACGCGGGCTTTGTTGAGCCGTTCCAGGAAATCATCCACGGAAACCGGAGTGTTGGGGCCATGCCTCACGAACTCCACTGTGCTGAAGATTTTCCGGATTTCCGTGTCCGGGGCATCCCACAGGAGCGCCTGGCCGGCGTCACTGCAGTAGGCAGGGTAGGGGCGGCCGAGCCAGGAACCCACAAGGTTTGCGCTCTCGGGGACTTGCTCGCCGATAGTGACCGTACTGTTTCCGCTCAGTACGCCCAGGAAGCAGGCCTCGTTGGTTTCGGTGGCCAATCCCTCCAAGGCCGTGAGGCCGTCGGTCTTCAGCCGCTGCTCTGTGACCAGTTGGGCGTCCGTCAGGATGGACCAGTCCAGGCTGTACTCGCGTTGGTCCGAACGTGTCAGGAAGCCTTCCTGCTGCGCGCCCTTGAGGCTTCGCGACACCTGGCTGCGGTCTTTGCCGAGGCGGGCTGCGACGTCGGCCACCGTGCCGCCGTCGAAACCTTCCGCATGACGCTCCCCCACCGCAAGAAGGGCCATCATGCCGCGGCCCATGCTGGAGGTCTTTGACATGGATCGATTCTAGCTACCCCGGCCTGCTCAGGCGTCACAGCCCGGCGTTATGGGGACGGCCGGAGTCAGTGGATGGAGAAGACCCTGGCCGGGAAGCCACTGCCCTCGAGCGGTTTTGCCCACGTGGCTATCAAGGCTGCACCGGCCTCCGGGAGATGGTCCAGGGCGGCAAGAAGCTCAATCTGCCACTTGTCCTGGGCCAGGACGTAGGTTTCCAGGCTGAAATCCTGCTGCGATGTGGCCATGCCGGGATCGGTGTCCGTCTGTTCATGACCGATCGCGCTGACAGATCGCTTTTCGATCAGGTACTCCAAAACTTCCCGCGACCATCCGGGAGTGTGGCTGATCCCGGCGTGGTCGACGTTGGCCATGGCAGCGCTGTCCGGCCAGCGGTGGCTCCAGCCGGTGCGCAGGGCCACGAACGATCCGGCGGGGATGTCCCCATTGCGCGTCTCCCAGCCCAGGACGTCATCCACGGTAGGGGTAGCGTCCGGATTGGCCGTGACGCGTTCACTGATGTCCAGGACAACCAACGGCAGGATCATGTCCTCCACGGGCAGTTGGTCGAGGGTCCGGCCGCCCAGGACAAAATGCGACGGCGGATCCACGTGGGTGCCCCACTGGCCCACAATCGAGTATCTGTGGGCTGTGAACCCGTCTCCCTTTTCCAGATCGAAGAGGGTTTCCCTGGTTTCGTCGGGAAAGGCCGGAAAATGCGGCTGGCCGGGATGGAAGGCGTGGGTCAGGTCCGTAAATGTCCTGTTGCGGAGAAGGGGTGCCAATTCCTGCCACAGGGGCGCGCTCATGATGCCATCCGCGTTTCGGCGTGGATCGCGGAGCTGCTGGAAACACTGAGCGGACCCGAGACCTCGATGACAGGGACTTCCCAAGGGTGGATGTCGACAATCCGTTGCACCAACTCTTGGACAGTCCGGTGGTCAAGGGAATCGTCGAAGTAGGTGGTGAACACAAAAGTAGGCGAGATGGTCCGCTGACCTACAGCGCCGAGCGTGGGCTTGGCCCCCTCAGCTACCGTGAATCCCTCGAAGCCCGCGGAGGACTCGAAGACGTGGTGGTAGTTGCCGAAGCCGCCCAGCTCGGGGGCCGACTGCAGTTCGTTCAGCAGGGAGGCAATGCCTTCATCAGACTCAAGGGCGCCAAGGTCGCCGGCGGCCATTTGCTTCATGGTTTCCACGGGAATGGGCCAGTGGATGCGAAGCTTTCGCACTGGTTTCAGTTCAATGTTCATGGCGAGTGACCTTCCGTCATTATGTCCGTTGAGACATCGTGCCACGATGTGACGAGCATTACAAGCATATGAAAATGTTTATATTGCACATCCAAGGGGATCCTCACAGTCCGGCCACAGCCTTCCCATGTACAAGGCACAGGCGGCACGCGTTACATGGAGGCATGACTACTCCCCACCCCAACCACGATCGCGGACTCGAGTTCGATCTCTCCACGCTCCTGAGCCGGCGACGCACTTTGGGCGTTCTCCTCGGCGCCGGGACTGCTGCCGCCCTCGCGGCCTGCACGCCCGGTACGGAAGGCAGCGGCGCACCGCCGTCGAGCGCTGTCAGCGCAACGGCGACGGCGACGGAAAGTACGACGGCGGCCGCGTCGCCTTCGGCGTCGGCCTCCAGCACGGTGACCCGGGCATTTGCTGAATGTGGCGTCGAGATCCCTGAGGAGACGCTCGGGCCCTACCCGGGGGATGGCTCCAATGGTCCCAACGTCCTGGAGGCCTCCGGGGTGGTCCGCCGTGACATCAGGTCCAGTTTCGGAACGTCCACCACTTCAGCTGAGGGCGTGCCCCTCACGGTGACCCTGACACTCCTGGACAACGCCAATGGCTGCTCGCCGCTGGCAGGAGCTGCTGTGTATGTCTGGCATTGCGACCAGAACGGCAAGTACTCGCTCTACGATTCGGGCCTGGAGAGCGAGAACTATCTGAGGGGCGTCCAAGAGGCTGACGCCAACGGCCAGCTGACCTTCAGCACCATCTACCCGGGCGCGTACAACGGCCGATGGCCACATATTCACTTTGAGGTATTCGAATCGATGAGCAACACTAGCGCTGCCGGGCAGGTGCTGGCCGTCTCCCAGATTGCCCTCACAGAGACGGCGTGCAAGGCGGTCTACGCAACCGCGGGCTACGAGTCCAGCGCCCGAAATTTTCCCAACACCACACTGACCTCGGACAACGTCTTTGGCGACGATGGGGGTATATACCAACTCGCGACTATATCCGGCTCGGTTGCGGGCGGTTATACGGCCGCGCTGAACGTCACGGTTTAGCCCGGTCGGCGCCGAAAGCGCGGCTAGACTCGGGGTCATGCCTTCGAATGCCTCCGCAGCAGTTGACCACATTCAGGATCTCGGCGCCTACGTTTCTGCGTCGCCGTCGAGCTTCCATGCCGTCCACGAGGCCGCCCGCCGCCTGGAGGCGGCAGGCTTCGCTGCACTGGATGAACTGGAGCCGTGGGATGGCGGAGCGGGTAAGTTCTACGTGATCCGCGACGGCGCCCTGATCGCGTGGGTAACGCCCGAAAACGCCGGCCCCACCACGGGGTTCAATATCCTCGGTGCCCACACCGATTCGCCGTCCTTCAAACTCAAGCCGAAGCCCACTACGGGCAAATTCGGCTGGCTGCAGGCCGGCGTCGAGGTGTACGGCGGACCCCTGCTCAACTCCTGGCTGGACCGGGAACTGCAGCTGGCCGGCCGTTTGGTCATGCGTGACGGCACACAGCATCTGACAGCCACGGGCCCTCTCCTTCGCTTCCCCCAGTTGGCGATCCACCTGGACCGCGGCGTGAACGACAATGGACTGCATTTGTCCAAGCAGCAGCACATGAACCCGATCTTCGGCCAAGGCGACCCCGCGGGTGAGGATCTCTTGGGCTTGCTCGCCGATCGCGTGGAGGGCGCCGCTGTTGATGCTGCGGACATTGGCGGGTACGACGTCGTGGTGGCAGACACGCAGGCCCCTGCCGTTTTCGGGGCCAACAGCGAGTTCTTCGCGTCAGGCCGCATGGATAACCTTTCCTCCACCCACGCGGGCCTCGTGGCACTGATCAGCCACGCGGCGTCAGCTCCGGCGGAGGGACCGATCGCCGTCCTGGCGGCCTTCGACCACGAGGAGATCGGCTCCAACTCGCGCTCCGGAGCGTGCGGCCCCATCCTCGAAGACATCCTGGTCCGCATCTCCGACGGTCTTGGCGCCTCGGTGAGCCAGCGGCGGCAGGCGCTGGCAGCGTCGTTCTGCGTTTCTGCCGATGCCGGCCATGCTGTCCACCCGAACTATGCGGAAAAGCATGATCCCGCCAACAAGCCGGTGCTGAACGGTGGGCCGCTGCTGAAGATCAACGCCAACCAGCGTTACGCCACGGATGCTACAGGCGCTGCGTTCTGGGCCAGGTTGTGCGATGAGTCCGGCGTTCCCTATCAGGAATACGTGTCCAACAACGATCTACCGTGTGGGTCCACCATCGGGCCCCTGACTGCTACGCGCCTTGGCATCCGGACCGTGGATGTGGGCATTCCCTTGTTGTCGATGCACTCTGCGCGCGAGCTCTGCGGCGTTGAGGATCCCCGGTACCTGGCAACTGTTGTTGAGCTGTTCTTCCGCACCATCGTCTGACGGGGAAGACTCAAACACTCATTTCAGGGGTATTACAAAAGTTTCCAACACGAAACCTTAGGTGCCTCAGGGTGTACATTTTGTGCATACTCCTCTTTTTGGCGGCGTCAAAATGTTCAGCTGCACAGGCACCGCGATGGTGCAGCAAGCTAGCGTGAATGAGTCATGTGGCCCGTGGCACACCACGCCCGGCCACCCCGCAAAAACCTAAAGGACGGCGCAGATCCATGCACGCTGACCAACAACTTTCAAAATCCCTGAAGCCCCGCCACCTCTCCATGATCGCCATCGCCGGCGTTATTGGCGCAGGCCTCTTTGTGGGCTCCGGCGCTGCCATCCAGCAAGCCGGTCCTGGCATCCTTGTGGCCTACCTGGCTGCCGGCCTGGTGGTCATCCTCGTCATGCGCATGCTGGGCGAGATGGCTGCTGCCAATCCGGAGACCGGCTCGTTCTCCACATACGCTGACAAGGCCCTTGGCCGATGGGCGGGCTTCAGTATTGGCTGGCTCTATGCCTGGTTCTGGATTATTGTCCTCGGCATCGAGGCAACGGCGGGCGCCGCCATCATGCACCGCTGGGTTCCCGGCGTGGACCAGTGGATCTGGGCGCTGATTTTGATGGTGCTCCTGACGCTGACCAACCTTGGTTCCGTGAAGTCCTACGGTGAGTTCGAGTTCTGGTTCGCGTCCATCAAGGTGGCCGCAATCGTCATCTTCCTGCTCGCAGGCATCGCTGCCATCCTGGGCCTCATGCCGGGCGTCTCCGCGCCGGGCGTCGCCAACCTCCTGGACCAAGGCGGTTTCATGCCGAACGGTCCTGGCGCAGTCCTGGCAGGCATCCTCGTGGTGGTCTTCTCGTTCTTCGGCGCCGAAATCGCCACCATCGCGGCCGGCGAATCGGAGAACCCCGTAGACGCCGTCAAGAAGGCCGTGAAGTCCACTGTGTGGCGCATCCTGATCTTCTACATCGGCTCCATCGCCATTGTTGTCACGCTTCTGCCGTGGAACGACGCTTCTGTCGCCAAGAGCCCGTACGTTGCCGTGATCGAGCTCTACGGAATCCCGGGTGCCGGCACCATCATGGACATCGTTGTCCTCACCTCGGTGCTGTCCTGCTTGAACTCCGGCCTCTACACCGCCAGCCGCATGCTGTTCTCGCTCTCCCAGCGTGGCGACGCACCCAAGGCCTGGATGAAGATCTCCAAGCGCGGCGTCCCGGCAGCAGCAGTGTTGGCCTCCACGGTGGTGGGGTTCATTACCGTTGGCCTGAACTACATCGCCCCGGACACGGTGTTCCTGTTCCTCGTGAACACGTCCGGTGCCATCGCCCTCTTCGTGTGGCTGGTCATCGCGGCCTCGCAACTCATCCTGCGCAAACGCATGGGGGCTGCAGCCAAGGACCTCGACCTCAAGATGTGGTTCTTCCCGTACCTCACGTGGATCGCCATTGGCGCCATCGTGGCCCTCATTATCGGGATGGTGATTATCGAATCCACCCGTGAGTCGCTCTTCCTGTCGCTGGCGTTGGCCGCGATCGTGGTGGGCATCGGCATTTGGCGCTACCGCAAGCGTGGCGCCGCTTCACCTGAGGCGACCACCGCGGAAGCCGAGCAGGCGACGGTGGGTGGGGGACCGGCGTCGTAAGCGTCTTTCAGCAGCGGGGCAGCCAGGGTCAACGTTCGACGACGGCTGCCCCGTTTCGCTTTCAGGTCACCGCCGTAGGCCCCTTCGCTACTGGGCCAGGCCGATGACGAGATTGATGGTGACGGCAAGGATCACGGTTCCAAACAAGTAGGACAGCAGGCTGTGCTTCAGCGCTTCCAGCCGGATCGAGTGGTTGCCGAGGTTGGTGTCGGATACCTGGTACGTCATGCCAAGGCTCGTGGCCAGATAGGCGAAGTCCGTGTACTGCGGCGGCCGGTCCTGGTTGAAGCTGATGCCGCCCACTTCACCGCCGGCGTGGGCGTCCTGGCTGTAATAGAGCTCGGCGTACCGCAGCGTGAAGAGCGTTTGGACCAGCATCCAGGACATCCCCACGCACCCCAGGGCGAGTGCCGCAGAGGACAGGCGGGAACCGGTTCCTTCCGTGTGGGAGTTGACGATCACGGCGGCCACAGCAGCAAGGCTGGCCAGGTTGGCCACGAGTATCAGCAGGTCGGTGACTCCCCGCGATGGGTCCTCGGATGTTGCATGATGCCGCGTTTCGGCAGGATCGAGCCGCGCGATCACCAGCCACACCCAGGCAACGTAGACCAGGGCGGCCACGGCCCAGCCGACCGCAGGCGCATCCACCCAACTGCCTGAGATGCCGGTAGCGACGAAGGCCGCTGTGCCGGCCAGGACCATGACCACAAAGCGCAGCCGGCTCCGCCTCACCCTGACGTTGTCCATGTGCCCACCCTAACCAGTGGGGGAGCTCAAAAGCCGGTTGGGCGGGACGGGTCCGCCTGCTCGCTGCGCTTCTTGTCGGCCTGGAGGATGCCGTCGCGGACGCCCGAGCGGATCACGAAGTACAGGGCGTAGAGTCCGATCGCGGCGAAGACGACGGTCAGGAGTAGAGCGCTAAGGGGTGTGGCATCCATGGCCACCACCCTAACGAGGCTCCCTCAAGACCTCAGGAATCCACGGATCGGCTCTGTTCGTGTTACTGTCTTTGTCGCTGTCGAGGAGAAAAACGAAACATTGTTTCTCCTGATCACCTTGCGCGGGTGGCGGAATGGCAGACGCGCTAGCTTGAGGTGCTAGTCCTCGAAAGGGGGTGGGGGTTCAAGTCCCCCTCCGCGCACAAAGAAACCCCCGGAAGGTGACCTTCCGGGGGTTTTGTCGTGTTTGGGCCCGGGCTGTCGTGTGCTGGCCTACGCGCCCGGGCGGGGTGCGAACATGATGACGCCGACGCCCACAATGCAGATCGCCGCCCCGACCACGTCCCAGTGGTCCGGGCGGAAGCCGTCCACCAGCATTCCCCAGGCCAGCGAGCCGGCAATGAATACGCCCCCGTAGGCCGCCAGAACCCTGCCGAAGTGCGCGTCGGGCTGAAACGCCGCGAAGAAGCCGTAGATGCCCAGCGCCACGATGCCGAGGCCGGCCCACCACCAGGCTTTGCCCTCACGGACGGCCTGCCAGATCAGCCAGGCGCCGCCGATCTCTGCAACGGCGGCCAGGACGAAGAGAATGATGGACTTCAGGACAGTCATTGCTCCAGTATTACCTGCTGGATGCCCGGGTTATCCACATACGCCAACTGCCCGGTTCCGGCTGCGGACCCCCTCGAATAGCTTTGGGTGCAGGAGATGCACTAAGATATTGAAGTCTGTGTTGCGCCCTCCTTCCGAGTCTTCGGCGGGGGAGCGGGTACACGGCATCGCAAATGAACCTCCTGTTACGGAAATACCGTAACCGCTTAGCCCAAAGGAGGTGGGTTCACATATGCGTCCTTACGAATTGATGGTAATCATCGACCCCGAGGTCGAAGAGCGTACCGTAGAGTCGTCGCTTCAGAAGTTCCTCAATGTCATCACCACCGATGGTGGAACCATCGAAAAGGTTGACATCTGGGGCCGTCGCCGTCTGGCGTACGACATCAAGAAGAAGTCCGAAGGTATCTACGCCGTGGTGAACTTCACCGCAGCACCGGCTACCGCCAAGGAACTTGATCGCCAGCTGTCTCTTAACGAGACGATCATGCGCACCAAGATCATCCGTCCTGAAGACCAGAAGGTCGTTGCTGAGTAATCAGCCCCTTCCAGATCTTTATCCCGCAGGAACGAACAAGGAGGCAGTAGATGGCAGGCGAAACCACTATTACGGTCATCGGTAATCTCACCAATGACCCCGAGCTGCGGTTCACCCCGTCTGGCTCAGCAGTAGCGAACTTCACCATCGCTTCTACTCCCCGGACCTTTGACCGCCAGTCCAATGAGTGGAAGGACGGGGAAACCCTGTTCCTCCGCGCATCTGTATGGCGCGAAGCAGCCGAGAACGTGGCCGAGTCCCTCACCAAGGGCATGCGCGTCATCGTTTCCGGCCGTTTGAAGAGCCGTTCCTACGAAACAAAAGAAGGCGAAAAGCGCACCGTAATCGAGCTTGAGGTCGACGAAATCGGCCCCAGCCTGCGTTACGCAAACGCCAAGGTCAACCGTACCCAGCGCTCCGGCGGTGGGCAGGGCGGCTTCGGTGGCGGCAACGCCGGTAATTCCGGTGGCTTTGGAGGTGGCGCTCCTGGTGGAAACCAGGGCGGCGGCAACTCCGGTGGAACCTGGGGCGGCAACCAGCCCGCACAGCAGCAGGATGACCCTTGGGCTACGCCCGGTGTCAGCAATGCTGGCGGTGGCGGCTGGGGCAACGGCCCGGATTCCGAACCTCCCTTCTAAACAAAACATAAACGTCCGACGCCGGACGCTTACCCGGACTGCCGCGAGGCACCTTGGTGACAACCGCCGTCGAACACCACCATCCCGTGGATCAATATCCACGGGCTCCATAGAAAAGGAGCTCCACGATGGCTAAGGCTGAACTCCGTAAGCCCAAACCAAAGTCCAACCCCTTGAAGGCCGCTGACATCACCGTCATCGACTACAAGGACGTAGCACTGCTGCGCAAGTTCATCTCCGACCGCGGAAAGATCCGCGCTCGTCGCGTTACTGGCGTTACCGTTCAGGAACAGCGCAAGATCGCCCAGGCAATCAAGAACGCCCGCGAAGTTGCTCTGCTGCCTTACTCCGGCGCTGGCCGCGGCTAAGGGAAGGGATTAACTAACATGGCAAAGCTCATTCTGACCCACGAAGTAACCGGTCTCGGTGCTGCTGGCGACGTTGTGGAGGTTAAGGACGGTTACGCACGTAACTTCCTGCTGCCCCGCGGCTTCGCTCTGACCTGGTCCAAGGGTGGCGAGAAGCAGGTTGAGTCCATCAAGGCTGCCCGCGCCGCTCGTGCGCACGCTTCTGTTGAAGCTGCACAGGCACAGGCCCAGGCTCTGTCCTCCAAGAAGGTCAAGCTCGAGGTGAAGGCCGGCGAGTCCGGTCGTCTCTTCGGCACCGTCAAGCCTGCTGATGTCGCTGCTGCTGTTGAGGCCGCTGGCCTCGGCGCCATCGACAAGCGCAACGTTGAACTGCCGAACCACATCAAGTCTGTCGGTTCGTACACGGCCAACGTTCGCCTGCACGAGGACGTTTCCGCTGTCATCGACCTCGAGGTCGTTGCAGCAAAGTAGTCTCTGACTCCATCTAAGGCCCCCGCTACCGGATTCCGGTGGTGGGGGCCTTTTTTTGCGGGATGAATCAGGGCGTGTGGAACTCCTCCATCACGTGCTTGTACCCGGTGCGGATCATCTCGGCCAGGGTGTCCCGGTCCACGTCGTCCAGTTTGTTCACATACAGGCACGCGGCACTGGTCTTGTGCTTTCCGAGTTCCGGGAGCAGCCGGTCTGCGTCGGGACCTTCGGTGAGGCCGTAGAGCACCAGGCTGCTCTTGCGCGGTGAAAATCCGACGGCGGCGGCGTCACCTTCGCGGCCGCTGTCGTACTTGTAGTGATAGCTGCCGAATCCAACGATCGACGGCCCCCACATGACGGCTTCCTTGCCGGTGATGTCACGCATCATCTCCAGCAGCTCGAAACCGTCCGCACGCCGTGTTGGGTGCTCCACGGCGGCCAGGAATTCTTCCACGGACACGTCCGTGGGCTGGGTCTTGTTCTCTGCCATAGGGGTAGTTTCGCAGACGCTGGGCGGGTGCGTCAGCAAAACCGGTCAGCAACCGGTGATAGCCTGCAGCGGTGACTTCAGAAGCCCTGCGCAGCCGCCCGTTCTACCAGGTGGACGTCTTCTCCGACCAGCCTTACCGAGGCAACCCGCTTGCCGTGGTGGTCGATGCCGAAGGCCTCAGCACGGGCACCATGCAGCATTTCGCCAATTGGACCAACCTTTCCGAGACCACGTTCCTCCTGCCTCCCACGGACCCCATGGCGGATTACAAGGTGCGGATCTTCACGGGCAGCGAGGAGTTCCCCTTCGCGGGGCATCCGACGCTGGGTTCGGCGCATACCTGGCTTCAAGCCGGGGGAGTGCCCAAGGCTGACGGCGTCCTGGTCCAGGAGTGCGGCGCCGGTTTGGTAAGGGTGAAGCACGACGCCGGGCGGTTGGCTTTCGCCGCACCGCCGCTGACGCGCTTTGGCCCGGTTGATGACAGTATCAGGACCCAGCTCGCCGCAGCCCTGCGACTTCCAGAGGAAGATGTGCTGGACGCCTCCTGGCTGGTCAACGGGCCCACATGGATCGGCGTGCTCCTCGGTTCCGCGGAACAGGTCCTTGCCATCGAACCGGATTTCGCTGCCATGGGCGACCTCAAGGTCGGAGTGATCGGACCGCATCAGCCGGGTGCCGGCGTCGACTTTGAAGTCCGTACGTTTATTCCGGGCGACGCCATGGTGGAAGACCCGGTCACGGGTAGTTTCAACGCCGGCGCGGCCCAGTGGCTGATCGGCAGCGGCCGCGCGCCTCAGGAGTACATTGCAGCCCAGGGCACCGTGCTGGGCAGGGCGGGAAGGGTCCACGTCACAGCGGAGGACGGCGAGATTTGGGTGGGTGGAGCGTCGGCCACGTGCATCGAAGGAACGGTGTTGCTCTAAAGGCTGCCCCCGCTGTCACGTGCGCTTGGGCCTGGACAGCACCACCACCAGGAAAATCCCTGCACTGAACACGGCCTGCACCATCAGGACGGTGGATGGGACGTACCCCAGATAGAGTGCCACGAGCAGCGGGATGGTCGCCAGAATGGTCACGTCCAGCCCGCGCAGCAGGGAGCCCAGCTGCGCACGGGGAACAGGACCGAACGGAGTCTCAACCGGCGGAGCGGTCCAATCCGGCGGCGTTCTGGTGGCCGCGCGGAGAGTTCCCGCGCCCATGCCCACGCCAGCGAGGGCACCGACCAGCACCAACCACGGATCCGCGGCGCCGAGGAGAACCAACAGCCCACTCAGCACCGCCATCCACAAGGACATGGCAAGGCACGGCATGAGCGTGCGGCTGGTCCTGACCAGTGCCGGATGCAGTGGCAGCACGGCATCGAGCTCAGGAACCAGGGCGGTCTTCCGGGCCACGGTCCCCAACCCGGAAGCCGTGGCGCACCCCGCGATCACGATGACCGCCAGCTGCACGAACTCCGGCAGCCCACCTTCCACCAGCAGCATGGCGACGCAGGCAGCAAGCCACAGGATGGGTGGCATCAGCGGGGGATTGAGTCTGAGGAAGGCAACTGCATCAGCGCGGATCAGCGCCCTCAGGGGGCCGTGCGTGTGCCGGGCGTAAAAGCGGGCCGCCCTGCCGCCGTCGACCCTTTGACGGCCGCCGCTCAAGGCGCGAAGCACCTCATTGGCGTCCATCATGAACAGCGAGGCCCCGGCATGACGGGCCACGGCTCCGCCGCGAACCAGCTCTTCACCCCGTACACGTCCGGACCGCGGCACAACCAGCGCCAAGAGTCCGACGGCGGCAAGGCCCGCCAGCGCTGTTGGCCACGGAGACCAGGACAGTGCGGGAAGGAGCGAGCACCCCAGAAGCGCCGCCGCCGAGATCGCTTTACCCAGGCGGGGACCCAGCAGACCGAGCTGTTGCACGGCTGCCAGGACCAATGCAATGGCGCCGACGCAGCCGAAAGTGAGTGCAGCGAAAGCGTGTTCCACGGGGGCGCGGTCAATGGCGGTCACCATGCTGAAGGGAAGGTAGATGATGGCTGAACCAGCTGCGGTGAGCGCGACTTTGCCGAGGAAAGGCGGCAGGACCATGGGGCGGCGATCCACCGGCAGAGTCAGCCACCAGGTGCTCTCCGCGCCATTCAATGTCATGGGCCCGAGCTTGCGTGCCAGGTTGCTGATGACCAGAAGGACCGCGAAGGTCACGGACGTCCACAACACGGGTTCCGGCAGGACCAGCCATTGCTCGCCAATGATGCTGCCGGTGGTGGAAGCGCGGTCCGCGATTTCGTTGCGCAGCGCGAGAACGAACGAGGCCGCAATGGTCAGGGAAACGCCGATACCGAGGCCCCAACTGTAGGCATCGACGAACCGGTCGCCCCACGAGATCCGACTGCGTTTGTAGCGTCGGGCGGACCTGCGGGTAAACCGGACGATGTCAGCAGCCAGCTCCCTGTTCCGGCCGGACGGTTCAAGCGTGAGCATGTCAGGAGCCGGCAATGATCGAGGCCCCCTGTTCCGGATCGAATTCCTGGACTTCCTCGTCGATAACCAAGCACGTGGAGGCGGTAGCGAGCAGGAGCTGGGGATCATGGGTTACCAGAACCACTGCGCCACCGTCTTTGGCGTGGGTGGCGATGCGCTCACCGAGCGCCACCCGCATCCGCGGATCGAGCCGTTGCTCCGGCTCATCAAGGATCAGGAGCGACGACGGGCGGATCAGTCCTGCTGCCAGCAGCAGCCGGCGCCGCTGGCCGGAAGAGAGGGCGTCAGGGATGGCGTGCGACCTGCCCAGTAGTCCGAAGAAATCCAGCTCTTCCTCAACGCGCGCTTCGGGGTTCTCCAATGAATGGCCGCGGGCGATGAGGAGGAGGTGTTCCCGAACTGTGAGGGACGGGAAGAAGAGGTCGTCGTCAAACACAGCGGAAACTTGCCGGCGGAAGGGAACGGCGTCGGGGTCGATGAGGAGGCCGTGGACTTTCACGTCACCCGCCAAGGACGCCTGCCGACCCGCAAGAGTGCGGGCTACCGTGGATTTCCCGGCGCCGTTGACACCAACGATTCCCAAGACGTCACCCGCGTCCACGGATGCAGAAACTTCCCCGCACACCGGAGCCCCGGCGTACCCAACCAACAAGCCTTCGGCCTCCAAAACTGTCCCCATGCTGCAACCCTACCGGCGGGATTGGCGCGACCTTGCCGGAGCGTTTAGCGTGAGTCTTATGTCCGCATCCGATGCTTCCGTGAAGGCCAACGGCAACCCTCTGCTTGTCCTGGGCAAGATCACGTCCATCCTGGATGCTTTCTCGTTGTCCAAGCCGGTACTGCAGTTGGTCGACATCCGCGAATCGACCGGCCTGCCCACGTCAACGGTGCAGCGACTGGTCACGAACCTCACGTCGCAGGGCTTCCTGGACCGGGACGGCGATGCGTACCGCATCGGGATGCGGATGGCCTACTGGGCAGCGCCGGCAACCCGCGGTATGGACGTGGTGGACATCCTGAGTCCGCTGCTCAAAAACCTGCGGGATACCACCGGCGAGACTGCGTGCTTCTTCAAGGCAGAGCAGCACTACCGGGTCTGCGTGGCCCTGGCAGATACGCATCACGCACTCCGCCGGGAGATGCACCTGGGCAAGATTGTCCCGCTTCACGCGGGCTCGGCAGGCAGGGTGCTCCTGGCCTGGTCACCGGAATTGATGGAAGCAGTCCTGCGGGATCCGTTGGAGTCCATCACGGACTACACCATCACCAGTTCCGAGGAGCTCGAAACGGCCGTCAAGAAGACCCACGCGGACGGGTTTGCCATCACCGTGGGTGAGCGGGAAGACGGCGCATCAGGGCTATCTGCGCCGGTTTTCGATTCAGCCGCCGGCCTGGTGGGTGCCGTCACCATCAGCGGACCAACCCTTCGGATGCCGCGGGAGACGTGCGAGGCTTGGGTGGAGCCCCTGCTGGCTGCCGCTGAGCACATGACCAGGCTGATCGGTGGACGTTTCCCCGGCGAGAGCTGAGTAATCAACGTGAGGGAGAATGACGATGGCTGGGAAACACTCCACAGTGGACGCCTATATCGCAGCCCAGACTGAGGCCACCCAGCTGATCCTCAAGGAGATCCGCAGGAGCATTCACGCAGCAGTCCCCGATGCCGGCGAGATGATCAGCTATGACATTCCCACAGTCACCATCGATGGACATTATGTGGTGTATTTCGCTGCCTGGGCACACCACATTTCGGTGTATCCGGTACCCCGTGGAGACGAAGTCTTGAACAACGACTTGGAGCAGTATTTGTCCGGGAAAGGAACCTTGAAGTTTCCTTTGACCAAGCCAATCCCGTACCAATTGATTGGCAGGGTTGCTGCCCAGCTCGCGGCGGAAAGACGACGGGAACACTGATGCGTGATTTTGAGACCCTGGTGGCGGAGGCCGAGGAAGCCGACGTGGACGGCTGGGGATTCGCCTGGCTGGACGGGCGGGCAAACGAAGAACGTCCGCCATGGGGATATGCGAAGTTGCTCGCGGGCCGCCTCGCCACTGTCCGGAGTGCCTTGGACCTGGACACCGGTGGCGGGGAGGTGCTCTCAGAGGCCACTCAGTTTCCTGAACTGATGGCTGCCACCGAGGGCTGGCCGCCCAACGCCCAACGGGCCCGTGGGTTACTGGGGCCGCGCGGGGTAGACATCGTGGAAACGACAGCCGGTTCCGTCCTGCCTTTCCCTGACGGGTCCTTCGAGCTCGTGACCGCACGCCACCCGGTGAGCCCCGATTGGGAAGAAATCCACCGCGTCCTGATCCCCGGCGGTCACTATTTCGCCCAGCATGTGGGACCGGCGTCGGCCTTTGAACTGATTGAATATTTTCTGGGGCCTTTACCTGAACAGCGGAAGGGGCGGGACTCCCAGGCCGAGGCAGCGGCTGCCGAAGCCTCTGGCCTCACCGTCACGGACCTCCGCACCGCCCAGTGCCGGATGGAGTTCTTCGACGTTGGCGCCGTGGTGTGGATCCTGCGCAAATGTGTGTGGTGGGTTCCCGATTTTTCAGCAGAACGCTATCTGGGCCAGTTAAGGGAAATGGATGGGCAGATGAGGGCAGGGCGCCCGTTCGTCGCCCACTCAACACGGCATCTGATCGAGGCCCGGAAAGAGGGGAAGTAGCCGGCCCGTGCAGCACAGCCCTGCGGAAGTCAGAGCAGCGAACGCGCCTCAAGGTCTTCCATGGCCCACGTGAGGATCTTCAGGTCGAAGGGATCCCGCTCTTGGATGCCAAAGAGGTAGGCGTCGAAATCCCACGGCCTGGCGTTCCCGCCGTTGGCCCAGTACCAAGCCCATAAATCGTCCAGGGTGATCTCATGCTCCATGACCAGTGATCGGGCCGTCTGGCGTGAGTCTTCCATGAACCTTTCCCGACTCCTGATACAGCAACTAAACCGCATCAGGCTGATTGACGTGGATCCTGCTTCTTAAGGTGCATTTTCATGCTTGCACGTTCAGGGCTCATCCGAAACCCCAGAGGCTTTGCGAATACTATGGGAACTTCCGAGGGAAACTAACGCCTGAAGAGGGACCTCGCAATGAATCAGGAGCACACTGTGGATTCTGCCCGGACCTTTGAGTCGATCGTCATCATTTTTAATCCCAACAGCACGGGGGATGCGCCTGAGTTGGCGCAGCAGTTGCATGACCGGCTGAAGGAGCTCCTCTCCTACCAGCCTGAGATCACCCTTCAGCCCACCGAGCACGCCGGACACGCCGTGGATCTGGCGAGGGAAGCGGCCAGCAAGGGCGGCGACGTCCTCGTGGTGTCCGTCAGCGGCGATGGCGGCTACAACGAGGTGGTTAACGGTGTAATGCAGGCCGGGAACCCCAAGGCTGTCTGTGCAGTCAGGGCTGCCGGAAACGCCAACGACCACAGCAGGATCATGACGACGAAACCGTTGGAAGAAGCCATCGCGGAAGGCCGTGTTCACAACATTGACCTTCTCCGCATCCACACGGGCCAAAATGAGAATGAGCCCCCCGAATATGCGCATTCCTACATCGGATTCGGCCTGACCCCTGTGGTGGCCACCGAACTTGAAAAGGGCAGTAAAGGTGCCCTGAAGGAAATGGTCACCGTGATCCAGACGTTTTCCAAGTTCGAGCCCTTTGGCATTCGCTTGGCTGACGGAAAGCGCCGGAAGTTCGATAGCCTCGTCTTCGCCAATATCAATGAAATGGCCAAGTACGCCACGCTCAGTGAAGCCGCAAACCACCCATCCGACGGGAAATTTGAGGTCATCACCTTCCCGCATATGCCCAAGTGGCGCGTTCTCCTGACTGCGCTTAAGGCCACCACGCAGGGCTTGGGTGACCAGCCGAGCATGAGCAAGTATGAATTCACCACGCTCAAGCCGCTGCCGTATCAAATGGATGGCGAGGTGAAGAGCGTTGAAGCGAACGTCAAGGTCACAGTGGAATGCGCTCCCCGCGCCCTGGCCACTCTCGGCTAGGCGCGCGCTTAGCCCGCAGTGGCGCAGGCGGCGGTGACGAAGTCGTAGATCCGGCCGCGCAGTTCATTCGACGCCGCAATCTTCACCAACCCCTGCCGTCCTCCCACTGTGACCCTTAATGGCAAGAGTGTCCCCACCTTGTCCTCGGCGACGGCATGTGGGTCGCAGCGCGCAGGTCTGATGTGCAAGGCCAGCTCGCGTGTGGCGTCACCGGGTGCGATGGTGACGTTCCGAGGCCAAGGATCAGAGGGCGTCTCCGCCAGAAGAGTGGTTCCGTCAACCGATTCAATGGTGAGGCTTTTCGCCGATCCCCCCGGCGTGGCCGGTGTAATGACAAGGCGCACGACGGCGGTGCGGCCGTCCGCGGCAACCTCAAGTGTGGGGTCCAGGGCCATGACGGCGACGGCGGCGGCCTCTGTTGCGAGGCACAGCTCGCCGGCGTTCCTGGTCAGGACACCGAAGGGATCGGAAGCGTCGGCGTTCCCCTCCACAGGTTCTTTGCCCGGTGCTGCGTAGGTGATAGTGGCCTTGAGTTCCGGTGACGCGTCTCCGGATGCTTCGCAGGTGGCCCCTGGCAAAGCAGCAGGAAGGCTTTTGGGCTGACGGGGCGGCAGTTCAAGGGTGCCTTCTGATGGGTCCCAGAAAATGTCACCTTCGAACAGCGTGGATCGCAGCCGGGCCCCGGCCACGGTCAGCGGCGAGTCCGTGGTGTTGGTGAGCTGCAGCAGGATTGCCTGCTTGCCGTATTGGTCCCGGGACTGGTTGACCTCAACGGTGATGGGTCCTGGGTTTCCGCTGGAGGGCTCCGAAACGGAGCCGCCGTCACCAGTTCCGCCGAAGTCGCACGCGGCTACAAGCGGCAGGGTCACAGCAATGGCCATTCCCACCACAAAAGAACGACACCGCCGCCTCACCATGCGATCAGTGTAGGGGCGCCTGCAAGCTGCCCGGTACCTCCGCAGGACACTGCAGGGTCAACGCTGAATTGACGCAGTCATGGCCCACCGTAGCGAGTCGTGTATCAAAGCCCCGCATGGCAGGGGCCGGGCGGCGGTACGATGTGGCTCACGCAGACTTTGCATTCCTGTCCCTGGGATTTACGACGAAAGGCAATACCGATGTCCTTCCAGGCTTATCTTGATGCCATTGAAGACAAGACCGGCCTCACTCCGAGGCAATTGGTTGAAATCGCGGAATCCAAGGGCTTCAACGACCCGTCGGTGAAGGCCGGAACCATCCTTGAATGGCTCAAAGCCGATTATGAACTTGGCCGCGGCCATGGAATGGCCTTGGTGCACGTCATAAAGAAGGGCCCTCAGATCGACAGCAAGCATGTGGGTTCGGACGGCACGCATCGGGATGAGTCGGACGTGCTCTGGCTGGACGGCAAGGCCAGCAAGCCACAGCCGTAACGGGGAGCAGCCTATGGCGGGCAATCAATAAGCATGCTTAGCTTAAGGTCATCGCACGGCCGTTCGAGTCAGAAGGGTCCACATGTCCACCGTGACGCAGTTGTTCAGGTCCCCCGCCGCCAACGTCTGGGAAGTCATTGAAGACGGGTGGCTCTATTCCGGCTGGGTGGTGGGTGCTTCACGGATCCGCGCCGTCGACGATCAGTGGCCGCAGGTGGGTTCCAAGTTGCATCATTCCGTTGGGTCGTGGCCGTTTCTGATTGATGACAGCAGCAGGGTTACTGCTGTGGAACCTGGCAGGAAGCTCGAAATCCTCGCCAAAGGCTGGCCTCTGGGCGAAGCCAGGATCCTGATCACCCTGGAAGACCTTGGCGGTTCCCAGTGCCGGGTGTCCATCGCCGAAGACGCCGTCCGCGGCCCGGGGAAACTGATACCCAAGGCGCTGCGGGACCCCGTGATAGCAGTGCGGAACCGCGAGACGCTCAAGCGTCTGGAACTTATGGCTGCGGGCGGAGCGGGCAAGAAGAGCTAGGCCGGCCTGACCCAGTCAAAAGCCTCAGCCTTGGACCGCGCTCCCTGTGCTGCCTTGGAGCGGTTCGGTTCACCCAATTCGCCCAGCAGTTTCTCCGACAGCACCACAAGTTCCCCGAAGACATCCGGACTCAGCCATTCAGGGCGGGTTGCAAAGAGAATGTCTTCGCTGGACGTATTGCCGCTGGCGCCGGGTGCGAACGGGCAGCCGCCCAGTCCACCGAGGGCGCCGTCCACCATGGCAGCACCGGCCTGGATGGCGGCAAGCGTGTTCGCTACACCCAAGCCCCAGGTGTCGTGGCCGTGATAGACGATCCTGCGTCCAGGGGACTCGTCCCGAACCCGGGTGATGAGCCGGGCGACCTGCGCGGGCACGGCCTGCCCCAAGGTGTCGCAGATGACGATGTCCGTGGTGCCTTCAGCCCGGGGATCATTGGCGATGGAGAGAATGCGCTCCTCGGGAACGTAACCCTCAAAGGGGCAGGTGAAGGACGTGGCGATGCAGAGCTGGATGTGGCCAGCCACCGCTCGCGCGTACTCGACGGCTTGGGGGAGGGCGGCCAAGCTCTCATCAGTGGTCCGTCCGATATTGGCCTTGTTGTGCGAATCGGAGGCTGACAAGCAGTACTGGAAGTTCCGTGCTCCGGCGGCTGATGCTTTGGCGACGTGACCGGGAGTGGCCACCCAGATCCAGCACTTCTCCAGTTCTCCGGGGGTGAGGGCTTGGACTACTTCAAGCGTGTTGGCCATGGTGGGGACCAAATCCGCGCGGGCCATGGAGCCCAGCTCAATGGCAGGCACCCCCAGCCGCAGCAGTTCCCGCACCGTCTCGATCTTCTGTTCGGTGGGGAGGAGCTTGCCGGTGAGCTGGAGTCCGTCGCGCAGCGTGACGTCCCGCAGGATGACATTGCCCAGCGTGGTGGTCAGGGGGCTTTCGAAGCGGCTCATGGTCGGAGGGCTTCCTCGCGGCCGGAAGCCGCATTGATCTGTGCGGCATCCATGTTCAGGAGGCCGCCAAGGATTTCTTGTGTGTTTTCGCCCAGGTCCGGTCCGAGGTTACGGATGGGCAGGGACTGGTCCCCGATCACCGGAACAATGCCCGGAAAGCCCACGGCTGGGAGGGTTTCCTCGCCGGTGGACACGTCGAACTTCTGGATCATGTTGCGGGCCGCATACTGGGTGTCCGTGCTGATATCCGCGGCGGTATAGATCGGTCCGGCCGGAACCCCTGCGGCCTCAAGGGCGGCCAGCGCCTCAGCACCTGAAAGCGTAGCTGCCCAGTCGCCGATGGCCTGATCAAGCTCCTCACGCTGGGCCCAGCGCCCGGCATTTGTTTGCAGCGAAGGGTGTTCGGCGAGGTCAGGGCGCCCGATGGTTTGCATGTACCGCTGATAAATGGAGTCACCGTTGCCTGCCACCACGATGCTCGCGCCGTCCTTGCACACGTACGCGTTGGAAGGGGCGATGCCCTCCATCCGGCCACCCACACGCTGCCGGTCCACACCGTAGGCCTGATAGTCAGGGATCAGCGATTCCATCATCGAGAACATTGCCTCGTTCAGCGCGACGTCGATGATGCGCTCGGTGAGCGGAACAGCGCCGGCCGAGTCCCGGCGTCGTGCTTCACGCTGGTACAGGCTCATCATGGAGCCGAAGGCGGCGTACAGGCCCGCGATCGAGTCGCCGATGGAGACGCCAACACGAACGGGAGCGCGGTCCGGGTCGCCCACCAGGTTGCGGAACCCGCCGTAGGCTTCGGCGACGGCGGCAAAACCGGGCCGCTCGGACAGCGGCCCCGTCTGCCCGAAGGCAGAGATGCGGGTGACGATGAGGTCGGGGTTCACTTCGTTGAGGACCTCCGGTCCCAGGCCCCACTTTTCCAGCGTTCCGGGCCGGAAGTTCTCCAGAAGGATGTCGCACTTGGCTACCAGCGCCAGCACGGCCTGCTTGCCCGCGCCGGTGCGGAGATCCAGGACCACGGACTTCTTGTTGCGGTTCAGCGTGCGGTACAGCATGGACGTGGTGCCTTTGTGCAGGCGCCAGTTGCGCAGTTCGTCGCCGGTCCCGGGCCGCTCCACCTTAATGACCTCGGCTCCGAAGTCGGCCAGCAGCCTCCCAGCCGTGGGTGCGGCGATGTAGTTGCCGAGTTCCAGGACCCGGACGCCGTCCAGGGGGGCGATGGTGTGATGTGTCATGGGCTTCCTTAGTGCGGGCAGCCAACCCATATTATGGGCTGCAACTCATAATGAAAGTCTAATGCTCAAATAGACTAAATCGGTGTACTTCACTATTAGGCCCGCCCGTCCAGCCGATGTACATGGCATCCTCACCGCGGACATCGCAGCTGGGAGGACGTCACCCGCTGACGCTGAGCGATTCGCTGCGGGCATCAGCGCCGCGGTCGCGGACCCCGCCCGTCTCGTCGTGGTGGCCGAAGCGCATGATGACGCCAACGCGGAAGGCGGGACCGGCGTCGTGGGTTGGGCCAAAACGCATCACTGGGATTATGCGGACGGGCCCGCGCCGGCGGGGCATTACCTGGGTGGCGTCACCGTGCGCCCTGAATTCCGGCGCAAGGGCCTGGCGGCCCAGCTGACTGAGGCCCGTCTCCACTGGATGTGGGAGCGGGTGGAGTTCGCCTGGTATGTGGTCAATGCGCACAACGAGGCGTCGCTGGCGTTGCACCGAAGGTGGGGATTTCGGGAGGTCGCGCGGGGCGCCCGGTTTCACACCGTAGCGTTCGACGGCGGTGAAGGAGTGTTGCTGTCAGCGGCACGGCCGCAGGCCTGACGTCGGTAAACACCGTGGCGGCCTTAGCATGGTCCACAGGTGCACCGACCGGGGGAGTGTGTGATGGGACCGTTGGAATCGATCCAAAGAAGCGCGGATAAGAGCCAATCAGCAGGTGTGGGACCACGTTCGCGGCCTCCACGGCCACGGTCCTTGCGGCTGAAGAAGTTGGACGTTGCGATTCTGCTGGTCCTGATCGTCCTTCTTGCACTCTCTGCTACCCCGTGGCCGTCCGCGATGCTGATCCGCAGTGTTTTTGAGCGCGGGGCGCAGGCGACCATTGACGAGATGACCCCTTACGTGCCGGATACGCCGCTGCAATCCCAGGCCGGCGTGGTGTACAAGCCCGGGTCCACTTTTGATGTTTTCAGCCCTGAAGGGACCACCGCGCCGCTGCCAACGGTGGTGTGGATTCATGGGGGAGCCTGGATTTCCGGAGCGCAGCGCGACGTTAATCCGTATCTCCGGATCGTCGCCGCCGAGGGCTACACCACCATCGGCCTGAGCTATCCGATCGCCCCCGAGGCCACCTACCCCACTGCCGTCCGTGACATCAATGAGGCCCTCGCCTACATCAAAGCTCATGCAGCGGAATTGAACGTAGACACCAGCCGCATCGTGCTGGCCGGTGACTCGGCCGGGGCCCAGCTTGCGAGCCAGATGACCACGCTCACCGTAAACCCCGAGTACGCCAATCTGATGGGGATCGAGCCCGCCCTTCAAAAGTCGGAGTTGGCCGCCACCATCCTGCATTGCGGTGTCTACGATCTCCGGGCCATGGCTGACCTCAGCGGCATCGTGGCTTGGGGATTCAAGACCTCTCTTTGGGCGTACACGGGCACCAAGGACTGGTCCGCCACCTACGCCGGGGCCACCATGTCCACCATCGACTTCGTCACTGACGACTTCCCGCCGACGTTCATCAGCGGCGGCAATGGTGACGGGCTCACCTGGCTCCAGTCCGTGCCCTACAGCAACCGCCTCAAGGATGCCGGCGTTCCGATGACCGAGCTGTTCTGGCCTGCCACCCATGAGCCGGAACTGCCGCACGAGTACCAGTTCCACCTGAACTTCGACGAGGCACGGGAGGCGCGGGACAAGACGTTCGCCTTCTTGTCCACCCACGCCCCGCGGCGCTGACGGACCGCTATTCCGGGGAAGGTCAAAGTATCTCCATGATGGAACTATTATTGGAGCATGACCTCAGCCCCTGAAGCCCCGCCCGTCACGCGCAAGCCAGCGCTCTTCTGGGCCTCTGCCCTGTGTGTTGCCGCCCTGGTCCTGGTGCCCCTGTGGATGCTGCTCGGGAATCCCGCTGTCTTGCGCGGACACCCGTTGCTGCCCGCGCTGTTGGTGACTGCCGTCGTCGTCGGACTTCTTTGGGCTGTTCTGCTGTGGCGCCGCCGCCGCGCGTCCCGCAAGCGTTCGACGCTGAGGGCTGCAGGTGCATGGGCGGGGCGCGTGGCTGTCCTGGCCCTGGTGGCCATGCTGGTCTGGCTGAATCCCTTCGCCTACCAACAGGGCGCCGGAGCGGCCGGATCGTCTCCCACGGCCTCGGTGGTTGAAGGGGCGACGGCGATTGTCATGAGACCCGAAGGTGCGCCGGCCGGCAAAGGGCTCGTCTTCTACCCCGGCGCCCGCGTAGAGGCGCGGGCGTATGCGGATATCCTCAAACCGGCAGTGGATGCCGGGGTCCTGGTGGTGATCCTCAAGACACCCCTCAATCTCAGCTTGTTGGACGGAAACCAGGCCCGTGGCGCCATGGATGCCCATCCGGAAATTTCCACGTGGACTGTTGGAGGTCATTCGCTGGGCGGGGTCAGTGCCAGCTCATTTGCCCTGTCCAACCAGGACGTGGACGGCCTGCTGCTGTACGCCTCCTACCCGCTGGACTCCATGCGGGGCCGCGCGGGGCTGAAGGTCCTGTCCATCTCGGGCTCCGAAGACGGACTCAGTACGCCGGAGAAGATCAACGCCTCCCGCGAGCTGCTGCCCTTTGACGCCGCCTTTGCGGAGATCCAAGGCGGTAACCATGCGTTCTTCGGGGACTACGGGCCGCAGCCCGGCGACGGCGAACCCACCGTGGGTCGCGACGTTGCCCAGGGGCGGATTGCGGCGACCACGGCTGCGTTCCTGACGGGGATCGACGGCGGCTAAGGCCTCCCGGGAATAGTTCCGGGCACGCACCTGTTCATTGATTTAGATGCAAACGCATGTAAGCTGGATGAACAAGCAACAGGAGAATGCCATGGAAACCCGCCGCATCACCGTCCTTTCCGCCGGACTCGGTGTCCCGTCGTCGAGCCGCCTGCTGGCCGATCAGCTGGCCGCCTCCGCCGAGCGACAGTTGCGGGCTGCAGGGTACGACGTGAAGATCGACACCGTTGAACTGCGCGACCTTGCCGTGGATATCGCCAACAACTTCGTCACCGGCTATGCCGCGCCGCGCCTCGCTGAGGTGATTGCCGGCGTCGATGATTCCGACGCCGTCATCGCCGTCAGCCCCGTCTTCAGCGCCTCCTACAGTGGTTTGTTCAAGTCGTTCATCGACGTGCTGGACCCGAAGTCGCTGGATGGCAAGGCTGTTCTGCTCGGCGCCACAGGCGGCACCGATCGCCACCAGATGGTCCTCGATTACGCCATGCGCCCACTGTTCACCTACCTGCGCACCAGGATTGCCGCTACGGGCGTGTTCGCAGGGCCCCAGGACTGGGGAAACACCGACGACGGCGGCTCGCCCCTTTCGGCGCGCGTGGACCGCGCTGCGGGAGAACTGGTGCAGTTGCTCAGCGGCCCGCAGCCGAACCGCAAGCCCGACGCCCTTGAATCACTGCCCTTCGAACAGCTGTTGGCAGGTATTTCAGCGGGTCGGTAGTCCGCTTTCAGGAGAGTGGAAATATCCGCTCTGCCACGCCTGCGTCTTCCGTGCCTGGGGGTTGGTGGTTGCGGACCACGGAGGATAGACGCGGAACCCGCGCTTCCCGCCTCTTCCATTGAGGGAACTGATGCCGTGAGTGACCAAGGCGGACCGGGGAAAGACGAAGTGACCGGTGTTCTCCGCTTCCCGGACGGAGATCACCAAAGTGTCGGCGTCGTTGGCTTCCGGGTGGTCCGCCGGGAACGGTTCCGTACCTCCGGCAGCTGACCGACGCCACACCGCGACGAAGAGACCCACCTTGGTCGGCGTAACCTTGCCCACCCGGAAACGGACCACTGCCGGCCCGCAGGTGGACGTTGCGGCGCCGTACTCAGTGTTGTCCGACTCGGGAACGGGGAGGGAGCACGTCTTCCCCAGGAGGTTCATAAGCCGGTGCGCTTGAAGGACATCGGGATGAAGCATCAGATCAGTATGCACGTGGTGCTGGGCGCTTGGTGAATCCCACCCCTTGGTTGGCCCGAACTTTTTCACGTGGCTGATCGTTGGGGCAACCATGAAGTGTCCTGTGGATTCCATTGACCTGGTGATGAGCGAACGAAGCGGCGTGGAGATTGACTACTGCCCGCAATGCAGGGGTGTGTGGCTGGACCGTGGGGAGCTGGACAAGATCATTGATCGCGTCGCAGCAGAAACCATCCCTGCCCCCTCCCGGCCGGCGGCTGCGCCGTCCCAGCCCCCCGTCGCGCCGCCACCCCTCTACAATCCGTTTGAGTCCCGTCCACAGCAGCCGCGCTATGACGACAGGGACAGGCGCGACTATGACCGGCGGGATGGCGATCGGCGCGAAAGCTACGATCGCGATGGGTACGGCCGTAAGCGCAAGAAAAAAGAAGGCTTCCTTGGAGACCTGTTCGACTTCTAGGTTTTCCTAGTCGTCCAACAGCTCAATAAACTCGCGGGCCTGTTTGATGGTGATGTCTGAGTGGCGCGTCAACGCGATGGCGGCGCCCTCAACATCTCCACTTTTGGCGAGCGTCCGGATTCGTCCGTAGATCTCATCGTTGAGCATGTTGCTGCTCACTTCCCGCGTCACCTCGCCTTTGCTGACAATCGCCCTGTAGCGGTAGGGAAAGCGCTCGGGCTCGTCATCGTCCTCCGCCAGCAGGTCCTTGACGGCTGGCTCCGGCGTGAAAGGCTGCGGGTGGGCCGCCAAGGCGCCCACCGCTTCACGCGAGGCACGCAGGCCTTCGCCGGTGGCCTGTAAGTAGAGCTTGATCGCTGCCATGCCCTGTCCACGGGCGATCAGGGAGTAGAGCTGGCGGTGCTGCTCCTGGCTGAGCTTGGCGGCAGACTCCCTGGCCAGCTCCACGGGATCCTTCGGGGCGTTCGCGGCGGCGACGCCCGCCGTGGTTTCAGCGGAACGCTTGGTGAAGGAGCGAATAAGCAGGAGCACGCCCGCAATGACCGCAATGAGGATCAGGAGCGGGATGAGGATGGAATCCATGGCGTTGTCAGAGCCGATCTACGTAGTTCTTGGCGGTAAGCAGGTCCGAGTGGGTGGCTTGGCGCAGAACCTTGATGGCCTCGATCTTCTTCCCGCTGCGGACCAGGTTTTGGAGCTCGAGCGCAAGCTGCGGGTTCAGTTGGCCATTGGGAAGGACGGCAGGCTGGTGTCCGGTCTGGCCGGCAGCGTGTGAACGGGCGGCCTGGGCTTGAATAGCGGACCTGGTGTTCTCCGCCTGTTCCCGGTGGCTTGCCTCATTCTGGCTCGGCTTGGTGGTGGCTTCAATGCGGGCGCGCAGGGCCAGCGCCTCCTGGACTTGGGACGCTTGGTGCGCAGCCGAACGGGCCGCCAGTTCACGTTGATACCTCTCCGCGTCGGAGACGCCGGTATCCCGCGGCTTGAAGGCCGCCGTGAGTGCCCACAACAGGCCAACGAGGACTAGAAGCGGAAGGGCAAGCGTCAACACGTCACCAAAGTTCATCCCCATGCTTAGAGCTTATGCCAGAACTTGGTTATCCACAGCACATTCCACTTCCGGCATAGGCTTCTGAGACAGTGGTGTCAAATTTGGGGCCGGTTTGTAAGATGCATCACATTTGCGGCATGTTTGGGGTGCATTCCACCCTTCATGAGGCAAAGAGGGGCGGCGCGTCTGTGGATGAAATTGCGCCAAATCTTTCTTTAGTCCACAGCTTGTGATGAGCGTTTCCGCAGGTCAGACGCTAGTTTCCCGTAAAAGAATTTCTCTATCCACAGGGTAACGCACAGTCTGTGCACAACGAGGGGCTGGTATTCCACAGGTTTTCCACAGGGGGTCCCAGGTGCCTGCTGTAACGTGTCTGGAGTGTCCATTTTGGATGCGAATATCCCTTGTTGAGTTTCCCGGACGCTGCTCAAACCACCACTGGCAGCGGGCCTGGGGAATCGGCTGTGGATAACTTGTGGATACGGAATGCTATTTTGTCGGCCCTGCCTGACATCGTCAGAGACACCGGGTGGTCTTCGTCACCACACACTGCGCTTTACGGGCCGCCGGGGAGTAAATCTCTGCAGCGGTACACAAATGGAGGACAGCCTTGTCAGTTACGCACTTGGACTCAATCGAGGGCACACGCGCTTCGGACTCGAGCCGGAAACCTCCCCAGGACATCCCTGCTGAGCAGTCGGTGCTTGGCGGCATGATGCTGTCCAAGGACGCGATCGCGGATGTCGTCGAGATCGTCCGTGGGCATGACTTCTACCGTCCGGCCCACGAGACCATCTATGAGTCCATCATTGACCTCTACGGTCGTGGGGAGCCCGCCGACGCCGTCACCGTTTCGGATGAACTGACCAAGCGCGGAGAAATCAACAGGATCGGTGGCCCCGCCTACCTCCACGAGCTCATCCAGACAGTGCCCACCGCGGCAAACGCCGGCTACTACGCCGAGATTGTTGCCGAGCGTGCTGTCCTTCGCCGCCTTGTCAACGCCGGCACCAAGATCGTCCAGATGGGCTACGGCCAGGACGGCGAAGTGGAAGACCTGGTCAACCAGGCCCAGGCCGAGGTCTATGCGGTGGCGGAAAAGCGCACTGCAGAGGACTACGTGGCGTTGAAGGACGTCATGGAATCCACCGTGGACGAGATCGAAGCTTCCGGTCACCGCGGCGAAGGCATGACCGGGGTTCCCACGGGCTTCTACGAGCTGGACGAACTGACGCACGGACTCCACCCCGGCCAGATGATCGTCATTGCAGCGCGTCCTGCCGTGGGTAAGTCCACGTTCGCGCTGGACTTCGCCCGTTCCGCCGCCATAAAGAACAACCTGGCTACAGTCATGTTCTCCTTGGAAATGGGCCGGAACGAGATCGCCATGCGTCTTCTCTCCGCAGAGGCCACTATTGGTCTGCAAGACCTCCGTAAGGGCACCATCAAGGACGAGCAATGGTCCAAGATCGCCACCACCATGGGTCGCATGAACGATGCTCCGTTGTTCATCGATGACAGCCCCAACATGTCCCTCATGGAGATCCGGGCCAAGTGCCGCCGCCTGAAGCAGCAGCACGACCTCAAGCTGGTCATCCTCGACTACCTCCAGCTCATGAGCTCCGGAAAAAAAGTTGAATCCCGCCAGCAGGAAGTTTCTGAGTTCTCGCGTGCGCTCAAGCTGCTCGCCAAGGAGCTCCAGGTTCCCGTCATCGCTCTGTCACAGCTGAACCGTGGTTCCGAGCAGCGCCAGGACAAGCGCCCCATGGTGTCCGACCTCCGTGAATCCGGCTCCATCGAGCAGGACGCCGACATGGTCATCCTGTTGCACCGTGAAGATGTCTACGACAAAGAATCGCCCCGCGCCGGCGAAGCGGACATCCTTATTGCCAAGCACCGTAACGGTCCCACCAAGGACATTGTGGTTGCGTTCCAGGGCCACTACTCGCGTTTTGCCAATATGGCAGGCGATGCAGGCGCTGGTGGCGGCGGCTTCTAGCGCCCACGGCCTGGTCCAGGCGGTCAAGCCGGGACAGTAGTGTTGGTGACGTCCGTGTCCGCGGGCACATCACTAAGAATTATTGGGGAAACACATGAAGAAAAATTCGCTGCTCGGATTCGGGGCATCGGCACTGGTGATTTTGGCTCTCACGGCTTGTGGTGGTGGTACCACGGCTTCACAGGGATCAACGTCGGCCCCGGCCAGCGAGGCTGCTACTTCGACGCCGACCCCCGTGAAGCAGTACACCAAGGAAGAGCTCATCGCGTTGGTCGGGCAGGTTAAACTGGCGGATGGCACCAGCCCCGCCGTACTCTCCGGCGACGAGCTGCTGGCGCAGTATGACTCGATGGTTAAGGGATTCGCAGGAGCCACCATCGAACCCGCCGCCTGTAAGGATCCTTTCTTGCTGGGGGCGCCGCGCACCATCGACGGTTCCACGGCGGCCGGCACGACCCGGACCAAAGCCAACGGTTTCATCAGCAGTGTGTCAATGACCTCCGGCGTCGATGCTGCCCGTCTCCAAGACGATTTGGAGAAGAGCAAATCCCAGGCGGAAGAGTGCAAAAAGGTGTCCTACTCAGCCGAAGGGCAAACGCTCACCACCTCTACTCAGAAGGTCGAAGGCGTGGGCAACGTGCCCGGAACAGAGGGTTTCAAGACGGTGATGGTGCTCCCTGACGGACGAACTGGCGCCATCTTTATTGCGCATGCGATTAAGAATGGTGTCCTGATCTCCGCCTCGGCATCAGCCGAAGATGGCGTGGCCGGCGGCCCGGAAGCAGCCGGCGCCCTCATGGACCAGGCAGCAGCGCTGATCAAGTAGTTCTTGCATGTCCGGGCCGCGCAGGCGGGAGCCTTCCCGCCTGCGCGGCTTTTTGGTGCCCCTAAGGAACGGCCAGAGCCAGGGCCTCCACCAGATGTTGGTAGGTCTCCTCGATGTGGCCCCTGCGGCTCGGGATCACCGTGGCAGACGGGCGCTCGTCCAGGCCGCTGGTGAGGTCCTGGTACATCGATTCCAACAGTCGCCGACCTCCGCGTCGGGCTCCATGCCTTGGTCAGGACGTTGCCGGCCGCGAAATTGCCTGGGCTCGGTATAAGGTAGGGCGTCATGGCCCTGCGACTTGTTCAAGTGAACTTCAAAGCCCGGGATGACTCTGCTCTCGGGAAGTTTTGGGCTGACGCCCTCGGATGGGGTATTTCCAGCGAGGGGCCAGGTGTGACCAACGTTGAACCCGTGGGGTTCACGTGGCCGGACCCTTCAGCCGTCTGCGTTGACGTCGTGGCAGTTCCGGACCCGGAGACGGTGAAATACCGGGTGCATCTCGATCTCGCTACCACCTCTGCTGCTCACCAGGCGGAACTTATTGCGCGGCTCAAGAAGCTCGGCGCGACTCCGGCCGATATAGGGCAGGGAGAGGTGCCATGGACGGTGCTGGCAGATCCCGAGGGCAACCTGTTCTGCGTCTTGGAACCCCGCCCGATCTATCAGGACACCGGACCCATTGCCACTGTGGTGGTCAATTGCGAAGATCCGCGGGGTATGGCCGCCTTCTGGAGCGGGGCGACGGACTGGACCTTGCACGAGGTGACGGATGAACACGCGAGGCTGCGTTCGTCCGCGGGGGTCGGGCCATATCTGGAGTTGCTCCGGACGACGGACCCCGACTCATTGCAGAACCGAATACACCTCGACCTGATGCCCTACTCCGGTGACGATCAAGCGGCAGAAGTGGGCCGTTTGCGCACGCTGGGTGCCGTTGACGCCGATATCGGCCAGGGCGACGTGTCGTGGCGGTGCCTCACCGACCCTGAGGGCAATGAGTTCTGTGTACTGCGGCCAGGCTGACGACAGGCGGGGTGTCTAGCTGCCTTCGGCCAGCGGCAGCGTAAGGCTGAAGTGTGCCCCGCTGGGGCTCGGATGCGCTTTTGCCATGCCATTGTGGGCGATGGCTACGTTGTGGACCACGGCGAGGCCCACACCCGATCCGGCCACGCTTCGCGCACTGGTGGATCGGTAGAACCTGTCAAAGACACGGTCCAGATCCTCCGACGGAATACCCGGCCCCGTATCCCGCACGTCAAGAGTGACACCTCCTTTTGAGGCGGTGAGGGCTACCCGGACCTGGCCCGGCTCGGGCGTGAATTTGCCGGCGTTGTCCAGCAGATTAGTGATGGCGCGGGCCAGCCTGACGCGTTCTCCAGGCACGAGGAGAGGGCCGCCGGGTCCTTCCAGGGACCATGCCACCCCGGGGTAACGCCGTTCCGCGTTGTCCATGCAGAAGAGAACAAGTTCGTTGAGATCAACTTCTTCGATGAAGGAAGGGGACTCCTTGTTTCGGGCCAGGTCGATCAGGTCCTCGATGAGGGACTGCATGGCTATCAGTTCATGCTCCAGGGCCCCGGTAATGCGTTCCTTGCTGACCTGGGGAAGTTCGGAGTTCCGGAGCATTGCTGCGTTGGTCCGCAGCGATGTCAGGGGTGTCCGCAGTTCATGGGAGGCATCGGCAATCAGCTGCTCCTGCTGGTGACGGGATTGCTCCAATTCGCTCAGCATCGTATTGAAGGCGTTGCTGAGCCGGTTGATCTCAGTGGTGGTGCTTTGAGGGATCCTGATGTCAGTGTTGCCGGTTTGGGCGATACTCTCGGCTACGGCCGTGAGCCGATCTACCGGACGTAATCCGCGTCGTGCGGCTATGTAGGCAGTGCCTGCGGCCACCACTAGGGCGCCCAACACTGTTGCCGCGAGCAGCCAACCGAGTCGCTCGAAGGACGCCAGCACCCTGTCGTCCCTGACACCCACTACCAAGGCTCGCTGATCCGGCAGAGGCCTGACATACACGCGGATGGGGTCGTCGCCGATGGCCGCTTCCGTGAAGAAGGCCGCACTCTCACCCGACGCCACCTCCCGCATCTGACCGGTGATGGGCAGTGCCGGCCCGGCACCGGAGTCGGGGTCTTCGTTGGGCGTCGGTGCCACAAGTTGGGCACAGGCAGGCGAACGGACCCAGGTGCACTGCGAAAAGCCTTGCCAATTGGGATCGGTCTGGATCAGCTGGATGATGCGATCCGATTCGCGCCTCAGGGAGAGATCCTCGTTCTTGCGCAGTTCATGACCCACAAAGACGTACACCAGTACTGCGAACACTGAAACAGTGAGGGTGATGGCCGCTGCGATGACCAGCGTCATCCTCAGCCGTAGCGTCACGACGCAGCCAGCCGGTATCCGACGCCGCGAACGGTCTGGATGATCCGTGGTTCACCCTCGGCTTCGAGTTTTCGTCGCAGGTAGCTGATGTAGACCTCCAATGAATTGGAGGCCGGCGTCATTGCATATCCCCACACGGCGTCACTGATCTGGCCCCGGCTGAGTGCCTGCTCAGGGTTTTCCGCGAGGACACAAAGAATGGCGTACTCGGTGCTGCTGAGGTCAATCCACCGTCCGTTTTGCCTCACGGCGTGGGCCTCGGGCACCAGTTCCAAGTCGTCGTACCCAGCGGGACTGGCCGGAAGGTGGGTTGTCCGGCGCGCCATGGCCCTCAACCGCGCCAACAGCTCATCGGGTTCAAAGGGCTTGGAAAGGTAGTCGTCCGCTCCGGCATCCAACCCCGCAACGCAGTCGGCCACATCGCTGCGGGCCGTGAGCAAGAGGATCGGAACTGCATTGCCGGCTGCCCGGAGCATTCGGCAGAGGCCGAGTCCGTCCATCACCGGCATCACAACGTCCGCCACCAGCAGGTCCGGGGACGTTGCGGCCACCCATTCGAGAGCTTCCCGGCCGTCAGCTGCCGACTCAACCTGGTAGCCGGCCGCTTCAAGCAGGGACTGCAGGGAGCTCCTGATGTCCGGATCGTCGTCAACGACCAGGACTGTTATGGGCTCCGTCATGGCCCCAGCATAGTTTGCGCGGCTTCAGAATCCTTTAAGTTCATTTCTGAACCATGGGGCTATGGAAAAGGACATCGGAACCACCTTCGCAACCGCCGCGCAGCGAGGTCTGCTCACGTCGCGGCGGCGTCGCCCCCGTGCAAGGGACTGGGTTGTGGGCATCTCTGCCGGGGCAATGATTGCTCTGATCTTCGGCCACAGACTGGTGCCGGAGGCTCACGGGATAGCGCTCGCCATCGAGAGTTTCCTGCCATGGCTGGGGGTGGTCATAGCTGCCCTTTTGATCGTGGCGTTGCTCTCGAAAGCGTGGGCTGGCTCCATCCCAGCGGCGGCCGCTCTGGTTTCCTGGTGCGTGGTCTTCCTGCCAGTCATAGCGACGGGCACCGCACCGGCTTCCGCTCCAGGCGCCTCGGAGGCGGCAGCCAACGGATGGAGCGTTGCCACGCAGAACCTCCGCGCTGGAAATCCGGAGGCCGAGGCGGCGGTGGAAAAGGTGATCCAGTCCGGTGCCGCCGTCGTGGTCCTTCAGGAGCTCACCGGTCCCGCCCTGGAGCGGATTGCGCCGTTGATGGACCAGACGTTCGGGTATCGGCAGGTAGCCGGGACGGTGGGAGTGTGGAGCCGGTTTCCCCTGAGCCAAGGCAGGCCCCTGACCTTGGGGCTTGGCTGGTCCCGCGCCATGAGCGTGCAGTTGGAGTCGCCGGACGGCCCCGTCCAGCTCTATGCCGTGCATCTGCCCTCGGTCCGACCCGGTGAAGTGCGCAGCCGGAACGCCGGGCTTGCCAAGCTCAGCAGGCTGGTGGAGGCGGATCCGTCGTCGCGGCTCTTGGTGGTCGGAGACTTCAATACGGCGAACACAGACCGCTCTTTTGGCCCACTGCTGGGGATACTCGACGACGCCCGGGCCGGCTTCGGTTTCACCTGGCCGGCCAGCCTCCCGGCCACCCGACCGGACCACATTCTGTTCCGCGGATTCACCCTTTCTGGTGCCTCCGTCATAAAAACGCCGGGCACGGACCATCTGGCAGCGATGGCATGGCTGCAGCCGGGGCCAACCCGGCCGACGGTGAGCCTTCACCGATGACGGACAGCTCACGCGCGCTTCGACACTCAGGGTGAGCCGGCTCCCTTAGTTGCCTGACCTTAGTTGCCCGACGCCTTCAGCAGGTGATCCGGCAGCCGGTTTCCCGGCGCCCGCCCGCGGATTTCCAGCAGTTCGCGGGCATGAGCGTGCAGCTTCTTGTCCTCCTCGGAGACTGGCACCCAAGACGGAATCGGCACTGCAGTGCCACTTTCATCGCGTGCCACCATCACCGTGAGGCAATACGTAGTCAGGTTCATTTCGCGGTTCTTGGGATCCCCGGAGCGGACGTGGACCGCGATGTGCATGCCCTTGGCGCCGGTGTAGACGAGACGGGCTTCCACCTCTACGACGTGACCGATCAGCAGGGGCCGGTAGAAACGCACACCACCGGAGAATACGGCCACTGTGTCCTTCCCGGCGTACCGGGAGGCGCACACATATGCGGCTTCGTCGATCCACTTCATGACGATGCCGCCGTGGACCTTGCCGCCCCAGTTCACATCAGTGGGGGACGCCATGAACCGCAGGACGACGCGTTCGGCGGTGCCGGCGTCGGTATATTCCTGGGCGTTCATCGCATTGACGATCTCCTCGCGGACCTCGATGCGCGCCAGGGCATGGTCGCGTTGCTCGATCTCTTCAGGCGTAGACGGCTCAAACTGGGGGACGGGAATCGGTTTGCCGTCGGGCCCCACCGCCACAAAGATCACCATGCACTGGCTGTGCATCGTCTCAGGGCCGCCCTTGGGGTCCCGCGAGCTGACCACGGTGTGGATGTGCATGGAGGAGCGGCCGGTGTAGACGATGGTGGACGTCACCTCCACCATGTCGCCGCTGTTGACCGGATCCGTGAAGTGGATGTTGCCCACATAGGCGGTGA
Source organism: Arthrobacter sp. YN (assembly GCF_002224285.1). Classification (GTDB taxonomy): domain Bacteria; phylum Actinomycetota; class Actinomycetes; order Actinomycetales; family Micrococcaceae; genus Arthrobacter. The sequence goes on along the minus strand of NZ_CP022436.1, from coordinate 4,979,589 downwards.
CACAATACGACTTCGACCAGCCCACTGCTGCTGCGTAGGCTGCCTTATCCACCCACTCAAGGACCGTGCCGGCGTCGACTGACCCGCTGTGTCCAACGTCCATGGGAGCCGCGAGGAAGCGGAGGGTCACTGAATTGGCGGCGTCATCGCTCATGCTTGGAATCTTACTGTTGGCAGGTTTCTGTTACGTGACTAAGTCGGCTGTCCCAGGGGTTGAACGGGTCACGCGCGCTGGATGCCAAGGGTGGCGATGAGATCCTCGTGCAGCTCGAACCAAGCGCGGTGGAATGAATCGCGGTCCGTAGCCGTCAACCAGGCCGTATCCTCTGGAACGCGCTTCAATGCGTTCAGCAGGCGCTCGGAGTAACCCTCGAAGCGGGGGAGCGCGCCGGCGAGCTGGGCTTCGAGCGGACGCCACGCTGCCAAGGCGCCTATCAGGACATCCATAGCCCCCTCACCGTCCGGAGTCTGCAGCTGGATGGCGCTGCAAGCCTCCACGACGCCGGTGTTTAGGTCCGCGAAATCGTCATGCACGGCCAGTACCGCGCCGCGTGCCCCTGCATGATCCAGCTCTTGGGCAAGCAGCCGCTCGTTCTCAGTTCGGCCAAAGCTCGACAACGACCAACCACTGCTCCCCGCAAACGTGCTGTACGTAACAAGGCCGTTCACACCGGCATCGATGAGCTGGGACTCCACCGCAAGGCGATCCTGTGCGAAGCGCGCCGCTACAGCCTCCGTATCCGCGAATCCGAGGAGGCGCACGGCGTGCAGGGTGAGAAGTGTCATTTGCTGTCCGCCACGGTGACGGTTCCTTGCGCGCCGTCTACGGTCAGCGGGCTTCCGTCGGGGAGCAAATCAAGGGCATCGCGGACGCCCAACACGGCTGGAATTCCGTATTCCCTGGCCACTATCGCTGCGTGGGACAGCATTCCGCCGGTCTGGGTGACTACTGCCGATGCCATGGCGAACAGAGGGGTCCATGCGGGGTCGGTGGTGCGGCAGATCAGGACATCGCCGGCCTGGAAGCGGCTGAATTCGTCGGGTCCGTGAATGAGCCGAGCGGGCCCTTGGACAGTCCCGGCGCTGGCGCCGACACCGGTGAGGATCGTGTTCATCACGCTAGTTCTACCACCGAAACCGCTGCCCCGGCACCATTCGGCCTGGTCGTACGCCACGAAACGTGACAAGCAGCTGATCGACCAAGTTGCACCATAAATGAGAATCAATATCATTTAAGACATGCCTCATCACCCCGCCCCCATGTCCCCTGTCCGCACCGCGCCCAAAAGCAGGCTTCGCGCACAGCCGATTGCCGCCGTCGGGCTCTCTGCCCTCTTGCTGACAGCGTGCGCCGCCCCTGGTGGCTCAGCCGGCAACGCAGTCGACGCAACGCCCCAAGCCACCTCCGCACCCAGCGCAAAGGAGGCTGGGGCGCCGACTCCGCGGCTCGTTTACACCCACGACGCCGGCATTTCCGTTCTGGACGCTACCTCGCTTGAGCAGGTGGGAAGTGCGGAAATGTCCGGTTTCAACAGACTTAACCCGGCCGGTGATGGCCGGCACGTCTTCGTCTCCACAGGCGACTCCTTCCGCCTCTTCGACGCAGGCGCCTGGACGGAGCCGCACGGCGATCACAGCCACCACTATGTGGCCGAGCCCAAGCTGACTGAGTTGGCGTTTGCGGCAGACAAGGCCGGTCACGTGGTGCTGCACGGAGATAAGACCGTGCTCTTCAATGACGGTTCCGGGAAGGTGGAGAGCTTCCAAACCCCTGCGCTGGCCGCTGCAGTAGAGGACGGAAAGCTGCCCGCGACTGACGTCTACACAACGCCCGAGGCACATCACGGTGTGGCTGTGGAGCTGGAAGACGGCAAGCTCCTGGTGACACTCGGCAACGAGGAGGGGCGCTCGGGCATCGCGGTGCTGTCGGCGGGCAAGGGGCAAGAACGCAAGGAAGTAGTGCGCAACGAAGAATGCCCCGGAGTTCACGGCGAGGCCGTAGCCGCCAACGAAGCTGTAGTGGTTGGCTGCGAAAACGGGATGCTCATCTACAAGGACGGCGCCATCACCAAGGTCGCCAGCCCTGATGCCTACGGCCGGATGGGAAACCAGGCGGGCTCCGAAAAGTCGCCCGTCATTCTCGGTGACTACAAAGTGGATAAGGCCGCCGAGCTCGAGCGGCCCACGCGGATCTCCCTGGTTAATACTGAGACGGCCAGCCTGCAGTTGGTGGATATCGGCACCAGCTACTCCTTCCGCTCGCTCGGCCGCGGGCCCGCCGGTGAGGCGCTGGTACTTGGCACGGATGGCGGCCTGCGTGTGATCGATCCCCTGACCGGTACCGTTACGTCGACGATCCCGGTGGTTGGGGCTTGGGAAGAATCCACAACCTGGCAGGACCCGCGGCCAACGCTCTTTGTCCAAGGCTCGACGGCGTTTGTCACCGAGCCGGCGACCCGCACCATCCACGCGGTGGACTTGAAGACCGGCAAGGTGGCGAAGTCGGCGCAGGTGGAGCACGTCCCGAACGAGCTGACCGGCGTCAAGGGCTAGGCCCTCCCGACCCCGATCCTCTCTCACATCCCCATGCTTAAACGCCAACGGTCTCTCACTTTCCTGAAGGAAGTGAGAGACCGTTGGCGTAAAGGGGCTGTTATGTGAGAGAGGGTCGGTGGGTGCTTATGCCAGGACGCGGAGCTTGGATCCTGAACGGCCGAACAGTGCGGCGTCGGCGGAGATTTTGCCTGCGCCGGCCAGTGCGAGGGCCAAGGCGGCTCCGGCGAAGAGCAGCACCAGCTCGTACCCGCCGTTGCCGACGAAGACGCCGGCCGGCGCGTGCACCAGGAAGAGTGCGCCGAGCATGTTGACGGCCAGGAGCGCTGCGAACACGCGGGTAAGAAGCCCGATGATCAGCGCGATGCCGCCCACGAGCTCCAGGGTTGCCACAATCGGGGCAACTGCTGAGGCGCCGGGCACGCCCATCTGGGCGAAGGAGGCCTGGGTACCTGCGATGGTGAATTCGTTGAACTTCTGCCAACCGTGCGCGGCGAAGAGAAATCCTGCAATAACGCGCAGGATGGTCAGGGCTGTGGTGGTCAAGCTGGACTTGTTCATACTTCAACCCTTCAGGAGTTAGGTTGAAGTGTCAACTAATCGTGGCCTTTTATGACCAAACTCCCAGCTACCTGACTTCGCGACGCTCAAGGTAGCGGGCATCCGGTTCTGCAAAACCGAACTGCTGGTACAGACCATGTGCATCGCTGGTGTGGAGCATCCAACGGAAGTTGGCCCCCGGCCCGGCGTCGATCATCTCCCGGACAATGGCCTTGCCCAGCGACTGGCCGCGCGCGGATTCGTGGACGTAAACGTCGGCCAGGTAAGCGATGGCGACGCCGTCGGAGAACGCCCGGGCGTAGCCCACCATGGCGCCGGTGCGGGAATCGTAGGCACCCACGATCCGCCAAGCGTTGTCCAACTGTGCTTCAACATCGGCGCGAGTGCGCCACCTCCCCCAGTAGACGTTGGTGGAGAGTTCATTCCAGAGCCAATCGCGATCAACGCGGTCCTTGTCTGCGGAAAGAACGTAGGTCATCGCGCAGCCCCCTTGGTCCGAACAGGACGGCTGCCGCGGGGCTTTGCCTGAAGCCATGGCTGCAGCAGCCGGGTGGTGATCGGCAGGAAAATGTAGGTCATCAGCGGCGTGAGGATCACGATGTTGAGGAGCACCGCAAACACCAACGGCCAGTCCTGCGTCAAAGGATGCAGCAGGAAATTGGCCAGCAAGCTCAAAGGGAAGAACGGCAGGAAGATGCTGATGGCCTGCTTCCAGCGCGGCGGCACCACCGTTTCGGGCACAACGACCGAGACGTCGCCAGGCCGCGAGAACCAGCCCTCAATCCCCGTGTGACGCTCCACGCGGGTGGTCTCCATCATGTCCCTCGCGCTGTCGATCCACCAGCGCCGCTCCTCGGAGTCCTCCCACTCCTGCAGCGACTCGGCGTCAGCAAAGCGATAGAGCATGTGCCATTCGGTGGAGTCCACCCCATTGCGAACCCACCCCGACCCCAGGTATCCCGGCCATTCGCGGGCGAGTTCCTGGCCGGCGTGGGCCCACGCGTTGGCTTGGCGGGTATAGCCCGGCAGGATGGTGCGGGCGACGGAAACGGTGACGGGATGCTCGTGTGACACGGCCCAAATGTACCCGGCCCACAGCGGACTAGGCTTGTTTAGTGCCTCAAACCACAATCACACCCACGCGCTCCAACGCCCGCGAGATCCTCCGCCTGGCCGTCCCCGCGTTCGGCGCGCTCATTGCCGAGCCGCTGTTCCTGCTGGCCGACTCCGCCATTGTGGGGCATTTGGGCGTCGACCAGCTGGCAGGTGTGGGCCTCGCGTCCACCATCCTGCACACCGCAGTGGGGCTGATGGTCTTCCTGGCGTATTCGACGACGCCGGCAGTCGCCCGGGCCATCGGCGACGGCAAGTTGGGGAAGGCTTTGGCAGCAGGGCGCGACGGCGTGTGGCTGGCGCTGCTGCTGGGCCTGGCGCTCGCCGTGGTTGGCTTTGTGGCGGCTGAACCGCTGGTTGGCTTCATGGGGGCGACCGGTGATGTCCGCCAATTTGCCGTCGACTATTTGCGCTGGTCCATGCCGGGCCTGGCCGCGATGCTGCTCATTTTCGCCGGGACCGGCGTCCTCCGTGGGCTCCAGGACACCCGGACTCCGTTGCTGGTGGCCACCGCCGGTTTCGCGCTGAACATCGCCCTCAACCTGTTCCTGGTCTACGGACTGAACATGTCCGTGGCAGGCTCCGCGATCGGCACCAGCATTGCGCAGTGGGCCATGGCGGCGGTCTATTTGGTGATGGTGAGCCGGAATGCGCGGCAACACGGCGTGTCCTTGAAGCCCGACTGGCATGGCATCCGGGCCATGACCAAGGTGGGTTCATGGCTTATGTTGCGCACCCTGAGTCTCCGCCTCGCCATCCTCGCCACTGTTCTGGTGGTCACGGCCCAAGGGGCTGTGAACCTGGCCGCGCACCAGTTGGCCATGACCATTTTCTCGTTCCTCGCGTTCGCCCTGGATGCCCTCGCGATTGCTGCGCAAGCCTTGATCGGCAAGGAACTTGGCGCCAGGAATGCCCAACGCGTCCGTGAGCTGACCCGCACCATGATCCGCTGGGGCCTGGGATTCGGCGTGATCACCGGTGTACTCCTTGCCATTGCGGCACCCTGGGCCGGCTACCTCTTCACTCCCGACGCCGGTGTTCGCTCCGCCCTCACTGTCGCTCTATGGGTCCTGGCGGTCGGGCAGCCGCTGGCGGGCTATGTCTTCGTCCTGGACGGAGTCCTCATCGGTGCCGGCGACGCGCGCTATCTGGCGATTGCCGGCGTCGTCAACCTGGTGGTCTACCTGCCGCTGCTGGTGGCCATCCACCAGTTAAGGCCCGACGGCGAGGCGGGGCTCCTCTGGCTGTGGGCCGCGTTTGCGCTGGGCTACATGCTGGCCCGCGGGGTGACTTTGGGGCTGCGCGCACGCACTGATCGGTGGATGGTGCTGGGTTCCCACTAAACTGGACGGGTGACTCTCCCAGCGACTCCTGCCCAGACTCCTTCTGCCTCCGCGGCCGGACTCTGGAAACCCGTGCTGATCCGTGCCACGGTGGTACTGTTGTTTGGCGCGGTCACCATCTTCTGGGCTTCCCCGTCCGTGCACGTCCTGGCGTGGGCCGTGGGCCTGTATTTGCTTGCGACTGCCGGGGCCGTGTGGATGTCCCGCGCTTTGCCGGCGGCGGTGCCTGCGGTGATGGCGCTCGGCGGAATTGGCGCACTGGTCACCCAGTCTGATGCGGGCGTCGCTCTTTCAGCCATGCTGGCGCTGCTGGTGCTGGGCCTCCTCGAGGTGGTGCACGGCATCAGGAAGCGTGATTCCCTGGCTCGCGACTGGCTGGTTTCCGGCGTCATTTCCGTTGGCACGGCCGTTTTGCTGCCGTTCTTCACCTCGCTCGGGGCCCATGCGCTGTTGGGTGTTGCCGGCGGCGGGGCCATCATTTCCGGCGTGCTGTGGATCCTGTCCGGGCTGACCTTGCGGCATGATTCCAAGGCAAGCTCCGGTGGCACGGCCCAGGCTGCTGGGCCCAGTGCTTCGCCCGAGGCCGTAAACTAGTAGCTGGACGTTCTACTCGTTGTAGAACTTTTACAGACCGGCGGACACGAACCGCCATCATTGGAGGAATGACCGTGGCTGACCAGACACCAGGAGAACCGCGCAAGATGCGGACCTCGGTCAAGGGACCCCTCATGTTCTCCGCGTTCTTTGCAGTACTGGCCTTCGTGGCCGTGCTCATCTTCGCTTCGGGCGGCAGCGCAAAGGCCCCGCGGTTCGACCTCGCCTTCACCGGCGCCGGCATCGCGTTCATCGTGAGCCTTGTTGTGGCGGCCATGCTTTCCATGAGCCACAAGGAAAATGCCGACCACCTCGGGAAGGGCTCCGGGGTGAACCTCAGCTCCAAGCGTCCCGGCCACGGCGGCCCGGCTGCTCCGGACGACCAGACTGAAACGCCCGACGCCGGCCGCTAACCTTTCAGCGCTTCCCCACCGTGGTGGGGGAGCGCTTTTTTGTGTGTGCTGTGGAATTCCGCTGGCTGAAGTCCGCGGGTAGGGTGGGCCCACGACTATCTTTCTTGGGGGGAATTGATGGCACCTTGGCGGGAATCCGTGGATAAAACGGCCCAGGCGGACGTGGATACCTTGCTCAACCTGGCGTTGCCGCTGGCAGTGCAACGCCTCACCGTTTCCGGCCGGCTCCACCCCTTCGCGGCAGCCATCAAGGACGACGGCGACCACTTCCTCCTCGGTGCGGAGACGAAGCCCGGGGCTGGCGAAGTGGAGTCCCACGCCGCCATCGCCGAATGCTACGACGCGCTGACCGACCAGCGCGAGGACCTGCGGGCCGCCGTCGTGGTGTCCGACGTCAGGCTTGTGGGCCTGGAAGGTGACGCCATTCATCTCGCGTTGGAACACTCAGCGGGATTCGCGCTGAGCCTGGTGCAGCCGTACACGCTGGTCCGGGGAAAGGGCGTAAGCCTGGGGCCGATGTCGATGGTCTCCGGCGATCGTGTGACGTGGCCGGAAAGCGCAGCTTGATCGAACCGGTCATGCCTCGTCTGAAGGCAATTGCTGCAGCCGCCAATCGATGATCTCCTGGATGAGCTCGATGGGGAGCGGGGCATTGTGGGGCAGTTGGATGGCGTGCTCGGTGGTTCCGTAGTCGCTCAAAGCCGTTGAGAAGTGCGTGATCGCCTGCGGTGTGGGGTAGAACCCGACGTGGCGCTTGGTTCCGGTAAAGAAGAACAATGGCTCGACGCCGAGTTTGAACGTGGGCATGCGCCAACTGATCGATTCCACCGCTTCAGCCGGTACGGCCGACTTGATCATCTGGTACACGGTCAGCAATCGTTGCTGTACGTCGCCGTCGTACTGGTCGATGTACTCGCTGATGGAACTCGCTGTCATGGTGGGTGTCCTCTGCATCGACCGTGTGGATAGCGCCATTATGCCCTTTACTCGCCCTCGGCGGCCTTCCTGGCCCGGTAGGCCGCGACGTGGGCGCGGTTGGCGCAATTGCCGGTGTCGCAGTAGAGCTTGGAGCGGTTGCGGCTGAGGTCCAGTACCACGGCGTCGCAGTCCTCGGCCGCGCACACGCGCATGCGGTCCATTTCCCTGCTGCGGATGACGTCGACGATGGCCATGGCTGCTTCTGTGCCCATCCGGTCTGCCAGCGGAGCTTCAGGAGTGGTGGCGTGGAGGTGCCAGTCCCAGTGGTCATGTTTCACAAGTTGGGGGAGTGCCTTGGCATCGATCAGCAGCTTGTTGACGGACTTGGCGGCCGTGTCCTCGTCGGCACTCCAGAGCGCTGCGAGTTCGCTGCGGAGACGCTTGATGCTGGTCAGTTCCGCAGGGGAGTTAACCCTGGAGCCCGTGAACTCTTCGGCGTCCAGGAAGGTGTTGAGGTCCTCCAGTGTGGCGAGCGATTCCTCTCCGTTGGCGGCCGTGTTGATGAGATTGACGACGCTGCGAAGGGCTACTTCGGTGTCAGGCGCAAAAAGCACTTTGACTCCTTACAAGTTCCGGGAGTACTGTCATGACCATAAGCCCACTTTACTCCTGACAGGAGGCTGCTGTGTCAGCTCCAACGACGAAGGCTGATGCACAAGGTTTCCTGGCATCAGGACTCGGCATCGCACTCTTTTCTTCCGCTGTCTTTGGCACGTCCGGCTCGTTCGCCAAGTCGATGCTGGAAACCGGTTGGTCACCCGGCGCCGCTGTTGCCGTGCGCCTCACCGGTGCCGCGCTGATTCTGTTGATTCCCGCCGTCGTGGTTCTCCGAGGACGCTGGCACCAACTCAAGGACAACTGGCTGACCATCCTGCTGTTCGGCCTGATCGGCGTCGCAGGATGCCAGCTCTTCTACTTCAACGCCGTCGCGCGGTTGTCCGTGGGCGTCGCTTTGCTGCTGGAGTACCTGGCTCCGGTGATGATCGTCCTGTGGCTGTGGATCGCAAGCCGCCGCCGGCCCCGGGCCCTTACCGCTGTGGGCGCCCTCCTTTCACTGGGTGGCCTGGTCCTGGTGCTCGACCTGACCGGCGCCGTGAAGGTGGACTTCATTGGTGTTCTTTGGGGCATGGCCGCGGCCGTATGCCTGGTGATCTACTTCTTCATCACTGCCAAGGAGAACGACACCCTGCCTCCGCTGGTGCTCGCGTCCGGCGGGCTCATGGTGGGTGCGCTGGTGATGTGGCTGGTCGGCCTGCTGGGTTTGCTGCCCATGACGTTCAGCACCGCCGATACAACCCTGGGACCGTGGACAACGCCGTGGTGGGTGTCCGCAGTCGGACTCATCATCCTGGCCACTGTCCTCGCCTATGTTTCCGGGATCATGGCCGCGCGGAGCCTGGGTTCCAAAGTGGCATCGTTCGTGTCCCTGACCGAAGTTCTGTTCGCCGTGATCTGGGCATGGTTGCTGCTGGGCGAGCTCCCCGGTCCCATTCAGCTGCTGGGCGGCCTTTTCATAGTGGGCGGCGTCGTCCTGGTCCGCGTCGATGAGTTGCGGGGAGACCGTCGCACAGCTGCCGGCCAGCCCGCTGAGGCGGCGGCCCGGGTCCTGGACCACCCGAACGACGTCGAACCCGTCCCGTCAGGGTCCGTCACCAAAGCGCCACGCAGCTGAGCTGAAGAGCCTTAAAAGCAAAGAACCCGGACGCTTGTGCGTCCGGGTTCTTCCCAACTGTCTTAGTTGGAGGCCTGCTGCTGCTGCTCAGCGTTCTTCTGAGCGCGATCGCCGGCTTCGCGAAGTGCGTCGGCAACCTTCTTCAGGTTCGAAGCGTGCTGGCTGTCCCACTCGCCGCGGAACTTGTCAGCGTCCGGGCCCTTCCAGTCGGTGCCGTCGAGAGCACCCTTCAGCTGTGAACGCTGCTGCTCGATGTTCTCGGCACCTGCCTTCAGCTTGTTACCGAGCTGACGAAGCTGATCAACATCTGCACCCCAAATAGCCATGAGATTCTCCTTCATTTGTTCGGACCCGAGCTCTTCGGCATCCCCAGCGGCCTCCGGCTCATCCGGAAGATCCAATAACTAAAACCTATCCCGGGAATCCAAAAACCGTCGATGGGCACCCCTCCCCATGCAGCACTGCCCATAGTTAGCATGGGGTTATGTGCCGCAATATCAGGACCCTGCATAACTTCGAACCGCATGCTACGAACGCCGAAGTGGAGGCCGCAGCGCTGCAATACGTACGCAAGATCAGCGGATCCACCAAGCCTTCCAAAGCCAACGAGGAAGCCTTCGCCGAGGCGGTCCACGAGATCGCCCACATTACGCAGCATCTCCTGGACTCCCTGGTGAGCCACGCTCCGGCGAAGAACCGGGAAGAGGAAGCAGCAAAAGCAAAGGCCCGGTCGGCCGTCCGTTTCGGGACGGCCTAACCAGGCCCCTGTTCGCTTTCCGGGTCTACTTCCCGAAAGACCGCAGTCTCAGCGAGTTCGCTATCACCAGCACCGAGCTCGCTGCCATTGCTGCGCCGGCGATCATCGGGTTCAGGAACCCGAGGGCTGCCACCGGGATGCCGATCGCGTTGTAGAAGAACGCCCAGAACAGGTTGGTCTTGATGGTGGACAGGGTCTTGCGGGACAGCTCAATCGCCTGCACCAGCTGACCAAGATCGCTCCCCATCACCGTCAGATCGGATGCTTCGATGGCTACATCCGTGCCCGAGCCCATGGCGATGCCAAGGTCCGACTGCGCCAAGGCTGCAGCGTCGTTGACGCCGTCACCGGCCATGGCCACCGTAGCGCCGGAAGCCTGCAGCTTCCTGACAGCCTCGACCTTGCCCTCCGGCAGAACACCGGCGAATACGTCCTCAGGCGAAATCCCGACGGCGACAGCCACCTGGGTGGCTACGGCGGCGTTGTCCCCGGTCAACAGGATGGGGCGGATGCCCAGTTCCTTCAACTTCTGGATTGCTGCTGCAGAGCCGGGCTTGATGGTGTCGCTCAGGCTGACAATGCCGGCAGGCTGGCCGTCGATGGCAACCCAGATTGCTGTGGCACCACCGTTTTCCTGCGCGGTAAGTGCTTCACGGTGACCTGAATCGAGCGTGACGCTGTTCTCCTCGAGCCAGCCGGAGCGTCCGACGACAACAGTCCTGGTCACGCCGTCCAGCGCAACGGTTCCCCGGACGCCGCCGCCTGGAGCGGAACTGAAGCCCTCTACGCGAGGCAGGCTGCCGGCGTCGTGCAGTGCTTCTTGCGCCGAGGCGGCGATCGCGTGGGCGATCGGGTGCTCGGAAGCGGCTTCAACGGCCCCTGCCAATGTCAGGACGGTGGCCGCTGAATGGCCGTTCAGTGCAACAGTGTGGTCCACGGCGAGCTTGCCGCTGGTCACGGTGCCCGTCTTGTCCAGCAGGATAGTGTCCACGTGCCGGGTGTCCTCAAGGACCTGTGGGCCCTTGATCAGAATGCCGAGCTGAGCACCGCGGCCCGTCCCCGTCAGCAGGCCGACGGGAGTGGCCAGACCCAAGGCGCAGGGGCAAGCAATAACGAGGACAGCGACCGCGGCCGTGAAAGCTGCGTTGAGGTCGCCCGAGAAGAACAGCCACAACAGGAACGTGACCAGGGCAATCACCAGCACGATCGGCACAAAGACAGAACTGATCCTGTCCGCGAGCCGGGCAATGGGCGCTTTTCCGGTCTGTGCCTGGCTGACCAGACGACCCATTTGGGCGAGCGTCGTGTCCGAACCAACACGGGTTGCACGGACCAGCAGGCGGCCGGACGTGTTGATGGTAGCGCCCGTCACCGCGCTGCCAGGGCCGACTTCGACCGGCACCGATTCGCCCGTGACCAGTGAAGCGTCGACGGCGGAAGCGCCATCAGTGACCACGCCGTCGGTGGCGATCTTCTCGCCTGGGCGGACCACAATGACGTCGTCCACCAGCAGCTGATCGGCAGGAATCTTCTGCTCCACGCCGTCCACCAGGATCGTGGCATCCTTTGCGCCCAGATTCAGCAGGGCCTTGAGGGCATTACCGGCCTTGGCCTTCGCGTTCGCTTCAAGGTAGCGCCCCAGCAGCAGGAACGTGGTGACCACGGCGGCGACCTCGAAGTACAGCCCGCCGCCGGACATGCTCTCCATGCCGGGGTGTTCAGTCATCCGGGGGTCCGCGAACAACTGCCACGCAGAGTAGAGGTACGCGGCGATCACACCGATGGACACGAGCGTGTCCATCGTAGAGGCGAAGTGGCGGGCGTTGATGGCAGCAGCCCTGTGGAAAGGCCAGGCCGCCCAGCTCACCACCGGCAGGGCCAACGCCCCGACAATCCAACCCCAGTTGGCGAACTGGAGGGCTGGGATCATCGAGATGGCGAAGACGGGAACGGTCAGGAGGGCGGCGACGATCAGGCGGGGCCGGAGTGTCGATGCGGAGGGGCCGTGCTCCATGTGATTTTCGTGCCCGGCATCATGCTCTGCTTCCGGAGCCTCGTTGCCGTGGTGGTGCTCGTGGGGGCGGGGTTCGCGGGTGTTTTGGGGTGGGGCTTGGCGGACGGTGGCTTTGTAGCCCGTCGCGTTGACCGTGTCGACGATCTGCTGGTCCGTCACGGTTGCCGGGACGGTGACGTGGGCTGATTCGAGGGGCAGGTTGACGCTTGCCTCGACGCCTTCAAGTTTGCCCAGTTTTCGTTCCACTCGATTGACGCACGAGGCGCAGGTCATGCCCTCGATGTCCAGTTCAATGACCCTGTGTGCAGGTTGGTTGAAAGTCTCCTGGGTACTCAAGAGGACTCCTAAGCTTCGTTGGCTACCACCAGGTAGCCGGCTTCTGCCACGGCTTCGCCAATTTCAGATGGCGAGAGCTCTTTGGTTGAGGTGATGGTTACGGTGGACAGTCCACCGGGGTTGAGGTCCACAGCCACGTTCTCGACGCCGGTGAGTGACTCAAGTTCTTCGCTCACGCTGGAGACGCAGTGGCCGCAGGTCATGCCGGAAACGTTGACGTTGGTCTGGATGGTCTGGCTCATGGAGCTCTCCTTGGTGGTGAGTTGAATGGTGTGGTGGTTGTTGGCGGAATTACCGCAGCAGGCGCCCGATGGCATCGGTGGCCTCCTTCACTTTGGCGTCGATCTGTTCGGCGCGGGCTTCGGGGTTGGGCTCGGAGGCAGCGCCGACCACACAGTGGCCGATGTGTTCTTCTACGAGTCCAAGGCTGACGGCATGGAGGGCCTTGGTGGCGGCGGCTACTTGGGTGAGGATGTCGATGCAGTATTTGTCGTCCTCCACCATCCGCGCTATTCCGCGGACTTGCCCCTCGATCCGTTTCAATCGTTTGAGGTAGGCATCCTTGTTGCTGGTGTACCCGTGGGGTGCGGCGTGCTCCGGATCCACCTCGGTGGGGGGTGCGTCTGGTTGGCCCATGCTCAGATCTGGCGTGCTCATGACACCAACTTATACCCCATGGGGGTATAAAGCAAGTACCCCCTAGGGGTATAAATTGACGGCTTCTAGAGCAGGGCGGTCATGCCATTCCAGCCCTGTCCGATCCGGACGGTAGGCAGCCACGCTCCATCGCTGGCGCTCGGGTACAAGAAGAGTGAGCCGCTGCCATCGCGGGCCACAATGTCCGGCCGCCCGTCACCGTTGAAATCTCCTGGGGCGACGATGGCCGTCATGCTGTTCCAACCCTCACCGACCTTCTGGCGGTCCCATGCCCAGCCTCCGGTGCCGTTCCCGTTGTAGAGCCAGAGGACACCGGATCCGTCACGGGCAAGGACATCGGGGGTGCCATCGCTGTTGAAGTCACCCGAGCCAACAATTGCCGTCAGCGCGTTCCAGCCGGTCCCTAGATTGGTCCTGGGCAACCAATCTCCCCGACCGTCGCCGGGGTACAGCCAGAGGGTCCCGGAAGTATCGCGGGCGAGGATGTCGGCGGTGCCGTCCCCATTGAAGTCCCCTGGCGTAACGATGGCCGTGATGGCATTCCAGCCCGACCCGACGTGAACCCGCGCCAGCCAACCACCCGCCCCGTTTCCCGGGTACATCCACAGGTGGCCGGCACCATCGCGAGCAAGAACGTCCGGTTTCTTGTCGCCGTTAAAGTCGCCGGGACTGACGACGGCGGTCATGGAGTTCCACGCCGAACCCACTTGGGTGCGGGGGAGCCATCCGGCGGCCCCGTTTCCCGGGTAGAGCCACAAGACACCCGAAGCGTCGCGGGCCAACAGGTCCGTCTTTCGATCACCGCTGAAGTCGTTTTTCAGGGGTGTGGGGCTGTTCCCGTCAATGATCGTTACGGACCCTTGCCAATTGCTTGCGTAGATTTTGTTGGTGGCCTCATTGACGGCCAGGGTGCCCGTAAAGGGGTGTGACAGTGTGGAGAGAGCAAAGCTCTTACCATCGACCACCGTGGTGCCCCTGTAGCCGGCCTCAAAATACACCTTGTTGGTGGTTCCGTTGACGGCAATCGCTCCTGGCGCCGCGCCGGTTCTGATATCGACCCGCCCCGGTCCGCCGTCGTCGAATATCGCCAGCAGCCCGGTCCGCGATGAAATGGTGCCATCGCCCAGTGAAGTCCGGCCGAAGTAGACCCGATTGTTCTTTTCGTCCACGGAGAGGGACGTGGGGCTGGCGTTGAGATCGGAGAACATCCCGCCTGCTTGGTTTGTGGCTCCATCAACAACTTCCAGCGCTGCATACTGCCGCGCCCGTACGGCGACGTAGACCTTGTTGGTCACCTGATTGACGGCCAAGTAGCTCGGCATTGCATTGGTGCCCAGGTCAATGCGAGTTACGGCGTTGGTTGCAGTGTCGATGACATTGAGGCCACCTCCACCCAGGGTATACAGCCGATGGGTCACCTGATTGATGACCAGCGTACTGACCGATCCGGAGTTGATGATGGTGCTGGCGTTGGTGCTTCCGTTAATGACGGAAACGCCGTCAAGGGTGCCCGCGTAGATCTTGTTGGTCTTCTGGTCGATGACCAGCTCTCCGGGAGCGGCGCCCACCGTAACTCTGGCGACGGCATGAGTGGCACCGTTGACAATGGCCACGGATCCCGGCGCGGATGGGTCACTTTTGAGGCTGAGGTAGATCTTGTTGGTCGCAGTGTTAACCGCGACAGCCACCGGGGTGCTCCCCGTCGTTATTTTGACTGTGGCCTGTGTTTTTCCATTAATGACGGTCAGCCCATCGCGGGTAGTGACATACACAGTATTGGTGACGGGGTTGACCGCTACGTCGCTGGCTTCGGGCCCCACGTCGATGATGTCCGCGACGATGTCTGCCGCAGCAGGAGAAGTTGGGAGTCCGGAAATTAATAGCGACGCCACTCCGGCTGCCGCAACCAAAGTGCCCCAGCGGGACCGCCCCCGGTCAGAAAAGCGGCGCACAGGCGTTCCTGAAACACTGACAACAGTTCCCACTGCAATCCCCCCAAAGTGCCAAGACGCTTCCCCCGCGCCTGGGCCGGAGTCTACCCCGCACTTGGGCCGCGGAATAGCCCTCGACGGCGGGACGCACCAGACGCGCCTCAGGCAGCACCCAGGTGTTCTGGCCTTTGCCGGAGGGCCGGGACTACGATGAATTTCTGACCAACCCACCGGCCACACGTGGCTTTGCGGACCCGTTGGTGACGGCACACACCGTGAACTGGGACGGGGAGGGAAAATGGCGGTTTTCATACTGATTCATGGCGGCGGTTCCACGGCGTGGGACTGGCACTTGGTCAGGCCCTTGCTCGAATCGGCGGGCCATGGGGTCATCGCGGTCGACCTCCCCATCGAAGACGACGGCGCGATGCTTGAGGACTACACCCGCGCGGCAACCGGGGCGGCCGACGGCGCGCGGCACACCATAGTTGTGGGCCACTCGCTGGGCGGCTTTACGGCACCCTTGGTCAGCAATGAACTCACGTCCGACGGCCTGGTGTACCTCTCGGCAATGATTCCCCTGCCGGGCGAGACCTTCGGTGACTGGTGGACCAATACCGGGCATGACCGCGAGACCATCCCCGAAGAGGCGTTCTTCAACCTCGTCCCGGATGATCTTGCACAGCAAGCCCGGGACAAGGAGCGCGATCAGCAGGGGGCCTGGATGTCAGGACCTTGGCCTGGCCGGCATCCGGACGTGCCCACACTGGCCATTCTGTGCCGTGACGACCTGTTCTTTCCAGCGCCGTTCATGCGGCGCCAAGTACAGGATCGGTTGGGAATCGAACCGGTGGAAATCCCGGGCGGCCATTACGCCACACTGAGCCACCCGGGCGCTGTGGCGGCGGCGTTGAACCAGTTCGCCCAGCAGATCGCGCATCCTTAGGCACAGTTCGCGAGATTGTTACCACTCGGTGGCGGGAGCAAGCGTCTGTTCCTGGAGACTTCGAACCCGGCGTGGACTGCAGTTGTGACCGATTCCGCATCCGGTGCTGATCTCACCAACCAGCTCTACTTCGAGTACTCGAAGAAGCGTGGCATTCACTTCGTGACCGTCCATGAGGTACCGCATTCTTTCGACAAGAAGAGCTATCCGGAGCATCGGGGAAGGTATGGTGTCCGCAAGATCATGGTGATGGGCTCTGAAGAATACGGTTCGTATGTCAGCTTGGTCAACGATGACAAGTGGGTGTTCGACAGGGACGGTATGGCGTTCGCTGATTTTGAGGACACCGCCGCTTATAAATCGTTCAAGACCACTGACCGGTTCACCCACGACATGCTCGTTACGTATTGTCGCCACTTGGGCCTTGATCCCTTCAGCGAAGACTTTTACGTCCCCAACGGGCCTGGCATACTTCTGGACTTCCGGCACCACCACCCCGACACCAAAACCTCCACCCTGGCCGAAGCCCGCGCCAGCAACGAGGACAGGGATGTACCGCCCACCGGCCGCCAAGACGAGCGAACCCTTCAGGCAACGACAGTGTTAGGCATTGATGTGACTACTTCGGATGAGATTCAGGAAGTTCTCGACACACGGGGTTTGCCCTCTCCATTGCGTGCAGTACAAACCGCACCAGCCAGTGGTGTCCCACCGACAGTGTCCCGGTTCTAAGGAAATGGGATATCGTCTGTCTCTTTGGTGGGAACAGGTGATCCGTCTGCGCCAGGAGGAAGAAGACAAGCAGAAGGAGGAGGTCTCGGAGGCCTCCTCCTTCTGCTTAGGCGGATCTGGTTTTCATCGTGGAAAAGAGTTCCCTGGCGAATTTCTCTGAGAAGAAAACGCAGAGTCCTAACCGAATACGCGATATGCGGGTGTGCATATCGGCATCAGGGGTTGAATTATGAGCTCTCGTCCGGGGCTGGTGCCGTTATGAGTTTCGAGCGCGATCGCATGTTGGTCAGTGTCAGTGAGTGGGGTCCCGGTAGGCATGACGTATATCAGCGGCGCTCTTGGAACTATTCTCCTGGGATCGGTAGAGTTCCGCGGTCAAGCGTCGCTGGCGCCATAGCCGCACTTCATTGATGAAGAACGGGAGGGAACCCCATACGATGAAGCCTATCTTCCATTCGGGCGTCAAGTCACCGGTGGTCAGCATTATTACCAATCCGAGGATGAGTAACAGCAGGTATGGGACCCTGAAGTTCTTGATGTTCTCTTTCATGGTGGCTCCTATTGGCAGTCGCGTGCGGGCTGGACCGTTTGGCCGCCTCGGCCGGTAACGGGGAATCCATAGCAGGTGGTGGCGTTCAGTCCGTTGGAGGCCCACATTGAGGAGATGTGCCTCATGACGTCTTTCGCTCCGGAGAATCCAACAATTCCGCAGACCATGGCGAAGATACGTCCAGGGATTCCGCCAACCAGCGAAAGCATGCAGCCGCCGCCGGCGCCTGCAGCCAGGATCGTGCCAATGCTCGCACCGATGGCGTGGGCTTCATACCCTCACATAGCGATGATGGGGTATGGAATCCACTGGATACTCGGATCGGCAACGATCGGGTACTGAGCCCCTTCGGTGTCTACGTGCTGGATTAGTGTCCTGCCAACGATTTCGTAGTTAGTAGCTAGTTTCTGACCGTTCGCGTCCAAAGCCCAGGGGGATTTGATGAACGGGTACAGAAGGCTTGACTCGCTGTCTTTGAGGAGTACTGAGCCGTCGGTCTGCAGGGGCGGCGTGTAGCCATCCGGGATTTCCAAGTCGAAGAAGGCCTTATCACCGTGCCGTAGAACGGTCATCAGGCTTGATGAATCATCACCGATTTTCGACACGGAATCATCTTCATCCTGCGCCTTGATTGCCACATCAACCTGTTTGCCTGTGGCACCTGTTCCTTCCGGGGCCGGTAGTGCTCCTGCGATCGCCGGAGCGCTTCCGGTAATGGAGTCCTTTGGAACCAGGCCGTCATCGGCCTTTAACGCTTCATTCACGATCGAAACAGCCGAGTCGTTAGTCGCTTGGTTTGCTTCCTCAGGGGACGCCTGCGCTGGTAGGCTACCCGCGCTGAGGATCAGAGAAATTGCGATAGCAACGCCGGCCGGGCGTGCAAAGCTCAACATCGATTTTTTCAAAAAACTTTCCCCCATGTGCCGGGGCGGGTTGATTCCCGCGCTGCCGGAACTCACACCCTTGACGTTTTTCACGCAGTTGTAAAGTCAAGCGCATATGAGCGATTGATGGTCCGCTTACGGTACGCAATCGCAGTGCAGACGACTTCTGTAGTCAGTGGTGGCGTCTTTTGAAATGGGATGGCTTGCAGTATCCACTTTGGGTCTCCCGGTTCTAGAAGCAGCACGCCCCTTCCAGCTCTACGGGATGCGACAGTAACAGCGGACGCCGCCGCACGAGCTGGCGTGGTGTTCCATTCCTAAGGATGTGGGACGGCAGCGGGATCGGAGCATCTCCACTACGAAAAATGCTCCAACACTTTTTTCGCCACATCGCGGGGCCCGCATCCGGACGTTTCGATGATGATCTCGTCCCCCACAAAGCTGGTCATCCGCGAATCGGCCTGAGCCGGGCACCGCGAGGCACCAGCCCCCAACGCATAGGCTTGGACCATGCTGAACCTGGTCCTTGGACTTCTCTTCGCGGGGCTCTTCCTTGCCTCCTACCAGTCCGATCGGCGCAGGCTCCGCAACGGGGTGCTGCTCCTGGTGGCGGTATGGCTCCTGTTGCAGGCCATCCTGGACTTCCTGATCGACCTGAACCCGTGGTTCGAATGGCTGAACCTGGTGGTAGTGGTGGTTCCGGTGGTGAGCATTTTTGTGTTCGCGGGCTTCCTGATCGCCAACGGGATCACGATGGTCCGCAGGGAAGGCCCCGGCATCAGCAGCTTTCTCCCCATTGCGGTGGGGCTGGCGGTGTTCCTCGCTCCGGTGGTCGCGTTCCTCTTCGTCCTGAGCGGGCAGCCCGTCCTGGCAGGCCTCGCCGCGTTGGCCTTCTTCCTCTGCGCTTACCTGGGCTGCGCCTTTGTGGTGTTCCTCGGGTATGCCCTGGTGTATTCAAGGATGCGCTTCAGCGCGAATCCGGCGGCCGTCATTGTCCTGGGTTCCGGTTTGATCGACGGCAAAGTCCCGCCGTTGCTCGCCGCGCGCCTGAACAAAGCTTTGGAAATTTACGACGGCGGCGCACCGGTCAGGCCGGTCCTGGTGCCTTCCGGGGGTCAAGGCCCGGATGAACCCCGGCCCGAGTCCACGGCAATGAAGGAGTATCTGGTGGCAAAGGGCGCTGCTTCCGGCGACGTGCTGGAAGAAAACCAGGCCACCACCACCCGCGAGAACCTGGCCTATTCCGTGGCCTTGCTTGCTGAAAAGGGAATCCAAGGGCCCTTGCTGGTGTGCACCAACAACTACCATGTACTCCGCGCTGCCCTCCTGTCCCGACGCCAGAAGATCAACGCGGAGGTAGTGGGTGCTCCGACCGCGAGGTACTTCGTGCCCAGCGCCTTCCTTCGCGAGTTCGTGGCCGTGATGAGGGACAACCGCCTGACCAACATGGTCCTTTGCCTGCCGATGTTCGGGGTTGCCCTGCTCATCACGGTGGCACTGATGAACTCGTCCGTGGTCTGAGCCTTTTAGGCATTCAACCTGGGCCTTAAGACTTGGGCAGCCCCGTGGTGAACGTGTGGCTCCATTCAGTAATGGCACCGTCGGTAAAGACGTACCCCTTGCCGCGGACTGCAGTGACCGTCACAGTGCCCTCAGGCTTCTTGTACGTCCCGGCCGCGATTTCCTTGCCGTCAACCAGGTAGACCACGCCGTCCACTGCCGGAACCGTGTACGAGTCCTGCCCGCGGCCCGGCTTGTCCGTGAAGGTGACCGCTGCCGGCGTCGCGGTGTCGTAGTGGAGGCCGAAGCCCAAAGGCAACAGGACGCCGTCGCCGTCTGCTTCCGGTATGTTGACCGGAAGCTTGCCGCCGGGGTTCACCGCCCCTGAAATGGCACGGACGGCGCCGTGGAAATTGACGTCCTTGACCCCGTAACTGTTGAGTACGGCGTCGGCGCCGGGCAAGACGCTGATGTCGTAAGGATTGCGTGTGGCCACAACGATGACGGGCGTACCAGTGGCTGCCAGTTCCGCAACCATCTGCTGCTGCGCAGCGTTGCCGGTTGCGTTGTACGAAGCGAAGACCACGGCATCCACGGTGCTGGCTGCGGCTACCGCACGCGCGCGATACGCCGCGGAGGGGGATGCCCCATCCTCGTAGTCTTCAGTGACCGTAAATCCCTGCTCCTTGAGCATCGGTCCCGCGAGCTCCGGCCAGGCTGAACCGGCCCCCACCATGAGTACCGAGCTGCCGGATGCGAGGGGCAGGACCTTGTCCTCATTGCGGAGCAGGGTCACTGCCCGGTCCGAGATCAGCTTGGCCGTGGCCAGGTTCTCTGCGCTTCCAACAAGGGTGTCCACGGCGCTGGGGTCTGCCATCGGTTGCTCGAAGACACCCCGCTTGACCTTCCACTCGAGGATCCGCCGGACAGACTCATCAAGGCGGCTCTCGGTGAGCTCACCGGACTCGACGGCGGCACGGACCCCTGCGAACGAGGCGTCCACATCGGGGGAGTTGAGCAGGATGTCAGAGCCGGCCTGGATGGCCTTGACCGCTATCTCTTCCTGGGGCCATTCGGCGGCCATCGCGGCCATATCCAAGGCATCGGTGGTGACCAGGCCCTTGAAGCCCAGCTCATCGCGAAGCAATCCTGTGAGGACCTTGTGGGACAGGGTGCCGGGCATCTCCGCGTCAATGGCCTCCACAATGATGTGCGCTGTCATGACCATGTCCACGCCACCGTCAATGGCGGCTTTGAAGGGTTTCAGGTGCTGGTTCAGGGTCTCGCGGTCGTAGGTGACGGTGGGTAGTCCGTAGTGGGAATCCACCGAGGTATCGCCGTGGCCGGGGAAGTGTTTGGCTGCCGCGCCGACGTTGTGTTCCTGGATGCCGTCGATTTGCGCCACACCGAGCGCGCTGACCAATGCGGGATCTTCGCCCATGGAGCGGATGCCGATCACGGGGTTGTCCGGGTTGGAGTTGAGGTCCAGCACGGGTGCGAAGTCCACGTTGATGCCCATGGCGCGCATCTCAGAGCCCAGGATTTCGCCCTGTGCCCTCGCAAGTTCCGCGTCTGCCGTGGCTCCCAACGCCATATTGCCCGGGAGGACGGTGGCCGGCGGTCCGATGCGGGCAACCAGGCCGCCTTCCTGGTCGATGGTGACCGCCAGCGGAATGCCGGTACCGTCCTGGCCCACGGCAGCTTGCTGCAGGCCGTTGGACAGTCCGGCAACCTGCCGGGGGTTGTTGGTGTTCCCGGACCACGCGAAGTAGAGGACGCCGCCAAGGTTGTACTTGGCCACGACTTCCGCCGGAGTATTGACCCCGTAACGTGCTTGGTTGCTTGCCGCCATGGACGTGTCATCGGCCGAGGATCCGTAGACGTGGGTCCAGGTCATCTGGCCGATCTTTTCGTCCAGCGACATGCCGGAGATCATTGCCTCGATGTCCGGTGAGGCGGTGACCGTCGTCGTGCGTGCCGTGGTGGGCGGGGCGGCTGCAGCGACCCCGGCCGCCACCACCCCCGCGCCCGTCATGAGCAGCGCCGTAGCGGCGGCCGTCATCAAAGTACTTCCTTTTCTGAGCATGTGAATTCCCATCCCAATCGTCACAGTATTTCCGGCTGGCCTAGCGCGGTCCGTTGTAGAGGAGGTATTGGCGGGTATCGCGGACGAACTGGCCCAATTCCGCCTGCCAGCTGTCCGTGATGGTGCGGGCGTCAGCACCGGCGTCGAGCTGTTCGGCAAAGCGGGCGGACCCACTCAACAACCCCATCCAGCGTCCGGCGTCGCCGCGCCACGCGAAGCCCGGGTACAACCGTTTGGCTTCCACCAGCATGTGGGTGCCGATTTCCAGGGCCTCAACGCGGGCCGGATCGGTGATGTGCACCTGGACTCCTCCGCAGATGACGCCCTGGTTCTTGGAGAGGGTGGGCTGGAAGTAGGCCTCGCGGAAGGTGACACCGGCGAGGCCCTTGCTGTTGAGCGCCTCGGCCCAGCGGTAGTCCACGTAGGGAGCGCCGATCAGTTCGAAGGGCCGGGTGGTTCCGCGGCCTTCGGACATATTGGTGGCCTCGAAAAGGGCGGTGCCCGGGTATAAGAGGGCCGTCTCCGGGGTGGGCATGTTGGGACTCGGCAGGATCCAGGACGCCCGGTTGTCCGGGCCGGTCATCTCGCGGCGCCACCCCTGCACTTCCACCACTTGGAGGTTTTCAAGGGGAGTGAGGCCCGCGGCCGGCAAATGCACCGCGTTGAAGTACTTGGCGAGCTCACCCACTGTCATGCCGTGCTGGAGTGCGATGCCCAGTTTTCCTACTCCGGACTCGAATCCGCGCTGCAGGACCGGCCCCCTTGCCTGTCCGCCGATCGGGTTGGGACGGTCCAGGACGACAAACCTGGCACCCGTCCGGGAGGCGGCCTGCATGGCACCCCACATGGTCCAGATGTAGGTGTAGAACCGCGCTCCCACGTCCTGGATGTCGAAGCAGATGGTGTCCACGCCGGACTTTTCGTAGAAGCCCACGTAGTGGTCCACGTCGGCGCCGTAGGAGTCGTAGACCGTGATGCCCGTGCGGGGATCCACGGAGGTCCCTTCACTGGCGCCGTCCTGGGCAGTGCCCCGGAAACCGTGCTCGGGACCGAAGACTGCCCTCACGTCGACGCCTTTTTCCGCCATGTCGTCAACGATCGAGTGGAAGTTCGCCAGGACCCCGGTGGGGTTGGTGATGACTCCCACCCGGCGGCCGGCGAAAATGCTCCAGTTGTCGGCGGCGGCAACGTCGGCGCCGGTGACTACGGTTCCCGGCTTTCCGGGGCGGGTGGCCAGACCGGTGGCGGCACTGGCACTCGGGGCAAAGGGCGCGACGACGACGGCCGCTGCGGCCAGTCCCGACGCGTGGATGAGTTTTCGGCGGTTGAGTGTCATGGGGAGCCTTTCCGGATGAGCAGGGCATGACAACTTGTGTGATGTCGCTTACATCGACCGTATTCGCTGGGAGGATCTGCGTCAATCATTTACCACTGGCACCACGGTTAGGTAAATTATTTACATGAGCCGGCCGCTACTGTGGATTGGCTGGATCGGCTGGAAGGAATCACCATGGAAGAGGCACTGAACGGGCAGTTGTCACGGACCGTTTTGGTGCGGATCCGTTCCGCGCTGCCGTCGCTGCGCCCCTCCGAGCGCGCCATTGCCGAGCTTGTCCTGGCGGATCCTTCCCGCGCGGCCATGATGTCCATCGGGGATCTCGCCGAGCAGGGCGGAACGTCCACCACGTCGGTAGTCCGTTTCTACAAGAAGGTGGGCTACAGCGGGTACTCGGATCTGCGTCTGGACCTCGCCCGGGAGACCGCACGCGAGAGCCTCGTCAACAACGTGCCGGCGGGGGTCTATGAGGACATCAACACGTCCGATTCGCTGCGTGACATCGTTTCCAAAATTGCCTTCAACGAGACCATGTCCATAGCCGACACGGCCCAAGTGCTCGACGTCGACAAGCTCGCCCAGGCGGTGGAGGCCATCTCCACCTCGCGGAAGACCGACATCTTCGGCGTTGGGGCGGGCGGCCTGGTGGGCGAGGACCTGCAGCAGAAGCTGCACAGGATTGGCCTGACGTCCTTCAGTTGGTCGGACCCGCATGCAGCGCTGGCATCTGCGGCGCTCCTGGAGGGCGACGGCGTTGCTGTCGCCGTCTCCCACTCGGGCACCACCGTGGATACGGTCGACTTCCTGTTGGCGGCGAAGGCGGCAGGAGCAACCACCATCGCGGTCACCAACCATGCCGATTCTGCACTGGGGCGGACCGCCGACATTGTGCTGAATACCGCCGCGCGTGAGACGCCCTTCAGGTCCGGGGCCATGGGTAGCCGCATCGCACAGATGATGGTGGTTGACTGTCTCTTCGTTGGAGTCGCCCAACGTTCCTACGATGCGTCCGTCTCTGCGCTGAAGAAAACGCACGCAGCGGTCCAAGGCCGTAAATTGGCTTGACAAGAAGTTCGGATCAGCGGGGCCTAGAGTCGTCACCATGTTTACTCTTACCGCTCCTGACGTGTCCTTCTACGAGTCATTTATTGAGTCGCACCGCGAATGGGATGGCGCCCATCAGGATGGCGCCGGGCTGTTTGCCGGCGATGACGTCAGCACAGCCGAAGGTTTCGCCGCGTGGGTGAATAAGTTGCTCGCTGCTGAACACGCCGAAGAAGTGAACGGTATTGTCCCCTGTACCTATCGCTGGATGACAGAAGGATCCCGATATGTGGGGGCCATCGCCTTCCGGCACTACCTGACTCCGGCACTTCTCAACTCGGGTGGACACCTTGGGTACGGCGTCCGGCCTTCGGATCGCGGCCGTGGTGCGGCAACCTGGGCCCTGCGGGAAATGTGCTCCAGCCTGGCTGCAGGGGGAGGGCCTGACCGGGTGCTCCTGACCTGCGATGACAACAATGCGGCATCTGCGAGGACCATTGAGCGAAGCGGTGGCGTGCTGGAAGATGTGCGCCTGGACGGCGAGGGCAAGGCCTTCCGCCGCTACTGGATTGAGCTTGCCGACTCCGCAGGCCATTAAGTTTGTCACCCGGGGGTTGACGCCTCGGTGTCGTGCGGGGACTATGGACACATGACTAGTCAACCCGGGGGTGACAATGCTTCCCAAACCACTGACCCGCAGTGGCAGCACGTGCTCACCCATCGTCCGGCCGACGACGGTTCCCGCGACGCCGCAGCCAAGAGGTTTGCGGAACGCGGGATCACCCCGGAGCAGCTCCGCGCCATCCTGACCGATGGCGGGGATGCCCTGTACGCGGCAGCCGCAGCGGGCGATCCCGGCTGGGCAGAACCGTTCGGCGGACCCTTGGCCGTGGCCCTGCTGTCCGCGGAGGTCAGTGCCTTTGCCGCGCACCTAAATTCCAGGGCGTCCGGAGTCAGGTCGGCGGCTGTCGCCGAACTCCTGGACGAGTACAGCGCCGTGACGGTGGCCGCAGAGCTCGGGGTGGCGCGCCAGAAGGTCTACGAAATTGCACGGGCAGGTCTTCGTCCGCCCTACATTGAGCAGGTCCCTTGGAGGACATCGTGAATCCCATCGAAGAGAAGGTCCAGCTACCGGACCCGAAAACCCACTTTCTTGTCCATCCTCTTGACCTGCCCGGAGCCCGAAAGGAATTCCTGCTGGGCTGGTGGTTGGGAGTCTTCGCAACGCCCCAGGTCTATACAGCGCTTCTGGCCGTTTTGTGGGCCGTCAGCAACAACTACGTCACGCCCGTACTGGTCCCACTCGTCCTGGTGGTGTTTGCGGGCTGGATCAGTGTGAAGCTCACGGGCGGCGCGTGGGACTACATTCCCGGGAAGCGCCATGACAAGGACCGGCGCATGACGGGGATGACCATCGCGGCGTCCCTCATCACCTCGCTAGCACTCTTTGCGGGTCTGCTGATCTTCATGGCGTGGACTGCATCGCAGGATTTGGTTCCTGGTTTCAGCGCTTATCCGCTGGGAATGGGCTCTGCCATCGCGCTGATCATGGCAGGAGAGCTGGTGATCAAGCTGGTTCGCCGCAGGTCCCTGGAACTGGTGTCCGACGTCATCAGCTTGACCGTGGTGGTTGCCGCTGTGTGGATCGGCTTCGGCCTCCTCCCTGAAGGGCGGGACATCGCACCGCTGGACCTGCTGCCCGGCGCCGCAATCCTTGCGGGTGTCTGGTTGGCCTGGCTGCTCTTCACACAGATAGAGGCCCGCCGCGACCACGGCTAGACACTGAATGGCCTGTTCATATTCCCGTCACCATCCGTTGCTAGGCTGCCGGGCACTACACGGCTGACCAGGAGGACCGCATGACGGAGGCAAACTCACTATCCACATCATTGGACGATTGGTGGGTCAGGGACAACCTTCGGGAGACCATCGACCACCTGGTGGAGTTGGGCTACACCATCAGCGGCGGGCAAGGGGAGGACCCGGACCTGATCGATCCCGGTGGATCCGCCGTTGAAACATGGAACGAGGACTATCCGTACCAGGAGCGGATGACCCGCGATGAGTACGAGATCGAGAAGTACCGACTCCAGATTGAGTTGCTGAAGTTCCAGTACTGGGGCCAGGACCGCGGACTCAAGCACGTGATTGTCTTCGAGGGCAGGGACGCCGCAGGCAAGGGCGGCACCATCAAGCGCTTCACCGAGCACTTGGATCCCCGATCCGCCAGGACAGTTGCGCTGGCCAAGCCCTCGGACCGCGAGCAGGGCCAGTGGTATTTCCAGCGCTACATCCAGCACCTTCCCACAGCCGGCGAGATCGTCATGTTCGACCGCTCCTGGTACAACCGGGCCAACGTGGAGAAAGTCATGGGCTTCTGCACAGACGACGAATACGACACCTTCATGGGGCAGGCGCCGGTCTTCGAAAAGATGCTGGTGGACGCCGGGATCCACGTGACCAAGTTCTGGTTCTCCGTCACCCGGCAGGAGCAACGGACCCGCTTCGCCATCCGCCAGATCGACCCCGTCCGCCGCTGGAAGCTCTCGCCCATGGACCTTGCATCACTGGACCGCTGGGAGGAGTACACCGACGCCAAGGAACAAACGTTCCTGCACACGGACTCCGACCACGCGCCGTGGATCACCATCAAGTCCAACGACAAGAAGCGCGCCCGCATCAACGCCATGCGCTACTTCCTGAACCAATTCGACTACGAGGACAAGGACACCTCGGTGGTTTACGACGCCGATCCTCTGATCCTCCGCCGTGGCCGCGACGCCGTAGGCGACTAACGCTGCGGGCGATCAACGCCAAACCGCGACGTCGGCACTCACCGTGAGTGCCGACGTCGTGCTTTCCGTGTCTTTTCCCAGGGCTCGTTACACTTTTCCGATTGCCGGACATTAACGGGGTATGAGCTTGCAAACGGAGCAGGGGGATCGCGTGGAGTTGGCCAGGCAGAAGCATTTTCTGGCGGCCCACGCCGCGTGCCATGACAAGGTATACCGCTATTTCCGGCGCCGAACGGAGGGTGCGTCCACGGCCGAGGACCTCACCGCAGACGTGTTCCGGATTGCGTGGGAAAAGTCCCGACAGGACCAGGAACTCTCGGTGATGGTGGTGTTTGGCGTCGCCCGCAACGTCCTCCGGAATCATTACCGTTCGACCGTCCGCTCGCAGAACCTCACGCAGCAGTTGGAGCGGCAGCGGACGGCTGAGTTGGGATCCGACGACGGCGTGGTGAGGGAAGCGCTGGACCGGCTCAAGCCCGAGGAGCGCGAGGTCCTTCTCTTGACGTATTGGGACGGATTCAGTTCCGCCGAGGTTTCGGAGCTGCTCCATGTCACCGCCACTGCCGTCAGGATGCGCCTGCACCGGGCGCGGAAGGAACTCAGCACCCTGCTTCGGACAGACCACATCACGGAGGATCCCAGCAATGCGTAACAACGAGATGTCCACCCTGGATCGCCTGACCTCAGCCGATCCCGCCCTTGCGGTGACGGAAGATGAACTGGCCCGCAGCCGGGAGATGAGTTTGGCGGTGATGGCTACCGACGCCGAGCAGCTTGCCGTGGGTGGGTCCATCGGAGATTCCCATCAACGGCCCACCGGGAGCCGGCGGCGGGTGATGGCCGGAGTCGGGTTGTTGGCGGCGGCGGCTGCAGTTGTTGCGGGTGTCGTCCTGACGTCCTCTGCGCCGACCGAGGTGGTTCTGCAGGGGGCTCCGGCGGCCACGCAGCTTGGTACTGCACCGCAAAATGACGCGTTGAACCCGCCAGACCCTTCGCCTCTGCCGGAGATTACCGGGCTCAAGGATGCAACGGGGAACGCCAGGATCATTACGGATGGCAACGGCAATAAGGCGGCTGTTTCCACGGATGAAGACGTGGACGTCTTCATGGAAGCGCTCGCCACGGGAACCCTGGGTCTGAACAGCGGCGGGTGCATTGCCCGCATCGGAGCGGACGGCATCGCCGCTGGATTGGTGTTCCCCTTTGGAACGACCCTTACTGAATCGGGGGTGCTTCTCCCCGATGGAACGCCCGTCAATATCGGCGACGACCTTGCGTTCGGCGGCGGACTCACACCAGGCCAAGCGGACCTCGGGGAGTGCGGCCGCCCTGGCGAGGCTTTCCTGGTTCAAAGCTGGGGCTTCCAGCCCTGACTCCTGACCCGCCATAACCCGACGTCGGCACTCACCGTGAGTGCCGACGTCGTGCTTTCCTATTCGGCGGACTCTTCCTCTACAACCGGGTCCTTCAACAGCAACGCCGTGCCCTGGAACGCGGGCAGCTCGAGGTAGAAGCTGTGGAGGTCGTCCACCTGGCCTACGTTGTCGCCGCTGAAGAGGTCGTGCACGCTGGCGCCGGGGACAAGGTGACCGGACTGGATGCTGCCTGCAATGTCTTGGTCCGAGAAGTTCAGGACCGTGACCTGCAGTGCTCCGTCGGCGAGCTGGTTGACCAAAACCAGCAGCCCCCGGTTGGAAACGTCAGGCACATCCAGCAGAGTGCTGGTGGCGATGCCGGACTCCTCCCGCACTGTGAGGATCTGCTGGAGCCGCCGCGCGTAGGACCGTGAATCCTTGAGCTGCTCGGGCAGTGAACCGTAAAGACTGCGGGCGCGGGCCATGCCGGCCAGCGAGGTCTTCGCGTCCGGGCTGGTGCCCATGAGGTCGTGGGCTCCGCGGTTGATCCAGCGGGTATCGCCCTGCGACGTGAGTTCCTTGACGGTTTCGCGGTCCAGGGCCGTGATGCCGGTGAGGTCCCAGCCCGAGAGCGCGAAGACGCCCGGCTGCAGTGCGTTGTACATGGACAACAGCACGTGGGCATCCAGGACCTGGGCTTCCTGCTCAGGGGTGATGGCGTCCTGGTCCTTGATACCCAGCGCGGCCATGATGAAGCTGACCGTGGTGCAGGCGATGCCGTTGGTGGTGAACAGTGCGTTGTAGGGCCCGTTTTCGCCCGTGAGGCGTTCCCGCAGGGTCTCCTGCACCTTCTCCGCAACTTCGGCTCCGGTCAGTTCTTCACCGCCAAGCTCGAAAACATCGTCCCTGTGTCCGGCGGCGAAGTGCAGCAACTCATAGGTCAGTTCGTCGTGGTTCTGGAGGGCGTGGACCAAGGAGGCCTGGTCCACCCCGATCTCCATGGAGAGGCGCAGGGTCAGGCGCAGGAATTCGGTATCGCCGGTGACGAATGCGTAGTGGTATGCGGGCCGGGTAATGAAGTCGTATGAGAGGTCGGGACCCGATTCTGACTGGGCCTTGATGTCGTCGATGGTGAGGTTGAGTTCCTGGAAGGAGAACCCGCCCACCTTGCGGATCATGGAGCCGATCAGCTGGTTCGCCGCCTCGGACAACGGGTGGCCCTCGGACCATCCCGGCTCCTCTTCCGCGCTCTTCTCGACGCCCAGGAAGCCGTTGGCATCAAGCCGCAACGCACCGGTGCCGAGGTCCAGCAGCGAATGCAGGGCGTCGCCAACCACCAGGCGCATGCCGGCGAACGTCGGGTCCAGCCAGTTGATGGACGGTTGGCCGGACTTGAAATAGTGGAGGTACACCCAGCGGCGGGTCTTGCCGGTGGTGTCGATAATGGGCTTGGTGGCGCTCCAGTTGGTTTCCTTGACACCGGGTTCGTAGAAAATGACCCGCTGCAGCCGCCCAATGATGTAGCCCGCCTTTTGCAGGGCTTCCTCAGCGGCCGGGCTGATGTTCACCGAGTCTTCGCCGTCGGGGACGTCCGGCAGCAGGTGCCAATCCTCCTCGGGGATGTCCACCATGTGATAGATGCCGGGGTAGTCCCGGAAGTTCATCTCAGCCAGCCGGAAGTCCGCGCCCTTGCCGGTGTGCCCGGGGACGATGTCGTCAATGATGGTGCCGCCGTGCTCGTTGGCAACCTCGCACATCTGACGGAACTCTTCTTCTGTCCCGAACGCGGGATCGATCGCCATGGAGATACGGTCGAAATGGCCGTCCACGCTGGGCGTCTGCGACCAGCCGCGGATGCCGCCGGCAAGCTTCACCGGGCCCGTGTGCAACCCCCGGATGCCAATCTTGCTGAACGCATCCCAGAGCTCGGGATCCCCCAGTGCCGAAAGGAAGGACTGGCCGTCCTTGGTGATGAAGGACAACGGGTAGGCGGTGAACCAGACAGGTGAACGCTCAACGGCGGCGCGCGGGTTGGGCCGGGCGTACGAGTTCTGCCACATGCTGGCCTGCCCGGACAGTTGCCGGGCCATGGTGTTGGCGTCACCCAGCATGGACTGGTTCCGGAGCCAGTCCACATAGGTGGAGTTCAGGCCATCGAATTCCAAGGAGGGCCGGGCGGCAAAGAACTGCCGCCTCCGGGCGATCGGCCTGAGCGCCTTGGGCCGGGCCGGGTAGAACTGCTCGTCAAAGGTGATTTCCGCCGGTTCGCTTGCGATTTCATCGGGCGTTTCCTGTGGCGTCTCCTCCGGATTTTCTTCTGGAGTTCCGCTGATTTCTGACACGCTCGTGTTGATTGCAGGCTCCCGCACAGTTGTCTCCTTACGTGGTCGCCGCGTCAACGCCGACCGTCCGAGGGGGGTCGTTCAAGAGGTCACGTACCCGGGCTTGCCCGGACTATTCATGCTAGTCGGGGGAGCCTGCCGTTTGTCTAACCCGGGAACAAGTAAGTCTCGTGATGAGGTGCCGGGTTGACGCGCCGCCGTGGCGCGGACGTAGGAAGCTTCGGTTCCCGGACACCGCTCACGTCCGGGTTTGGTGTTTGGGTTCCGTCAGGCGTGCGGCGAGGCCGGCAAGGAGGATGGTGATGCCTTCATCGAGCTCGTCTTCGCCGTCATAGTCGGCCAGGAGCGGGGCGATCGCGCGGAGGCGGGGGAATTCTTTGGCGGGAAGGCGGTGAAGGCCGAGGCGCAGGAGAGCTTCGTCCTCGTCAGGGTCGACGATGAATTCCTGCAGTTCGTTCAGGATGTGGCCGTAGAGAAAACCGTAGTAGGCGCGATAGACGTGCAGTGCGTCCGATGGGGCGAATCCGGCCTCAATGAGCAAGTCCAGGATCTGCTCGAGGGGGCGCAGGGTGCCGACAGGGCGAAGTCCCATGGGGGTGGATAGGGGGCGCGTGACCAGGAGGGGGACGACGTTGGGGTGTCGGAGTGCTATCAGGCGCAGGTCGTGGGCGATCCGGCGCAGTTGGCCCTGCCAGTCCGGGTCGTCTGGAAAGATGGTCCGTTCGTTCAAGACCAGTTCGGTGACTCCGTCCAGTAGCTCTGTCCGGCTCTTGGCGTAGCGGTACAGGCCCATGGGGTCCCGGCCGAGTTCCTGCCCGAGGCGTCGCATGGTGAGAGCGTCGAGTCCTTCAGCATCCACCAAGGCTAGTGCGGCGGATAAAACCAATTCCCGGCTGAGGGCCTGCTTCCTGCCCGGTGCCGCTTCGGCCAGGGGTTTCGTTGCCGGAGCCATGGTTTTTCCTCCTGGTTGTTCGCCTTGAGACTAGGGCCTCCTTGAGGGAGGGAAGTAGTGGCTATCAGCCACTCCAAGAACAGTCTACATTGTAGTGAATATGCGTTGTCTATTCAGTAGTCTACGTGTATTGTCTACAGTGTAGTCAGCTTTTGCTGACGATTCCAGATGAGGCCAGAGAGCCTCAGGGAACCGTCCGCGGTAGCTGGCCATAATGCTTCCTTCCGGATTCGCGAGAGCACCCTTCCGGCCCCTCCAGATCCCCTGTGCAAAGTCTGGAGGCTTAGCTGCCGTTGCCCCACGGCGGAACCCAGGTCACCTGAGCGGAAAGAGCCGCGCATGGCACATCCCCGGCAACACCAGTTCCACGACGAATCCCCGCCTCTGACTCCGGGCGAGTAGTCGTCTTAGGCCAGAGCCGTTTTCTTTCACGGCCTGGACATCAGCCGGTGCTCCCTGCACCTGCCCTTACCGCACCAGAGAGAGTCCGCAGCAGTGACTGCTGCCCGGGTCGCGGCCCGACCTGTGGACTCCTTAACCAAAACTCTTACACCGCCCCACCATCCAGGAATGAGGCCAATCGTGGCGCAACAAACCCTTCTGCCCGCGAGTTACGTCGTTGACCGCATGCAAGATCTTGTCCTGAAGACCCAGGATGTGAAGGAGATGCTGGATGAACTCGCCGACTTCTCAGCGGTCACCTTGACCGACCCTGCGCTCGCCTTTTGCAGTATCACGCTCATGCGGCGGAAGAAGCCCGTGACGGTAGCAAGCAGCGAAGAACGGGCTATGCGCCTTGACCAAACGCAATACACGATAGGTGCTGGGCCTTGTCTTTCGGCGATCAGGGAACAGGTCATCGTGCATGTGCCTGACTTGGCGAACGATGACCGCTGGCCCTCCTTCACATCGGCCGCGGTCCAGGTGGGGGTGGGATCCAGCCTGTCCGTTCCTCTGGCCCTTGAGGGGGAGGCCGAAGCCGGCCTGAACCTGTACTCCACCAAGGCTCGCGGGTTCACCGAGGTGGACATGGATTCGGTCCAGGCGTACGCGTATCACGCGTCCAAGGCACTTCGCGTGGCCGTTCGTCTCAGCCAGTTGGCCGAAACGAAGAAGCATCTCCTCGCCACCCTGGAATCCCGGACCACCATTGACCTGGCAACGGGTGCAATCATGGCCCAAAACCGCTGCAGCCAGGAGGCGGCAATGAAGATCCTGCAGGTCGCTTCCAGCACACGCAACGTCAAGCTCCGGGACCTTGCCTCGTCGGTCGTCTCCTCCCTGACCAAGGACCCGAGGGTCCGGACCCACTTCGACGCTTAGGGGGTTGACCGGAGACGTGGAGGCCGGCCTAAGGTCCCCGGAACTCTTGCGGACCTACCGATCACTCCCATGAGCCAGTACCGTGACTCGTGGAGGTCGGAGAACCCATGAAAATCGTAGTGATCGGCGGCAGCGGCCACATCGGGTCGTTCCTGGTCCCCAGGCTTGTGCGTGCCGGACACGAGGTCGTGAACATCAGCCGCGG
This sequence comes from Arthrobacter sp. YN, assembly GCF_002224285.1. GTDB lineage: Bacteria > Actinomycetota > Actinomycetes > Actinomycetales > Micrococcaceae > Arthrobacter. The sequence goes on along the minus strand of NZ_CP022436.1, from coordinate 4,946,617 downwards.
AAGCCGCCTGCCCTACGTCGACGTCCCCGAGTGGCAGCAGGTCCGCCAGGTCACCGCGGACCGCGAGCACGAGGAACGCGAGGGCATCTTTGGTGACCGGGTAGCGGGGCTGGGCGCCGACGTCGTGGTTGACCTCATGTGCTTCACGCTCGAATCAGCCACTGCGTTGGTGGATCGCTTGCGCGGTGAAACAGGTCATCTGCTGCACTGCGGCTCCATCTGGCGGTACGGCGTCAGTCTGAAGTTGCCCCTTGCCGAAGGCCGGGATTTTGCCGAAGAGCCAGTGGATGAGTACGGGATCCATAAGCGTGACATCGCCCGCATGCTCGAGGAAGAGACTGCTTCCGGAGGGTTGGCCACAACATCCATTCATCCTGGGCACATCGTGGGTCCTGGATGGCAGCCGATCGGTCCCTTGGGCAACCTGGATCCTGGAGTGTGGCAGACGATTGCGTCGGGGCAGCCACTCCAGATTCCCGGGAACGGTACTGAGCTGATGCACCATGTGCATGCTGACGACGTCGCGCAAGCCTTCGAGAAAGCCATCCTGAACCGGGAGGCTGCGGCCGGGGAGGACTTCAATATTGTTGCTCCGAGCGCCCTGACGGTGCGGGGTTACGTGAGCGTCGCTGCTTCCTGGTTTGGGCAGGAGCCGCGTATGGAACCCGTGAGCTGGGAGGAGTTCCGCCGGACCACTACCGGGGAATCTGCCGATATCAGTTGGGCGCACCTCTCCCGCAATCACTGTGTGAGTATCCACAAGGCGACGTCGCTGATCGGGTACGCGCCGCGCTACGAACCCGAGCAGGCAGTACTGGAATCCGTGCAGTGGCTCATCAGCAACAGGCAACTCGACGTGCCGAAACTGCTGACTTAAGCCTGTACAACTTCCACCCGAGGCCCGAAGCTTAAGGGGCCACAGGGGGAGTTTCATGGATAAAGTGCCGAACAACGGCGTCACGGACAGCCGGCTCGATCACGGGTTCTTCGTCCTGGGTGGAGCTGCCGCGGTGTGGCTGGCCTTCCTGCTGGTGGGGGAGAGCTTCCACTTGGGGTGGGGCCAGCTGTGGTTTTCCTTCGTGTTCTGGGCGTTCCTTGCCTACCTGCTTTTGCCGCGGCTGCACCGGATCCTGACCACCATCTACGTTCCCGGCTATTTCATCGGCCGGGCTCGCACCAGCGACGGGCTGCTGGGCGATCCCGTTAACGCGGCGTTGCTGGGAACCGAACCCCAGATCCACGCGATCATGAGGTCCGCAGGGTGGACCATGGCCGACGACGTCACTTTCGCCAGCAGCCGCCGTATCATCAGCTCCACCATTTTCCGGCAGAGCTACACCGAAGCGCCGGTCAGCCCTCTGTATCTCTTCGACCGGCAACAGGACTTCGCGTACCAACAAGAGGTCAACAACACCCCCGGCAAACGCCACCACGTCCGTTTCTGGCGTTGCCCGGAGGGGTGGCTCCTCCCCGGTGGGCACAAAGTGGACTGGCTCGCGGCAGGAACGTACGACCGCAGCGTCGGCTTCTCGCTCTTCACCTTGCAGATCACGCACAAGATCGAGCAGAACACGGACGTCGAGCGGGACCACATCGTTTCCACCGTTTCGACTGCCGAGCCTGCCGTCACGGTGCAGGTGATCGAGGACTTCTCCACCGGATATCACACGCGCAACGGCGGCGGTGATTCCATCTCCACCGACGGCGACCTGCCCATCATCGACGCCAGCCGCGTCCAGGTTCCCGCCAACCAGCCGCCCAGCCGGACCGACAGCCGTGACCGGCGCCCGGCACCTATCGTGACCGGCGCTGTCCTGGTTGCCATCCGGGCGATTGCCGCTTTTACCTTGGCAATGACACTGCTCACCTCCGGTGGCGACTTCGGGCTCGAAGACGTCCCCCTGGACCCGGAAACCACGACGACGGCGATCGTCACCATGGCGATCATCGTCCTGCTCTTCGGGCTCGGTGAGGTTTTCCTGGCATGGCGGATTTTCCTTGGCAGCAACGGCGCCCGGGTGATCGCAATGGCCCTGAGCTCCATCTCGATCCTGGTGCAGGCCGTCGACTATTCCACCGGGACGGCGAATCTCACGCTCGAAGCGGGTCTCTCCGGCCTTGCCTCGGACATCCTGGTCCTGCTGGCGTTGTCCAGCCAGCGGGCCAGAGTCTACGCCAAACGGCAGCGCATCCCGGCCGTTCCGGCCTCCGTGGTGGGGCGGCGCGTGCCTTCCTGACCTTCTTTGAGTGTGGGTTCCATCTGACACGCCTTCCTTTGCGGCGTGTCGGGGTGGTTTCAGATTCAAAGTGGGTGGCGGCGGTACGGGGCGGCCCGGCCGTGCGGAGGTCACTAAGATCCAGTGAATAGACTGGCTGGGCCTGTCATATGCACCATGCAACATGGGCAGGCTAGATCCGAAAACCGAATTGGGGACCCACGTTTTGAGTGTTAAGAATCCGAAAATAACCGTTGTTGTGCCCACTTACAATGAGCGGGAAAACTTGCCCGTTCTCATTGCCCAGCTCGCCGCCCTTGGAATTGCCAATCTCAACGTTCTGGTTGTCGATGACAACTCTCCCGATGGAACCGGGGCTGTGGCTGATCGACTGGCAGCGGAATCCAGCGGAACAGTGTCAGTCCTCCATCGGAAGGAAAAAGATGGGTTGGGCAGAGCATACGTGGCGGGAATGACCCGGGCTCTGGCCGATGGCTCCGGGATCGTCATCCAGATGGACGCTGATCTGTCCCATCCCGTGCTGGCGATTCCCACCATGCTTGATCGGATTCAAACCTCCGGCGCGGCGCTGGTTATCGGCTCACGGTATGTTTCCGGGGGTTCCACGGCTGCGGAATGGCCTTGGCATCGCAAGGCCCTCTCCGCTTGGGCGAACTTCTATGTGGGTGTGGTTCTGGGCTTGAAGGTCAAAGATGCAACGGCTGGTTTCAAGGCTTGGACCGCCTCTGCACTGAACGAGATTGATGTCCAGGCTGTTCGAAGTGACGGTTACTCATTCCAGGTTGAGATGAACTACCGGGCGGCAAGGCGGGGATTGGCAATCGCCGAAATTCCCATCCACTTTGAAGAACGAGTGGAAGGTGCCTCGAAGATGAATCTCCGCGAGCAGTTGGAGTCGGCGCTCACGCCGTGGAAGCTCCGTTTTCAAAAGTAGGCCGTACCGTAACCACCCACCTTGAATCCGCTGACGGCTGGACACGCCGGTGAATGCGGCGTGTCGCCGAGCTCGGAGATTCAAAGTGGGTGGTGAAGGCGCGCGGCAGGAAAGCCAGCCATTCTTTGAAGGCCGCCCCCTCAAAGCCCGACGGCGGCACTCACCCGGGCGCCGCCGTCGTTCCGTCTACGCGGGACGTGGAAGAGCGTTCGGCGGAAGGGCGCGGTATGTGCGAGAGCGATCGGCGGAAGGGCGCGGGACGTGCGAGAGCGATCCAGGGGTTAAACAAAAGAGCTCCGGAGTGCGTTATTGGGGGATACGCACTCCGGAGCGGTCTTTGAGCAGGCGCTTTCGCTGACCTGCAGTAATCACTCTACGTTGCGCGCAACCCCTTCGCCACCACCTCGAATAAGTACTTTCGCTTTAGTTTCTATGGGCGGCTTCAGGCCGTTTTTTCTGGGGCACAATCAGCACCGGACGGCGTTGATGATGGCTTAGCCACGCGGCAACTGAACCGTTCAGTGCCTCGGAAATCCTGTGCCCCAAACCGGGCTCGGGCGTCCCCACGATGATCATGGACGCGTTGATGTCCGCGGCGAGCCTGCCCAAGGCCCGTGCCGGGTCCCCTGCCAGCAGGCGCAAGGTCCAATCTGCCGTGCCGCCGTCCATCGCCTCCGCGATCACCCTGCCGAGGTCGCCGCGCACGGCCTCGACGTCGGCATCTTCCTTCTCCGGGTGGAGCGACATCCGGTGGGTCTCCCGGGACGGGTCCCACTCGACGAGGTAACTGGCCTCGTCCACGTAAGCGCACACCAGCGGGACGCCGAGCCGTTCAGCCAAGGTCCGGGCAGTCTGGAGTACTTCCACATGCTGGTCCGGGAGAACCCCCACCACCAAGGGAATCGGTCCGCTGAAATTTTCCGCAGCCATACCCATATTGTTGCGCCGGGGCGATCCAAAGAACAGGCTGTTGAAGGGGCCGGCGTCAGTTTTCCGCCGGCTTGTTCCACGTGAGCCGCACCTTGAAATTGGACGCCGTGCTTGCCGACGCGATGAAAGCGCCCGCCTCCGCGTGGAGGTCAATGCCGAACTCCACGCTCACCTCATCTGGACGGTTCTCCAAACTCAGGAGCTCGTCGATCACCCCCTGCACCGCTGGACGCACATGCGCCAGGGCGCGCTCGAACGTCTGCTGCGCCCGCGCGAAAACCCCCGAATGGTCCCCAGCGTGATCACCACCCCTGGTTACCAGGCTCCCCGCTGCGTTCGCGACCTCCACAACCACCGTGCCGCCGTCGTCGGTGGTGAATTCAACCAACCTGCTCATGTTCCTGTCCCTTCTCCGACGCCCGCAGTCGGCGGGCCGCCACGACGAAACCGATCCCGGCTGCGCACACAACCAGCAGCTGAATCAGCACAAAGTAGGCGTGCGTCCGGTACCAGGACTCAAGGAAGACGCCTTTGTCCTGGACCCAGACCAGCGGAACCGTCACCGTGGGCCACAGCAGCAGCCACCCGAACGGCTCGGATGAGCGGGATCGTAGAGCCAGGATCCCCGCCCACAAACCGAAGCCCGCATGCACAAAGCCGGCGACCACCGCAGTTGGATCCACCGTTTCGGTGAGCCCGGAGAGCCCAAAAAGAGCCCCCGAAACAACAACCCCCGTCATGACCACCCGGGCCATGGTGGTGCGGGCAGGTAGGCCCGCGACCGCCAACAGCAGGTACCCAAGAGGTGCCACCAGGCCGTAAACCATGCGGAGGGAGCCGTCGCCGCCGCTCTCGTACCAATAGTTGTCGTCCAACCACAGGAAATAGACCGCGAAGCACGCGCCGAGTCCGCCCGCCACGATCAATGCGACGCCGCCCCACAGCAGCGGCGTCCGCAGGGGTGGAGCCAACCCACCAACGGGGACGGGCGCCGGGACGCCAGGTGATGAAACGCCAGCGTTCGACGGCGGGGGGCCAGTGGGTGCCTCGGCTGTGGTGACGGATGGGGCTGGGTTCAGTGCTGAACCCGCTTGGGGGCTGGGGCCGGGGGCGGTGTTAGGGTCGGGGTCGGTGCGGGCCGGGGCTTTCTTCCGCGGTGGCCGCACCGGTAGATCCGCCGCCGTGTACGAACCGTGGGGCTTCCCATCGTCAGACGTCGCAGGCAGCTCTGCCGCTTCAGCGGGAGGTGGGTCTTGCGGCTTGGCCTTTTCGATCTCGGTCCGGGCAGCGGTTGCGAGCCCATCGGGATCTGCGGCGTGGGAGTCCACGGTGGCCAACTCTGCCGACACGTCCAGCACTGCTTCCCAGGAGCCCAAGGATGAGTGGTATCGAAGCTCTCCTTGCAGGTCCGAGATCCGTTGCCGGCGCTCGCAATCCTGGCGTCGGGCGGCGGCGTCTGGGAACCCGGGGTCGTCCTGCACCGCGGCAAAGCCGTCCGCCGCGGCCAGCCAGTCTTCGGCTTCCTCTGCTTTGAGTGCGTCGCGGTAGGTGCGGTCCAGTTCCAGCCGGTGCCGGGCCTTGTCTCTGAGCGCCGTCGCGTCCCGGTATCCAGGCTCCAGGGTGAGGAGGTCTTCGAACAGTTCCACGGCCTGTTCCAAGCGCCGGGCCCGCAACTCCGCGGACGCTTGGACGTACAGTGCCCGCAGCTGCGCCCGTTTCATGGCCTGCCCTGCGTTGGCTTGCCCGGTGTGGGACTGCCCGGCATCGGCCTGCGGCTGGCTGGCCGGTACCGGTGTCGCTTGGGCCGGCATGGCTTGGTCCTGTCCGGTTACGGGCGGTGAGGCCGGCGCACTTACGTGGGCTGGTCCCGTAGCTTGACCGCCTGAGGTCCGGGCCGCCGTCGAACTTTCAACCGAAGCCGGCGCGCGCGGAGTTCCTGTGAGTGTGAACAGCTGGGTGGTGCCGCCGCGGACGTAGAGTGCCGGGGTGACCCATTCGAGCGTTCCGTCCGGGCTGGCCATGACGGAGATTCTGCCGACCCGCGCTGCCTCGTCCACGGTGCGGCCGTTGGCGATTGCTGCGTAGAAGCCGTGGGCGAAGGCGATGGCGGCGTAGTCGCTGATGGCGAACTGCATGGCGGCCACGGCGCCGATCCCGCTTCGGACCAGTGCGGACGCGGTGCCGGAGAAGAGGTCCGACTGGCCCATTTCCCCGGAGGAACATGAGTTCAGCACCACCAGCCGTGGGCGGGGAGCGGCGACGCTGAGCAGGGCCATGAGGCGGACGGCGCGCACCATGGCGGCCCTGCCGTCGGGTCCCACCAGCGCGATCCTGCCTTCGTCGGTGCGGGAGTCGTAGTCGCCGTGGCCTACAAAGTGGACCACATGCCAAGGCCCGGCAAGCAGCATGGACTGTACGTCATCCCAGGTTCCACTTTTTGCCCAGACCAGCTCCACCCGGCCTTCGGACACCGGCCCGGCCAAGGCCCGGCTCAGGTGGTCCTTCTCGGCGGTGACATCCAAGCTGGGCAGGTCCCGCGGCGAGGCGACGATCCCCAGAATGCGCAGGGGCGGTGCCACATCCAGGGGATTCAGGTTGTAGTCGGGGGCGGGGACATGGCGGAGGAGGGGCTCGGTTTGGCAGAGGTAGGTTTCGGTTTCGGGGTCGAACAGGGTCTCCCACGGCATGGTGGCCAGCTCAGGGGCGGACAACCTCAAGACCACCCTGAGCTGCTGGCCGGCGTGTTGGGCAGCACCGAGGCTGGCCCGGTACGTGCCGTAGACCTCGCGGGTGAACAAGGCCTGGAACAACTGCTGGCCGACTTCACGGACGGCCATCTCAGCCACGGGCATGGTCCTGCGGGCGGCCACGGCGGACGCCAGGACGGTGGCTTCAAGCTGGGGGAGCCGTTCAAGGATGCCCTCCACGTCAAGGGTGAACATGCACGAGGCGTGGCCTCCCGCCGGTGCACGGACAACGCGCACCGTATATTCGCCGCGTGCAGAGCCGGCATCAATCTCCAGCTCGATGTCACAGTCCATCGCGGATCCCTTGTGTGACGGGCGGTCCGGCCAAACATCGAGTGGGCCGGGAGCACCCTTAGGAATAGATTGGCCCTAAGCCCGGCCCGCCACAAGAGCCGGACCCTTGTAGACGCTCCTGACCCGGCTTACGGTTAATCCGGGCCCACGGCGCATCAGAACCCATGGCTCATCCGACGGAAGGCGGTCCGCGATGGAAATTTTCATGTGGTGGCTCGATCTGCATCTGGACAGCAAGGAATGGCTGCGTGAGAACCTGCGCGCCGACGAACTTCCGCTGCCCGTGCTGCAGCATATTGCCGAGGCCGGCGGGCCCCATCCGGACAAGGTCAGCGGCGTGCTGACCGAAGCGGATTGGGACTTCATCGAGACACAATCGGAGTTCGTGGACTGACCGGACTGACCGGGCTGGACTGACCGGGCTGACCGGGCTGGGCTGACCGGGCTGGCTGTGGCTTAGCCGGCGGGCTTCCAGCCCAAGGCCGGCCCCACTTTGCCTGCAATGTCGGTGAGGATCTGTACGTAGTCCTCGTGGTCAAAGCTGAAGGGCAGCGCGAAGGCCACCTCGTCCACTTCCTGGAATCCTCGGTGGGCGTAGAGCTGCTCGGCGATGTCATCGCTGGTGCCGATGATGTCCTGTGCGAACATCATGCCCTTCGGCCCTTGGGGCGCGCGGGTGCGTGGCGTGCGTTCGTCGACGTAGCGTTGGTACTTCTTCCGCTGGGCAGGTGAGGCCGAGTCTGTGGGAATCACTACCAGGCCTTGCGAGGCCCGGGCGGTGTTCCCCGACTGGGCTGCGGCTTCACGGTAGGCGCGGAGCTGTGACTGCTGGACTCCGGCGAAGTCCGGTTCTTGGTCCTTGTCCGGGAAGATCACACTGCTGGAGAGAAGATTGAAGCCGTTTTCCCCTGCCCACACCGCCGATTTCATGCTCGCAGCCCCATACCAAAGCCGCGAACGCAGCCCGGCAGAGTGCGGTTCCACGCGGTTGGAGAATTCTTCCACCACGCCCTGCTTGCCGGAGAAGTCCCGCACTTTCTCCCCGGCGATCAGGCGGGCAAGCCGGTTCACGCGGGCGTAGCTGAAGTCCTCCACGCCGGCAGTGTCCGGGTAGAGCTCATGTTTGACGGTGTCGTAATTCATGGGTTCGCCTACGCTCAGCCCCGGATTGATCCGGCCGCCGGAGAGCAGGTCCACGGTGGCCAGGTCTTCCGCAAGGCGCAAAGGGTTCTCCCAGCCCAACGGAGTCACCGCGGTGCCCAGCTCAATCCTGGAGGTGCGCTGGCTTGCCGCAGCCATGACCGCTACCGGCGAGGAGATCCCGAACTGCAGGTGGCGGTGCCGGAGCCACGCACTGTCGAAGCCGAGCCTCTCCCCGAGCTCGATGATCTCCAATGTGGACTGGTGCCCGGCAGCGGGATCCGTGGGATCGAACAGGCCAATAGTGAGGAAACCAAGCTTGCGCAGGGGATGTTCGGGGGTGGGCATGGGCTTCCTTCACGGTTGGGCGTCGGCTACTTGCCCAGAATAGGCTCCGGTCCCGCGGACGACGGCGGGACGTTACCTTTTGTGATGCCCGGACCGTTCATTGCGGAAGGACTGCTCGTGGCGCCGGGACCAGGCGCGGCTTGCGGTCGGGCTAGGCGCAGCTGGCGATTGGGCGAGCGGGCGCGACGATGACCTGGGCGGCAGTGTCGGGGGCAAGAGAGTGGATCTCGTGAGCATGGGGCGTCACCTGCTCAGCCTGCACGGGCTGCGCAGGCCGCTGCGCGGGGCCTTCCTTGGCCCGCATCCGGAGAAGTGCCACAGCGGAGATGAGGAACCACGCTACGTTGGTCGCCACGGAGGGCCAGGCCCCATGGAGCGTGCCGTTGACGATGAAGGCGCACGAACCAAAGAGGTTCACGGTCTGGAAGGTGGTGCCTGCCTGCAACCAGCCCATGGACACTGCCATGTAGCCGCCGAGCATTGCCACTGCGCCGGCCCAGCCGGTGATTTCGAACAGCAGTTCCATGGGAGTCCTTTCAAGATTTTGGGCACCCCGATGACGCCGGCGGGCGGCGTGTGGTACGGAGTGGAGGCTTGATTCGCTAGACGGTGTTGCGTTGCTGAATCGTGCTTTTGAGTCAATATTGAGTGACGATGACCTTTAGATCAATTGCAATATTCTGAAGACCGTGTTTAGGAGTGCTTAACATGGATGTGGACCCACGCCGGTTGCTGGTTCTTCTTGCTGTCGCCCGCACTGGAGGCGTTCTGGCGGCGGCTGACGAACTGCGGATTACGCCGTCTGCGGTGTCGCAGCAGCTCAGCAAACTCGAGACTGAGGCAGGTCAGGCATTACTCCTGCGCACCCCTAAAGGATCAATGCTCACACCCGCCGGCTTGGCCATGGCAGAGGCAGGGGAAGAGATAGAACGGGCACTCAACGTCGCCCGCGCCCGGATGCAAAGCGAGGTCAACATCGCAGGAGTCGTGCGGGTGGGCGGATTCACCAGTTTCATGCGCACAGTGGTGATCCCGCGACTTCCCGAGTGGCGCAGCCAATACCCTCAGCTGCAGATACAGATCGTTGAGGACAGCTTCCCAGCGGTGATGCGGCTGCTCCGCCAGCGACAGCTGGATGCTGTGGTCATCGAACAGGATTCGACGGCGGCAGAGCAGCATCCGATGGCGGCCGGAATGGTCCAGGAGCCCCTGCTGGACGAACCATGGAAGCTGGTGGTGCCCGCAGGAAGCCTGCTCGGCACGGACAACATCGATCTAAGTCGCTTGCACCTGCCGTGGCTGGGGGTGGAGCCGTCAGCAGCCAATACTGCAGTGCTCGGACGTCTCCGCCACTCGACAGGTGCCCGGATTGAGACTGTTCATCAGTACCACGACACCCTCACCGCGCTGGCACTCGTCGCTGCCGGCGAGGGGGTGGCCATTGTGCCCACCTTGGCGCTCACCGGCGTTGTCCACGACCATGTGGACATCCTGGACGTTCCGGGGTTGGGCACCCGCCATATCGCCCTGCGACGCTTCGATCGGCGACGGGCAGCCAGCCTGCCCGTGGACACGGTGGCCCGGCTGCTCAGGGAATCCGCGGCGGCGTTCGATACCCGTTCGGCTTCCTGACTTGTCCCGTCTTCGCGGACGGGACAGGTACAGGCAGGCACACGCAGGCGGTGCTAGTTCAGCGCCGGAGTGTCGGCAGGGATGACACCGGAGCCGTACAGATCCGAGGCCAGATCCTGAAGCGCACGCAGGGCCACCCGCTGGGTGAACGGACCGTAGGACACACGTGCCACGCCAAGTTCCTGAAGCTCTGCGGCCGGCAGCGCTCCCGGCGCGCCGATCACGGAGAGCTTCCCGTGCCCGAGGCCTTCCACCAAGGGCTCGATGACCTCACGGGTCATGGCACCTGGCACGAAGACCAGCGAAGCTCCGGCGTCCAGGAAGGCACGTCCCCGGGCGATGGCGTCCTGAATGCTCTCCTCAATCGGCCGGTCTCCACCCCGGGCAATCGCGTCGGTGCGCGCATTCAGCTGGAACGGGATGCCTTCCCCGGCAGCAGCCGAGATGATGTCCTGCACGCGGGCAACGGCTTCATCGAAGGGCCGCAAGCGGTCTTCAACGTTCGCGCCCACCACGCCGATCCCAATCGCCCGGCGGATGGTTTCGGCAGGGTTGTCGTAGCCATCGTCCAGGTCTGCGGTGACCGGGAGATCCACGGCGTCGACAATGCGCTTCACTCCGTCCAGCGCCACGTCCAGGGGCATGGTTCCGTCGGCATAGCCGAAGGCTGCCGCAATGGAATGCCCTGCAGTGGCGATGGCCTTCGTTTCAGGAAGTCCTGCAATCGTGCGGGCACTGATGGCGTCCCACACGTTAACCACACTCAGGATTTCAGGGGCTTCGTGCAGGGCTTTCAGCTGTTGTGCACGTGCATTGGTGTTTGCTTCAGTCATCGTCGCTCTCCGTCACTGTTGTTCTTCGTGCTCCACGGGTGGGACCAGTCCCACTTGCCACCCACAGCCTAGGCATAACGTCACACAACGCGATACCAAGCGCCCGCGGGCAGTGAACGACCTACCCTTGACTCGTGACTTTCTCCAAGCCCGGCACCGCCGCCGCGGAGCCGTTGGCGTTGGTGCGCTCACCGATGGCCAGGTAGGCGGACTCCTAATTACGACGGCGGGCGGCTGGCTTCAGCCGCGGACTCCGCCTCCGCGGGGTCCGCGCCTACAACCCTGTTCCGTCCTTGGGCCTTGGCACTGTAGAGGGCGGCGTCTGCCACATTGATCATGAATGCCAGGTCCTGGACGTCCGCGCCGGTGGACGTCACGCCGTAGCTCACTGTGGGGAACGGCAGGCCATCGGGACCCTTCATGGCTGCCAGCCGACCACTGATTTCGGACGCGATGGATTCGGCCCGTTGTTGTGTCGCTCCCGGCAGCAGCAGGACGAATTCTTCCCCGCCATACCGCGCCACGAGGTCTGACGACCTGACCGACGAAGTGCAGGCCGCAGCAAAAGCCCGGAGCGCGGAGTCGCCGGCCGCGTGGCCATGCTCATCGTTGACGGCTTTGAAGTTGTCCAAGTCCGCAAGGATCAGCGCCGCACCCCGCGGGGACGAATCCGCAAGAGACCGGGTGGCCAGCTCCAGGAAGGCACCCCGGTTAAGCAGGCCCGTCAGGTGGTCACGATCGGCACGTTCCCGGAGGCGTTTGATCAACTGCTTGTTGCTGAGCGTATTCATGGTGGAGGACACTGCCACCAGCAGGATCAAATGCATGAGAGCGGCCGGCGCGTACCCAAAGAATGCTCGGAACACCTGGCTGGTGGGCCCGTCCAGGACAAAGCTGATGGTCCGGAAAAGGTAGTACAAGGCTGTCAGCCCGGCAATGATCGACAGGAACCTGGTAATCCTGGACCGGACGGGTTTGGCGAACCAGAGTTCCAGCCCCGCCAACGCGATTCCCAGCGTGGTCAGGCCCAAGTAAACCAAACCGCCGGACCACACGTTGTTCCCCGGGTCATCCAGAGCGGATGCAACACAACTGGGAATGGACGCGGCCGCCAGAAACCAAGGATGCACCCGGTGGTCGCGCAGGGTGCGCGCTCCCGCCCAGATGCAGAAGGTTCCGGCAACGACCAGGGCCTTGCCCAAGGGGTTGGCCCACAGCTGGAAACCAGTACCGTTCAGCAGGAAGGCGGCATTGCCGACTAAGAAGAGGCATAGGGCTACCCGCCACCACTCGGCGTAGGGTGAGCGTCTCCGCTGGGACGAGACACAGGAAATGACGATCAGGGTCAGAATGACCAAGCCGAGGACCATCCTGACGGAGAAGGGGTCCAGAACAATCGTTCCCTCTTGCAGCGAAACTGCAATCACGACGCGGCCCCGCTACCGGGCTACAACCGCGGAGTTCCCTCGTGATGGCCTCATGGCTCTTTGACCTCGCAAAACATCTGATCCCCCAACAAGTTGTTCCGGTCTCATGACCGCAAAACCACAGTCAAGCACGTTTTCTCCAGTGCCGGTGGAGGTTGGTCGCTTTAGTTCCTTAAAAGTTTTCTCGATTTTCGCGTCACGATCTGGAGTTTGGCCACACTGTAACCGTAAGGGTTGTTCTTGCCTTGGAACTGAACTATCCACATACGACCAAAAACCGTTGCCACCCACCCGCCCTGATGGTTCGATGGGACGCATGGCAACCGCAGATACCGCAGAGAGTTATGTCATTGCGATCGGGACCAAGAAAGGCCTGTGGCTGGCAACCAGCCCGGACCGTAAGGAATGGTCCCTCTCCGGCCCGCACTTCCTGATGAGCGAGATTCCCAGCATCGGGATAGACACGAGGGGCGGCAAAACCCGGATCATGGTGGGCGTGCGATCAGAGCATTGGGGACCCACCGTGGCGCACTCCGATGACCTGGGTGACACCTGGACCGAGCCCGAGCAAGGCGCCATCAAATTCCCGGATGGCACTGACGCCGCCCTGGAGCGCGTTTGGCAGATCTACCCCGACGCCGACTCCCGCCCGGGGGTTGTCTGGGCCGGGTGCGAGCCGATTTCAGTATGGAAGTCCACCGACGGCGGCGAGCACTTTGAGCTCAACCGCGGGCTGTGGGACCACCCGCATCGCAGCGAGTGGGGTGCCGGCTATGGCGGCGCGGCAGCGCACTCGATTGTGGTTGATCCGTCCGGAGAAAAGGTCCACATCGCCATGAGCACGGGCGGCGTTTACCGATCGCTCGACGGCGGAACCTCCTGGGAGCCCCGGAACAAAGGAATCTCGGCCTACTTCATGCCCGATCCCAACCCGGAGTTCGGCCAGTGTGTCCACAAGATCGCAGCGGACGCCGCCGTCGAGGGCCGTTTGTACGCGCAGAACCATCACGGCGTGTACCGCACGGATGACAACGGGGAGAACTGGGATTCCATCGCGGACGGGCTGCCTGCGGACTTCGGCTTTGTCATGCTGACGCACCCGCGGCGTGAAGGAACAGCGTGGGTGGTTCCGTTGAAGGCTGATGGAGAACGCATCCCGCCGGACAGCAAGCTCAGTGTTCACCGCACCAACGACGCCGGCAACACCTGGACAGAACTTCATGCCGGCCTGCCGGACCACGAATACAACGCTGTCCTGCGCGACGCCGCGTCCGTGGACACGGCAGAACCTGTTGGCGTGTATTTCGGGACCCGTGGAGGTGCGGTCTACGCCAGCGCCGACGAAGGCGGGACCTTTACTGAAGTGGCCTCGCATTTGCCGGACGTCCTGTGCGTGAGGGCCGCCGTCGTGGTGGACAACGCAGCAGGCGTGGAAGCCCCACTGGCTGCGGCGGAAGCCACTGTGATTGCCGAAGCCGCAGTGATAGTGGAGGCAGCGGCCCAGGAGATTGACCCCACTCCTGGCGATCAAGCCAGCGCCCCGGTACCTGGTTAGGCCCGTTGTGGCTGACTTTACGGTCCTGTTGCCTGGTGTCCTGCAGCCACTCGTCGGCGGACAGTCCTATCTGACTGCGTCCGCCGACGGGGCTGTGACCGTTGGACAGTTGCTTGATGCGGTGACCGGAGATTATCCGGTGTTGGCCAGGCGCTTGCGGGATGAAACCGGGACACTCCGCCGTTTCGTGAATATTTACGTGAACGGTGATGAGGTCCGGCGTCTGAAGGGTCTTGATACGGAGGTCGCGGCCGGCCAGGAGGTCCTGATAGTCCAGTCCGTGGCCGGCGGCTGAGCAGGGTTTGGGGTCAAGCCGGTTCAGGCGACGCGCCAAACACTGCATTCGTCGGTATTGATGGCTTTCCTCATCCCGGAGGCGTGATCCATGATCCAGACAACGCCGATTCCCGGCGCGGTTTCCTGGACCTGTCCGCGGCGGATGACCACGTCATCATAGGCGGGTCCCACGGACAGTCGGGCTTCGATCTCGTCTCCACGGTGGAGCTGGCTGATCGCGCGTATTCGTGTTGTGTGTGTTGTGACTTCCTTCAACATGGTGGCCTCCTGGGCTGGAGCTGGTGCCTGCACTTGCCGGCTCTTCCAGTGTGGCGCGGCAATGTTGCCACGGTATTTCGGGGTGGTTAGGGTCCGGTTAGCATTCCGGGTTGGTTGCATTTCCGGTGACCAAGCCCCGCCTTCCCGGCGCATTGCGGGTGCGGCTGTAGCCTGATCTCGGTTCTTGAGACTCACAGGAACCACAGGCTCCGTCCCCGGGGAGATTCAATGGGTGTTTTGCGGCGATCGATCGCGCTGTCCACGGGCTTGGTGGTGTTCGCCACCGGCCTGTTTTTTGTTCAGGCCCCCGCCACGGCCGTTCCAGTGCCAGGTCCGGATAATCCGAATGTCCAGTTCGTCGAGGGCACCCCGCATTCCGATCACACGTTCGAGACGCCACCGGTTGATGACGCGCCGAAGGGACAGTCCGACGTCGACTCCCTCCTCCGTGACGGTGCAGCAGCGATTGGCCCCGCCGGGGACATCCGTGTCCGGCTGGTGACGGCAAAGCTGGCGGACAACGCCAACACTGTCTCCATGGCCGACGCCGAAAAGACCGTGGCGGCCACCAGCAAGTACTGGCAGGCGATGTCGGCCAACAAGCTCTCCATGACCGTGACCAGCAAGGTAGCCGGGCACCAGTCCAGGGCGAAGTCGACCGACAGCTACAGTTCCATCATCTCCACCATCACCAGCGAGCTGAAGTGGTCCGCGAGCCCGTATACGGCGCTGGTGATCTACATTCCCACCACTACTCTGTCCGGGAACGCGCTTGGTGCCGGCTACAGCAGCGGCAGTTACAGTGGCCGCGTCTTGATGCCGCAGATCAGCAACTTCTCCAACAACGTGATGAGCCATGAATTCGGGCACGTCATTGGCATGATGCACGCTGATGCCCTGCAGTGCCGCAGTGGGGCGTCCGACGTCGGCGTCAACAGCAATGGCCAGTTCACCGACCCGTCCTGCTACATCCGCGAGTACGGCGACACCACAGACATCATGGGCGCTGCGCAGTGGAACTCGCCGGTCATCAGCTCCACGTTTTGGGACTATGGAGGCCTCGGGCGAGGCGACGAAATCCGCGACACCGGTGTGGCGACGGGAGTCAAGAGCTACACCCTGAAGCCCTGGGGCGGAACCGAGGCCCAGCGCGCCATCAAGTTCACGGACCCTGTGAGCAGGGAGGTCTACTACTTGGAACTCCGGCAGCCGGTGGGTGCCTACGACAGCTACCTCTCGGGCGGCAACAAAGGCGTCAAAATCGTCCAGCGCGGCGGCGCCACCATCGCCTCGTCACTGATTCTCATGCCGGATACCACCCCTTTCAATGGTTGGTACAGCCAGAACCACGCCTGGCAGGCGGGCAGCACTTTCACCACCTACACGGGCACCAGGGTGACCATCAACTCGGTCAGTGCCACCTCGGCCACGGTGACCATCAACGCTGACACCAAACTGAAGACACGGATGAGCTTTTCCGCCGGCGATTTCGACGGCGACAAGCTTGCCGACGTCCTTTCCCGCGAAGCGGACGGTTCGCTTCTGCTCTCTGCAGGGCTGCCCGGAAACCGCCTTGAAGATCCCGTGCGAATTGGCAGTGGCTGGGACATTTTCAACGCGGTACTGGGCACCTCCGATTTCAACGGCGACGGCTTCGCTGACATTCTGGCGCGCAGCAGCGACGGCGCTCTGTGGCTCTACCCGGGCAACGGCAAGGGCGGGTTCCTGCCACGTAGCCAGGTAGGGGTGGGCTGGCAGGGCTTCACACAGTTGGTGGCTCCCGGCGACTTCAATGGGGATGGCCGGGCAGACCTGGTGGCAGGCGGAGCCGATGGCCGGCTGTGGCTCTATCCAGGAAATGGCTCCGGCGGCTTCCTGGCCCAGCGGCAGATCGGCCAGGGCTGGGATGCGTTCACCAGTCTTTCGGCGGCGGGGACGTTCGGGGGAGGGACGGCAGGACTCCTGGCCCGTTCGTCGGACGGCACCCTCTACGTCTATCCCGGCGATGGCAAGGGCAACCTCTTGCCACGTACCGCCGTCGGGACTGGGTGGAACCTGGCGGGCGACATCGTCGGCGGGCAGGAATTTACCGGCGACGGCAAAGCTGACGTCCTCGGCGCCGGTTCAAGCATGACGCTTTATCCGGGTGACGGCACCGGCTTCGCGGACCGCCTGGCGATCGGAACCGGCTGGAACCAGTTCAGCCAGGTGTGGGAGGCCGGGGATTTCGACGGCGACGCTGTGGGTGACATTTTGGCCCGCGGCACCAACGGAATCCTGTGGCTCTACCCGGGCAACGGTTCGGGCGGCTTCTTGCCGCGCGTGCAGGTGGGGACGGGCTGGAATGTCTTCACGTCAGTCGTGAGCGTGGGCGATTTCGACGGCGATAAGCACCCGGATCTTGTGGCCAGGGCCTCCGATGGGACGCTGTGGCTGTACCCGACCGACGGGAAGGGCCAGTTCCTTGCCCGCAAACAGATCGGCACTGGCTGGCAGGGCTTCACGCAGATGCTGGCGCCGGGCGACTTCTCCGGTGACGGAAAGGCCGACATCCTGGCCCGCGCCGCGGACGGAACCTTGTGGCTTTACCCGGGAAATGGCGCCGGCGGATTCCAGCCATGGAAGCAGATCGGTACCGGGTGGAACATCTTCAATGCGGTGATGCAGGGCAGCGACTTCAACGGTGACGGCCGGGAAGATGTCCTTGCCCGAGGGACGGACGGAGCACTGTGGCTCTACCCGGGCAACGGCAGCGGAGGGTTCCTTACCCGACAGTACCTGGGCTCTGGATGGAACATGTTCACCTCCTTCGCTGCCCTCGGCAACGCTTTCACGGGCACAGGCGATCCGACGCTCGTGGGCATAGCCGGCGATGGAACGCTGCTGCTCTACTCCGGGACGGGTGCGGGAAAGTTCAAGCCGGTGGCCTTGGACCCGAGGTAGCATCGGCGAGGTCTGGCCGCTCCTTCCCCGTTGCCATAAGCCCTCAGGTTTATGGCAAGCGAAAACCCGGAATGTCTCGTGACAGTCCGGGTTTTCGCTGCTTCGGTCCCAGCTCACTGGGAAGAAGCGTCAGGCTTAGGCGTGCTGGGTTTGCTGGGGCAGGCCGAGCTCCGCCGTGGGTGTCTTGGCAGATTCGCGGGCCGTCATCGCTGAGACGGCTGCGATCACACAGATTACTGCGGTGAAGATGGAGATCTGAACCCATCCGCCCGGCTTGGTTCCGCCCAGTGCAGTCACGATTGCCGGGGCGAACCCTGCCATGAGGAAGCCGAGCTGCGTGCCGATGGCCAGGCCGGAGAAGCGGACCTTGGTGCTGAACATTTCACCGTAGAAGGACGGCCATACCGCGTTGGCAGCGGCGTATCCGAACGAGAAGAACACCACGGACACCAGGAACATCAGGGGCACCACGCCGGATTCCAGGGTCAGCAGGAACACGGGGGTCATGATGGCGCTGGCGAAAGCGCCGTAGATGAAGACGGGCTTCCGGCCGATCTTGTCCGCGAGCATGCCGAACAGCGGCTGGGTTCCGAGGGCCACCACGTTGGCTACGACCACCAGCCAGAGCGTGATGGTGCTGCTCACGCCGGCAACGTCCTGGGCGTATTTGATGGCCAATGTTCCAAAGACCGTGCTCACTGCGGCAATGAAGGCACAGCAAACCACGCGGAGGACATCGCGCCAGTGCAGCCTGAGGAGGTCGGCTACGGGGAGCTTGGAGATCTCGTTGTTCTTCTTGGCTTCAGCGAAGGCCGGCGGCTCGTGCAGGGTGCGGCGGATAAAGAACGCCACCAGAACCACCACGGCGCTGAGCCAGAACGGGATACGCCAGCCAATGCCGTACTTGATGTCGTCAGGCAGGGCCACCACAGGAATGAAGACCAGCGCTGCCAGAATCTGGCCGCCCTGGGTACCGGTGAGGGTCCACGAGGTGAAGAACGAGCGGCGGTTGTCCGGAGCGTGCTCCAGCGTCATGGACGAGGCTCCTGCCTGCTCGCCGGCAGCCGAGAGGCCCTGGCAAAGACGGGCCAGAACCAGCAGGACGGGAGCCCACCAGCCGATGGTCTTGAAGTCGGGGAGACAGCCGATCACGAAGGTGGCTGCACCCATCAGGACCAAGGTGAACATGAGCACCTTCTGCCGGCCTATCCTGTCACCGAAGTGGCCAAGGATCACGGCGCCCACGGGGCGGGCAATATAAGCGAAGCCGAAGGTCGCGAAGGACATGATGGCCGCGTTGGCATCGGCGGACGGGAAGAACACGTGGGGGAAGATCAGGGCCGCGGCCGAGCCGAAGATGAAGAAGTCGTAGTACTCGACGGCGCTGCCCAGGAAGCTGGCAAGCGCGGCTTTCTTAGGGGTTCCGGCGGCGGTTTCAGTGCCTGGCGTCGATGACGGCATTGTTTGGCTCATGGGTGGTTCCTTCTGTGACGACGATGTCGCGGATCTGGCTTTTGTGGGGAGACCCAAGCGAGGTGCGGCCGGTCAATCCCAGACAAGTAACCACATGGTGAGAGCTACTTGTGCAATACAGCAATAGTGGCTGTGAGTGGGGTCACTTGTCAAGAGATGTCACCACCATCTAGAAATAGCTCTCACTATGTGAAAGCATCGAGCTATGAGTGTGAAAGAGGACACAAAGACCGACATGGTCGGCAAGGCACTGAGCTTGTTGGTACTACTGGGCGACGAGCCGCGCGGCGCCAGTGCTGCGGATCTTGCGAGGAGTGCCGGGCTGCCGTTCAGCACCACGTACCGCTTGCTGGGCTCGCTGACGCGCGATGGCTTTGTGGATTACGAGCCCGACGGGCGCCGGTACCACTTGGGCTTGCGCGTCTTCCAGCTCGGTCAGCGGGTATCGAACCATCACGGCTTCGCCGCCACTGCGCTGCCCGTCTTGCAGAGAGTTACCGATCATACGCATGAGGCCACCATCCTGTCCGTCCGCGATGGCAACCACCATTTGACGGTCAATAAGGTGGATGGCCCCAAGACCTTCCGCGTCACCAGCGACCCCGGCCATCTCGGGGCGCTCCATACGACGTCGGTGGGCAAGGCGATCGTGGCTTTCGAGGATGAGATTGAGCGAAAGCGGCTGTTGGAGGAGCTCCCTCTGGACCCGCTCACTCAGCATTCCATCACCGACCGGGACAAGTTCCGTGAGGAGATCGAGCAAGTCCGCCGGCAGGGCTACGCCGTGATGGACGAAGAGAATGAGATCGGCATGCGCGCCGTCGCTGTTCCCGTCCTCAATTCGCAGGGTCACGCCTTCGCCTCGGTGGCCGTCGCCGTGCCGGTGTTTCGCATGACCATGGAGGAGCTGATCGCCCACGTCCCCATTCTGCAGGACGCTGCGGCTGAACTCGCGGCCCGCCTGCCCCAGCGCTAATCCCACCAGGTGACAGCAACTGTCGCTATGAGCCACCAGTGGAGCGTTATCTGTTACCTGGTTGGGAGCGCTCTTCACAAATGTTCGCGATAAGAACAAGCGTGCGGAATATGAACACTTGTAGTAATCTAAAGAACACCCGGTCCGGCGGCGCCCCGAAAAGCGCCAAAAGACCGCGGTGCTGAAGTCAAAGGAGCTTTAGGATGAGCAACCGAGCCGAGTCCGTTCTGGTGGGCCTCATAGGCGAAGGCGTCATGCCCTCGCTCACGCCGCCCATGCACGAACGCGAAGCCGATGTGCAGGGTCTTCGCTTGCTGTACCGCCCCATCGACCTGCTGGAACTCGAGTTGCCGGCCACCGCCGTCGGGGATCTCCTGACCGCCGCCCAGCGCATGGGCTTCAATGGCCTGAACATCACGCACCCGTGCAAGCAGCTGGTGCTGGAGCACCTTCATGAAATTTCCGACGACGCCCGTCGCCTGGGTGCCGTCAATACAGTCTTGATTCAGGACGGTCGGCTCATTGGCCACAACACCGACTTCTCCGGCTTCGGCTCGGCGCTCGCCGACGGACTCCCCGGGGCGACGCTGGACCGCGTGGTCCAGTTGGGCGCAGGCGGCGCCGGCTCGGCCGTGGCCTACGCGCTCCTCACAGCCGGCGTCAGCACGCTGGACCTTGTGGACATGGACCCGGCCCGCGCTGCGGAACGTGCCGCCGAGCTCGGCGGGCTTTTCCCCGAGGCCGCCGTCACGCCGCGGAGCACCAACGAGCTGAGCCAGATCATGCCCCAGGCCGACGGGCTGGTGCACTGCACCCCCATCGGCATGGCCGCCCACCCGGGCCTTCCCCTGGACATCGAACTGCTGGAACCGCGCCACTGGGTGGCGGACATCGTGTACCGCCCCATCGAGACGCAGCTGGTCCGGGAAGCCCGCGCCAAGGGCTGCGATGTCCTCGACGGCGGTCGGATGGCAGTCGGTCAGGCGGCCGACGCCTTCCAGCTCATCACCGGACGCGAAGCCAACCGTGAACGGATGCGGGCGCACTTCCTGGAGCTGATCGCCGTGGAAGACGCCGCCGCCCCCGAGCTTGCGAAGGCGGCCCACTGATGCGCACCGGAATCGCCACGGTCTGCCTGTCCGGCACACTGAAAGAGAAGATGCAGGCCTGCGCCATTGCGGGCTTCGACGGCATCGAGATTTTCGAACAGGACCTCGTGACCTCGCCGCACAGCCCGGAGGAAGTCCGGAAAATGGCGGCGGACCTCGGGTTGGGCTTGGATTTGTACCAGCCGTTCCGCGATTTCGACGGCGTCACTCCGGACCTGCTGAAGGCCAACCTCAAGCGCGCCGAGGCCAAGTTCAACCTGATGGAACGTCTGGGCATGGACACCATCCTGGTCTGCTCGAACGTCGCCACGGCAACCATCGACGACGATGCTCTCAGGGCCGGGCAACTGGCCGAACTCGCCGAACTTGCTGGGGCCCACGGCGTCAAAGTTGCTTACGAAGCCCTGGCCTGGGGCAAGTACGTCAACGACTACGAACACGCCTACCGCCTGGTTGACATGGTGGACCACCCCAACCTGGGCACCTGCCTGGACTCCTTCCACATCCTTTCCCGCGATTGGGACACAGCGCCCATCGAGGACATCAACGCGGAGAAAATCTTCTTCGTCCAGGTTGCCGACGCCCCCAAGCTCTCCATGGACGTCCTCTCCTGGAGCCGCCACTACCGGGTGTTCCCGGGTGAGGGCCAGTTTGAGCTCGCCAAGTTCATGGGCCACGTGGTCCGCGCCGGCTACACGGGTCCCGTCTCCCTGGAGGTCTTCAACGACGTCTTCCGGCAGTCCGACACCGAGCGCACCGCCGTCGACGCCATGCGTTCCTTGATCTGGCTTGAGGAACAGAGCGCCCAGTGGCTCGCAAGCACCTCCGCGGCAGATGGAACAGAGGGCGCAGCCGCGTCCCGCCGTCGTTATCCCATGGAACTGGCCACGCTCCCCAAGGTGAACGAGCCCGCCGGCTTCAACTTCGCGGAGGTCAAGGCTGACGACACCGCGCAACTGGAGAAGCTCCTGGGCCAGCTCGGCTTCGGGTTCGAGGGCCGCCACCGCACCAAGGACGTCCAGCTCTGGACCATGGGACAGGCGCGCGTGATCATCAACGAACAGGCGGCACAAGACGCCGAACCGGCCATCGCCGCGTTGGGGTTCGACGTCGACTCTCCAGTGATTGCCTCCGCTCGCGCCCAGCAACTCAAGGCGCCGGTGGTGGCCCGCAAGGTCCAGGCTGACGAGGAAGTCTTTCAAGGCATCTCGGCGCCGGACTCCACCGAGATCTTCCTCTGCCAGGGCAGCCCGGACGGGACCGCGGCGTGGACGCACGAGTTCGGCGAAGGGCTGGAGCACGCTTCCAGCGCACAGAACGCAGTGATTGACCACGTCAACCTGGCCCAGCCGTGGCAACACTTTGACGAAGCCGTCCTCTTCTACACCAGCGCGTTGGCTCTGGAACCGCAGCCGTTCGCTGAGGTTCCCAGCCCCAGTGGCCTGGTCCGTTCCCAGGTCATGGAGACCAGCAACGGTGCCATCAGGCTGGTCCTGAACCTGGCACCCGCGCAGCAGGCCCAAACAGCGCGCAAAACGTACCAGGAACACATCGCCTTCGCGGTGGACGACCTCGTGGCGGCTGCCCGCTCCGCCCACAAAAGGGGCCTTGAGTTCCTGCAAATTCCGGCCAACTATTACGAGGACCTGGACGCCCGGTTCGATCTTGAACCCGGCTTCCTGGCCACCCTCAAGGAGCTCAACCTCCTGTATGACCGGGACGCCAACGGCGAATTCCTCCACTTCTACACCGCCACCGTGGGCAGTGTGTTCTTCGAAATGGTGGAGCGCCGCGGCAATTACGACGGCTACGGGGCGCCCAACGCTCCGGTGCGCCACGCCGTCCAATACGACTCGCTCCACCGGGTGTAAACCCGCCGCCGCCCCGCAAACCCAAGAGAACCCACCAACCGAAAGGAGCCGGCCGTGCCGCAAGAACAGACAGCACAGACGCTCGAATCCGAGGAACTCGTGCCGCCCGCTGAGCCACACGCCGCAAACGCCGCCCATCCAGCCAAGAAGGTGGAAACCCAAGCGGATCTCAGTGCTGAGATCAAGGGCATCGGGGACCGCTACGCCGAGGCGTTGAAGAACGGCAAGGGGCCGGAGACCATGCCGCGCCTGGACTACGCGCCGTACCGCAGCAGCATCCTGCGCCACCCCACCAAGAGCCTGCACCACGCGGACCCGGAGACCATTGAGCTCTTCTCGCCGGCGTTCGGCCACCAGGATGTGCACGCCCTGGAGTCCGACCTGACCATCCAGCACAACGGCGAACCGCAGGGTGAGCGCATCATCGTGGCCGGCCGCGTCCTCGATGGTGACGGTCGCCCGGTGGCAGGCCAGCTCGTGGAGATCTGGCAGGCCAACGCATCAGGCCGCTACATCCACAAGCGGGACCAGCACCCCGCACCGCTGGACCCGAACTTCACCGGCGTCGGCCGTTGCATTACCGGTGACGACGGCTCCTACAGCTTCACCACCATCAAGCCCGGCGCCTACCCGTGGAAGAACCACCTGAACGCCTGGCGCCCGGCGCACATCCACTTCTCCATGTTCGGCTCGGAGTTTACGCAGCGCATCGTCACCCAGATGTACTTCCCGGGTGACCAGCTCTTCCCACTGGATCCCATCTACCAGTCCATCGTGGACCAGGATGCCCGTGACCGCCTGGTGGCACAGTACGACCATGAGCTGACCAGCCCCGAATGGGCCCTCGGCTACAAGTGGGACATCATCCTGACCGGTTCCAAGCGCACCTGGACCGAAAACGAAGCATTCGGCGACGCCGGGGACGAGGAGTAAGCGCATGAGCAAGCTGGCACCCACACCGGGCCAGACCGTAGGCCCCTTCTACGGATACGCCCTTCCCTTTAACAAGGACAACGAACTCCTGGCACCGGGCAGCCCCGGCAGCATCCGCCTCCAGGGCACCGTGTACGACGGCGCCGGTGATGCCATTCCGGACGCCATCCTGGAAATCTGGCAGCCGGATTCCGACGGCAACATCGTCCAGCGCACCGGTTCCCTGGTCCGCGACGGCTACACCTTCACCGGGTGGGGCCGTGGCTCCGTGGGCAACTCCGGCGTGTACACCTTCACCACCGTGAACCCGGGCCCCACGGCACCGGGCGCGGCTGCGTTCATCTCCGTGGCCGTGTTCGCCCGCGGCCTCATGAACCGCCTCTTCACGCGCGTGTACCTTCCGGAAAATGAGGACGCGCTGGCCAACGATCCCCTGCTGAGCTCCTTGGATCCTGAGCGCCGCAAGACGCTCATCGCACGCCGCGATCCTGACGGCGGCCTTACGTGGGACATCCGCCTGCAGGGTGGCGACGAGACCGTCTTCCTGGATTTCCAGCAGGACGGCTCGCTGGACATTAATACGGAAAACCCGGCATGACCGACGGCGACTTCGGCCTCCTTAGCCCAGTCTCGGCGTTGCCCACTGTGGCGGCGCTGACGGGCGACCGTGCCGTGATCACGGCAATCCTCGACGTCGAAGCCTCCTGGGCTGCCGTTCTTGAGGAGGCGGGACTGGCTCCCGCAGGATCCGCCGCTGTAGTGGCCGAAGCCGCCGATGCCGGTTCTTTCGACGTTCTTTCGTTAGCGGAACGCGCCCAGGGTGGCGGAAACCCGGTCATCCCGCTGCTCGGTGATCTGCGGGCCAGGGTCCGGGAGTTGGACACCGCCGGAATCGGCGCCGGTAAATCTGTCCACACCTCGCTGACCAGCCAGGACGTCCTCGACTCCGCCCTCATGCTCCTCGCCAGCCGCACCGTTACGGCGTTGCTGGCAGAGGTCAAGGGCACGACGACGGCGCTCGCCACCTTGGCGGAGCAGCATGCGGACACGCTGTGCGTGGGCAGGAGCCTGACGCAGCACGCCCTTCCGTACACCTTCGGACTCAAGGCCGCCCAGTGGTTCCAGGGCGTGGCCGCTGCGGCTGCGCGGTTGGAGTCCCTGGAGTTGCCGGTGCAGTTTGGTGGGGCTGGCGGAACGCTGGCCTCGGGTACCAAGCTGACTGCTGGTTCGGACGCAACACCGTTCACGCTTGCCGATGCGCTGGCTGCCGCACTGGGCCTCGCACCCGCTCCCGCCCCGTGGCACACCAACCGCCTGGCGGTCACGGCCCTCGGCGACGGGCTCGCTGCCCTGCTCGATTCCTTCGGAAAGATCGCTGCCGACCTGCTGTTCCTGAGCCGCCCGGAAGTCAGCGAACTTGGCGAACCCTTGGCTGCCGGACGCGGGGTTTCCTCGGCCATGCCGCAGAAGCAGAACCCCGTATTGTCCGTCTTGATTCGCAGTGCCGCGTTGCAGTCTCCCGGGCTGGCTTCGCAACTCCATCTCGCGGCCGCAACCTTCAACGACGAGCGGCCGGACGGTGCCTGGCACAGTGAATGGCCGGCCCTGCGCCAGTTGCTCGCCCTGGCTCTGGGCGCTGCGGGTCACCTCCGCGAACTCGCCGAAGGCCTCCGGGTCTTCCCTGACGCGATGCGCCGGAACCTCGATATCTCAGGACCGCTGCTCCTCAGCGAAGGCGTGATGACCGCCGTCGCACCGCTCCTGGGTGAGGACGGAAGGCGGAAGCTGCAGATCGTCGTCGACGAAACCTTGAAGGCGCCCGTCGCCGAACAGACCCGCATTTACACCAAACTGCTGCGCGAAACCGTCCCGGCGGACCAGCTCACGGACGCCGAACTTGAGGCACTGCTGGATCCGGCGAGCTACCTTGGCGAAGCCCGGGAGATCAGCCGGCGGATCCTTGCCGCGTACCCGCACTTTGCAGCGCTCACTAAAGGGACCGAAGCCTCACCGAAGGGAGCCATTCGTGGCTAAGCCAACTGTCAAAGCCGTGCTGCTCTCTCCGCAGCGCGAACTGGGAGCGAAGCCGCTCCTGGTGGTGGGCCCGTCGCTGGGCACATCCACTGTGCTGTGGACGGAAACCGCTGCCCTCCTGGGTGACGAGTACGACGTCATCGGCTGGGACCTCCCCGGCCACGGCATCTCGCCGACCACCGCCGAAGGTTTCGATGTTGCGGAACTGGCGGACGCCGTCGTCGATCTTGTCGACTCTGTTTCGCCGGGCGTGAACTTCCATTACGCAGGTGTCTCTCTGGGCGGGGCCACCGGCCTGCAGCTCGGGATCAAGCACGGCGACCGCCTCAGCAGCCTGTCCGTCCAGTGCACCGGTGCCAAACTCGGCACTCCGGAGGGCTGGCTGGAGCGCGCAGAGACGGTTCGCAAACTGGGCACGCCCGTGATGATCCAAGGCTCCGCGGAGCGTTGGTTTGCGCCCGGATTCATGGACCGCCAGCCGGACATCAGCAGCCGCCTCCTGCACGCCCTGCGCGATGCCGACCGCTTCGGCTACTCGTTCTGCTGCGAAGCTCTGGCGTCGTTCGACGTCCGCGAGCAGCTCGGCAGCATCACCGTCCCCACGCTGGCGATCGCCGGCGTCGAGGACTCTGTTGCTCCGCCGTCGTTCGCCGAAGCTGTTGCCGCCGGCATCACCGCAGGCGGCGGTACCGCCCAGGCTGTAGCGCTCGACGGCGTCGCCCACCTCGCGCCCGCAGAGGCGCCCGCCGCTGTGGCGGAATTGATGCGCACCTTCATGAAGGAGAACGGACTGTGACTAGTTCCGACCACAACGGCGCCGTGCAGCCCGACGCCACCGCCCAGGACATTTACGACGCCGGCATGGTGGTTCGCCGCGAAGTGCTGGGCGATGCCCACGTTGACCGGGCCAACGCCAACAAGGATTCCTTTACCGAGGACTACCAGGACATGATCACCAGGATCGCCTGGGGTGGCATCTGGACGCGACCCGGCCTCAGCCGGCAAATGCGTTCCGCGGTCACCCTCACGGCACTGGTGGCGCACGGTCACTGGGAGGAACTCGCCATGCACCTCAGGGCAGCCCTCAACAACGGCCTCAGCAGGGACGAAATCAAGGAGATCCTGCTGCAGACCGCCATCTATTGCAGTGTGCCGTCGGCCAACTCGGCCTTCAAGACGGCCCAGACAGTATTCGCCGAGATCGACGCCAACGAAACCAACTAGGTAACAGCAAACGTCCCATTGAACGCTCATAGCGACGTTTGCTGTTACTCAGTTGGGCAGATAGAAAGAGAAACCCATGAACCAGGCTTTTGTGTACGACGCCGTGCGCACGCCCTTTGGCAAGTTCGGCTCCGGTCTTGCCGCTGTCCGTCCTGATGACCTTGCTGCCCACGTGGTCCGCGAGTCCGTCAAGCGGGCGCCGGGGCTGGATGTTGAGCGGATCGACGAAGTGGTGTTCGGCAACGCCAACGGTGCCGGCGAGGAAAACCGCAACGTCGCCCGCATGGCTACCCTGTTGGCTGGCCTTCCGGTCTCGATTCCGGGGACCTCGGTTAACCGTTTGTGCGGCTCCTCGTTGGACGCGGCGATCATCGCTTCACGCCAGATCAACGCCGGCGACGCCGATCTCATGCTGGTGGGCGGCGCCGAGTCCATGTCCCGGGCTCCGTGGGTGCTGCCGAAGACCTCCAAGCCCTACCCGGCCGGTGACATGACGTTGGCGTCCACCACTCTGGGCTGGCGTTTGGTGAACCCGGCCATGAACAAGGACTGGACCATCTCCCTGGGCGAAGCCACCGAACGACTCCGTGAGAAGTACG
This sequence comes from Arthrobacter sp. YN, assembly GCF_002224285.1. Taxonomy (GTDB): domain Bacteria; phylum Actinomycetota; class Actinomycetes; order Actinomycetales; family Micrococcaceae; genus Arthrobacter. Next base: position 4,918,823 of record NZ_CP022436.1, on the reverse strand, counting down.
GGATTACCCGGGAACGGCAGGACGCTTTTGCGGCTGATTCACATAATCTGGCCGATGCCGCGTGGAACGAAGGCTTCTACGACTCGTTGGTGACGCAGGTTCCGGGCACTGACTTGGTCCGCGACGAGGGCATCCGTGCTGGTTCTTCGGCGGAGAAGCTGGGCGGTTTGAAGACGGTGTTCCGGCCCGAGGGTTCGGGGCCCGACGGCGGTACGGTCACCGCTGGGAATGCCTCGCCGTTGTCCGATGGTGCTTCGGCGGCATGGATCGGTTCGGAAGCGGCTTCGGCGATCCTTGGTCTCGAACCGCTGGCCCGCATCGCCGGCCGTGGCGCGCACGGCAACGACCCCCAGTTCTTCGGCTTCGCCCCGGTTGAGGCCGCGAACAAGGCCCTCGCGAAGGCGGGCATCGGCTGGGACCAGGTGGGCGCCGTCGAACTTAACGAAGCGTTCGCCGCCCAATCGCTGGCGTGCGTTGACGCATGGGGGATCGACCCCGGGATCGTGAACCAGCACGGCGGCGCGATCGCGATGGGCCACCCTCTGGGTGCCTCCGGTACCCGCATCCTCGGCACGCTCGCCCGTTCCTTGCAGGCCTCCGGGCAACGTTGGGGTGTCGCGGCGATCTGCATCGGCGTGGGCCAAGGCCTGGCCGTGGTGCTCGAGAACGTCACTGCCGGCGCATCGGCTTAGGAGGGTTAAGGATCATGCTGAATTTCATTGACACTGTTGGCGAGGCTGTCGCCGGCATCAAGGACGGTTCCACGGTGATGATCGGCGGGTTCGGCAATGCCGGGCAGCCGTTCGAACTGATCGATGCCCTCATGGATTGCGGCGCGAAGGACCTCACCGTGGTGAACAACAATGCCGGTCAGGGCGATCAGGGCCTCGCATTGCTGATCAAGGAAGGCCGGGTCCGCAAGATGATCTGCTCCTTCCCGCGGCAGTCCGATTCCTGGCACTTCGACGCTAAGTTCCATGCTGGCGAGATCGAGCTGGAGCTGGTCCCGCAGGGCAATCTGGCTGAGCGCATCCGTGCTGCCGGCGCCGGGATTGGTGGATTCTTCACGCCCACCGGCTACGGCACCACGTTGGCTGATGGCAAGGAAACCCGGTTGCTGGACGGGAAATGGCAGGTCTTCGAAACCCCGATCCATGCCGACGTCGCGCTGATCAAGGCGCTTAAAGCCGACGGCAAGGGCAACCTTGTCTACCGCAAGACCGCCCGGAACTTCGGGCCCATCATGGCTGCGGCGGCCAAGCACACCATCGTGCAGGTCTCGGAGATCGTGCCCACGGGCTCCCTGGATCCGGAGAACGTGGTGACACCGGGTATTTACGTCAACAGCGTGGTCCGCGTCGGCGGTTCCAGCGCAGAACAGGTGGCCTGATCATGAGCACCCAAACCAGCATCCAGACTTCGGAGAAACCACTGGGCCGCGATGAACTTGCCCAGTTGGTGGCCCGCGACATCGTCCCCGGCTCCTTCGTGAACCTGGGCATCGGCCAGCCCACGCTCGTGTCCAACTACCTCACCGAGGAACAGAACATCACGCTCCACACGGAGAACGGGATGCTCGGCATGGGCCCGGCGGCGGTTGGGGATGAGGTCGATGGAGACCTGATCAACGCCGGCAAGATCCCCGTCACCGAACTGCCCGGAGCCTCCTACTTCCACCACGCCGACTCGTTCGCGATCATGCGCGGCGGCCACTTGGACATCTGCGTCCTCGGTGCCTTCCAGGTCTCCGCCACCGGCGACCTCGCCAATTGGCACACCGGCGCCCCGGATGCGATCCCGGCCGTGGGCGGAGCCATGGACCTGGCCACGGGTGCCAAGGATGTCTTCGTGATGATGACGCTCCTCACCCGCGAAGGCGTGTCCAAACTCGTGGAACAGTGCACCTACCCGCTCACCGGCGTTGGCTGCGTCACCCGTGTGTACACGGATAAGGCTGTCTTCCTCACCGGGCCCGACGGCGTCACCGTCCGCGAAACGTTCGGCTGCACCTTCGAAGAAATCCAGGAGCTCGTGCCGCTGCCGTTGAAAAAGGCAGATTAGGTTCCGCACGTTGGGCCCCGCGATGCGCCCTAGGATTGGTAACCATGACCGACTCCGCAGTTACCCCGCAGGCCAGCGACCAGTACGTCCAGTCGTTGGCCCGGGGTCTCGCCGTGATCCGGGCGTTCGATGCGAACAACCCGGTGATGACCCTCAGCGAAGTCGCAGCCCGCACCGACCTGACCCGCGCGACGGCACGCCGTTTTCTGCACACCCTGGTTGAGCTGGGCTACGTCCGCACCGACGGCAAGACCTTCGCGCTCACGGCCAAGGTGCTTCAGCTTGGTTACTCCTACTTGTCGGCGCTGTCCTTGCCGCAGTTGGCCCAGCCACACTTGGAGCAGCTGAGCCTGAAACTGGGGGAGTCGACGTCGGCCGCTGTCCTTGACGGCCCGGATATCTTTTACGTGGCCCGCGTCGCCACACGCCGGATCATGAACGTCGGCATCACCGTCGGCACCCGCTTCCCGGCCTACGCCACCTCCATGGGCCGCGTCTTGCTGGCCGGATTGCCGCCGGCCAAGCTGGAGGCTTACCTCACGACGGCGGAACTCACCCCGCTCACGCCGCGAACCGTCGCCAGCGTGCCCGACTTGAGGGCCGCCGTCGAGCAGGTCCGCGGGCAAGGGTGGTGCTTGCTGGACCAGGAGTTGGAGATCGGTCTGATGTCCATCGCCGCGCCGGTGTGGAACCACAACAATGGCGACAATGTGGCTGCGATCAACGTGTCCTTGCAGGCCCAGGCCGTCTCAGCGCAGCCGGATCCGGAGAAGTACCTTGATGCGGTGCGCCAGGAAGTGGTGGCCACGGCCAATGCCATCTCGCAGGACGTCTCGGCGAAGCACTGACTTACTTCCGGATCGAAGCCAGCCGCGTCTCAAGGATCCGGCGCACCAGCGAGTCCGGCACGGGGTTGTCCGCCGAGAACCTCAGCGTCCCCGGCGACCACGAATAACCCCCAAGCTCCTCCGACATTTCAGGCAGGATCTGCCCGCTGAAGGGGTACAACGCCAGGTGCTTTTTGGTTTCCTGCACGCTCAGGAAGCCCTTGCCGTCAACAAGCAGCGCAGGCATACCGTAGCTGACGCCTTCTTCGGCGTCGGGCGCGAGTTCGCGGGCGATCCCCACTATGCGCTCCAGAATCGAGCGGTTGGCTTCGCTGACGCCCTCAAGGTATTCGGTGACGGTTCCCATGGCCCAATCCTGCGCCATACACGGGAGTTTTTGTACAGCTAATGACCTTTAGAAGCGGTTTTAGGGGCGGTATCTGTACAAAAACTCCAGAGGTTTAGCGCTCAGGAATGACCGCGATGCCCTGGATTTCGATCAGGGCCTCTTTCTGCCACAGTCGTGTGACACCGATGCCAGCCATTGCCGGATACTGCGATCCCGCCATCTCGCGCCAGATGCGTCCGATTTCGCGGCCGTTGGCCATGTAGTCGTCCACGTCCGTGAGGTAGATGGTCACGTTGACCAGGTCCTCGGGCTGTCCGCCGGCCTCGCGCAAGGTGGTGATCACGTTGGAGAACGCCTGCGTGAATTGCTCCACGATGCCGCCGGGAACAATGTTCATGTTCTTGTCCAGGGCCGTCTGCCCACCCAGGAAAACGGTGTTGCCGGCCAGAATGCCGTGCGCAAAACCTGATGGCTTGGGGAGCGATTCCGGGTTTATCGTCTGGTGGCTCATGCTGTTCCTCCTCGTTGTGGCAACTGCAAAAACTTTTGGAAAGCCTCTGTGCAGATCATTTCCGTCGTGCTACGTTGAGCATATGTGACGATCGTAAAAAAGTCGACACATCAAGAATCTCGAAGGGAACCTGCAATGAAACTCGCCACCTTGCGCACGGCCAACGGAGGTACGACGGCGGCACTCGCCACGGGCGCCGACTCTTACCTCGCGCTGCCCGCCACAGACGTCGGGGCGCTCCTGGCCCAGCCGGAGTGGCGGTTGGTCGTAGAGAAGGCCGCAGCGGCTGCAGCGTCCAAGGACCAGACCGTGATAGCAGCAGCTGACGCGGACCTCGCCCCACTCCTTCCCCGGGCCGGCAAGGTCATCTGCTGCGGCCTGAACTACGGGGACCACATCCAGGAAATGGGCCGCGACCTTCCGGAGTACCCCACGCTGTTCGCCAAGTACGCGGACACCCTGGTGGGCGCACACGACGCTGTGGAAGTCCACGGCAGCGGCCGGGTCGACTGGGAAGCCGAGCTCGCCGTCGTCGTGGGTTCTGAACTGTTCCGCGCGGATGAAGACCGGGCCCGTGAGGCCATCGCCGGGTACACCGTGGCCAACGATGTCTCCATGCGCGACTGGCAGAGCCGGACGCTGCAGTGGTTCCAAGGCAAAGCCTGGGACGGCACCACTCCGGTAGGGCCGGTCATGGTCACTGCGGATGAAGCCGGCCCCAATGACGTCCAGGGCTTCAACGTACGTGGGTACGTCAACGGGGAGCTCGTCCAACAGGGAAACACCAGCACCTTGGTGTTCGGCCCGGCGCAGCTCCTGTCCTACATCTCGCAGTTCACCATCCTGCGTCCCGGCGACCTTGTCCTCACGGGCACGCCCGGGGGAGTGGGTATGGGGATGACCCCGCCCCGCTTCCTCAAGGACGGAGACGTCCTCACCACCGAAATCGACGGGATCGGCCGGCTGGAAAACCAGTTCCGGATTCACGCACCCGTCCCGGCAAACGCCTAGAAACCGTCACACCACACCAAAGGAGACAGACCCATGAGCCAGACCACTACCGAATACCGCCTCGAAGGCGACAACTCCATCTACGCCCAGGCTGACGGCAAGGTTGTCCCTGTTGTCACCCGCGCCGGCGCCGAAGACAGCAACACGGCGCAGTCCGGTGACTGCATCCGCGTCTCCGGTGTGAGCATCCAGCACACCCCGGCAACCAAGATCTGGTTCGGCCAGGTATCCAACACCCCCGGATACCGCTCACTGCCGCACCACCACGGTGAGGCCGAAACCGGCGGTTACGTGCTCCGGGGCCACGGCCGCATCTACTTCGGCGAGGACTACTCGGAGTTCATCGACATGAAGGCCGGCGACTGGGTGTTCGTGCCGCCGTTTATGCCCCACGTCGAAGCCAACATGTCCGTCACGGAAGAACTGGTCTGGCTCACCGCGCGTACGCCGGAGAACCTCGTGGTCAACCTCGAAGACGTTGCCGACGAAACCCTCGCCGACTACCGCCGGGCCTAAGCCATGATCACTGGAACCCTAACGTCGGAGACCTTCCTCAAGGCCATGGAGCTCACGCCGGCATCGGCCGAAGTATTCGATGAAGCGTATGAAGCAACCACCCAGTACGTGCCGTGGCCAAAAGCCTACGGTGGAGACATGGTGGCACAAGCTGCGGCCGCGATGATGCGGTCCGTTGATGCTGACAGGACTCTGCACTCGATGCACAGCTACTTCATGCGTCCGGTGGATATCGGTTCCAGTGTCCGGTACGAAGTGGAGCGCCTGAGGGACGGCCGCGGGTACTCCACCCGTACCGTTCGCGGCTTCCAGAACGGCAAGCCCGTGTATGCCGCGATGGGTTCCTTCCAGGTTCCCGAGGGCGGGCCGGACTTCCAGCCTGAGGCTCCTGCCGCCGTCGAGCCTGAATCGCTGAGGACGGCAGCGGAAGCGCTGGACGGGACCGAGGGAGCGGCCGCAGACTATTGGTCCACGGGTCGCAGCTTCGATATGCGGCATATTCCCGGTCCGGTATACATCGAGCTTGAAGGCGGTGCGGTGCCTCAGCAAGCCATCTGGGTCAAAGCCTTTGACGCCCTGCCCGACGACGCCGACCTCCACCGCGCGGCCCTCGCCTACGTCTGCGATTACACGATTTTGGAGCCGCTGCTCCGGGTCAACGGACTGAACTGGTCCAGCCCCGGACTCGCCACCGCCAGTCTTGACCACTCCATGTGGTTCCACCGGGATGGCCGCGCGGACGAATGGGTCTTATATGCCCAGGAAGCCATCTCCGGCCAGAGCAACAGGGGCCTTGCCATGGGCCGCTTCTTCGACCGGCAAGGAAGGCTCCTCGCCACCGTGGCCCAAGAGGGCATGATCCGCGCCGGCGCCTAAAGAGCTTTCTACCTCCCCAACCATCAGCTTCAACGACGCACCACTGAAAGGACCGGCCATGAGCATGATGCCATCGGCCCACGTGGACACGTTCACCCGCGACCACCTGCCGCCAGCCGATACCTGGCCTGCGCTTGAATTCACCCTCCCCGAACTCCAATACCCGGAACGGCTCAACGCTGCCGCGGTGCTGATCGACGACGCTGTCGACCAGTACGGCGCGGACCGACCGGCCCTATGGACCCCCGACGGCTCGGTCTGGACCTATGGTCAGCTCCAGAAGCGCTCCAACCAGGTGGCCCAGGTCCTCACCGAGGACCTCGGTGTTGTTCCCGGCAACCGCGTGCTCCTGCGCGGCCCCAACAATCCGTGGATCGTCGCTGCCTGGCTGGGCGTTCTGAAGGCCGGCGGCGTCGTGGTCACCACCATGCCCATGCTGCGCTCCACCGAGGTGGCCACGCTCATCCAACTCACCAAGCCGACGGTCGCCATCTCGGACCACCGGTTTGTGGACGAGCTCGCGATTGCCGCCGGGGATGACCTCACCGTCCTGACGTACGGGGCGGGTAACGGATTCGACGACGACGGCGACCTCGCCTCGCGCTGCGAGCACAAGAGTGGCAAGTTCACGGCAGTGGACACGGCCGCAGACGACGTCGCCTTGCTGGGTCCGACGTCGGGCACCACCGGGGTGCCCAAGGTGACCATGCATTTCCACCGGGACATCCTGGCCAACGCTGATACTTTTGCCCGCTACATCCTGCAGCCCACCGCCGATGACGTGTTCGCCGGTTCGCCGCCCCTGGCCTTCACCTTTGGGCTGGGCGGTTTGGTGGTCTTCCCCCTCCGGTTTGGGGCCTCGTCGCTCTTGACCGAGAAGGCAGGACCCGTGGAATTGGCCGAGCACGCCTCAAAAGCCGGGGCCAGTATCCTCTTCACCGCCCCCACGGCGTACCGGGCCATCCTGAAGGAGCAGCGGGGCGATCTCCTCCGAGGACTGCGTATTGCAGTCTCCGCCGGTGAGCACCTGTCCAAGGAAACCTGGGAAGCAGTGCATGAGGCGACGGGTTTGCGGTTGGTCAACGGCATCGGTGCCACGGAGATGCTGCACGTGTTCATCTCCGCTGCCGGGGACGACATCAGGCCCGGGACTACAGGACGCGCTGTTCCGGGATTCCGGGCCACCATCCTGGACGAGGACGGCAACGAACTCGGCCCCGGCAACATCGGACGCCTGGCAGTCATAGGCCCCACCGGATGCCGGTACCTGGACGATCCCAGGCAGGCGAACTACGTGGTCCGTGGCTGGAACGTCACCGGAGACACGTTCGCCATGGACGCCGACGGGTACTTCACGTACCAGGCCCGCTCGGACAACATGATCGTCTCCTCCGGCTACAACATCGGTGCTCCAGAGGTTGAGACGGCCATCGACCAGCACCCTGACGTCGTGGAAAACGCCGTGATCGGAGTTCCGGACGAGGAGCGCGGGAGCATCGTCTGCGCGTTCATTGTCCTGCGTGAAGGCGTCACCGGCGACGCCGCGAAGCGCAAGGAAATCCAGGACTTCGTAAAGCAAACCATCGCCCCGTACAAGTACCCACGGGACGTCCGCTTCGTCACCGAACTTCCGCGCAATCCCAGCGGCAAGCTCCAGCATTTCAAGCTCCGCGACAAGGTCCTCGCTGAGGATGCCACCACGAACGCGAGCCAGACCGAACAACTTACCCCTGCCGGCCAGAGCCAGGCCTGAGAAGGAGCAACACCATGAAAATCGCAATTGTCGGAGGCGGCCCCGGCGGTCTCTACTTCGCAGCACTGATGAAGCAGCTGGACCCGTCACACGACATCACCCTCTGGGAACGCAACGCTGCCAGCGACACCTTTGGTTTCGGCGTCGTTTTCTCCGATGAGACCTTGGGCGGCATCGGCAACGCCGATCCCGTGGTGGCCGAGTACATGAGCCGTCGCTTCGCCCGCTGGTCCGATATCGACATCCACTTCCGTGACCAGATGATCACGGTGGGCGGCCAAGGCTTCGCTGCCATGAGCCGCAAGGAACTGCTGGAACTGCTGCAGCGCCGCTGCATCGAACTGAACGTGGACGTGCGGTTCAGCACCTTGGCTCCCGCCGTTGAGGAACTCGAAGCCAACTACGATCTGGTTCTTGCTGCGGACGGCATCAACTCGCAGATCCGCGCCAAGTACGCTGACTCGTTCAAGCCGAACCTGGACATGCGGACCAACAAGTTCATGTGGCTTGGTACGGATCAGGTGTTCGAAGCCTTCAAGTTCTTCGTGAAGGAAACCGAGTGGGGCGTCATGCAGATCCACGGTTACCCCTACTCGGACGAGGGTTCCACGTTCATCGTGGAAATGCACCAGGACGTATGGCACGCGGCCGGCTTCGACGAGACGGCCAACGAGGTCTTCCCTCCCGGTGTCTCGGACGAGAAAGCAATCGCGAAGATCCGTGAGATCTTCGCCGAAGAACTGAACGGCTACGAGGTCCTCACCAACAACTCCAAGTGGATCAACTTCACCACGGTCCGCAACGAGAACTGGCGCCACAACAACGTGGTGCTGCTGGGCGACGCCGCCCACACGGCCCACTTCTCCATCGGTTCCGGCACCAAGCTGGCCATGGAGGACTCGCTCGCATTGGCAGCCTGCCTGCACGAGCACGCTGATGTTGAATCCGCGCTGGCAGCCTACGAGGCCGAGCGCCGGCCCGTGGTCGCCTCCACCCAGCGCGCAGCCCAGGCCTCCCTTGAGTGGTTTGAGCGCATCGGGCAGTACAAGGATCAGGACCCCACCCGGTTCGCGTTCAACCTGCTCACCCGCAGCCGCCGCATCACTCAGGAAAACCTGCGCCTCCGCGATCCCGAGTTCGCAGACGCCGTGGACCGCGACTTTGCTGAGTCCCAGGGCCTCACCGAGGTAGCGCCGGCCATGTTCCAGCCCTTCCGCCTCGGCGAACTGGAGCTGAAGAACCGCATTGTGGTCTCCCCGATGGACATGTACTCAGCCACGGACGGCGTCCCGGGTGATTTCCACAAGGTCCACCTCGGCTCCAAAGCACTTGGCGGTGCCGGCCTGGTCATGACCGAAATGGTCTGTGTTTCCGAAGCCGGCCGCATCACCCCCGGTTGCAGCGGCCTGTACACGGACGAGCAGCGGGACAGCTGGAAGGAAATCGTGGACTTCGTCCACAGCCGTTCCACCGCCAAGATCGGTGCCCAGTTGGGCCACTCCGGCCGCAAGGGCTCCACCAAGCTCATGTGGGAAGGCATCGACCAGCCGCTCGAGTCAGGCAACTGGACCGCCGTCGGGCCCTCAGCCCTGCCGTACAGCCCGGAGAACCAGACTCCCGTGGAGTTGGACCGCGCCGGCATGGACGCCATCAAGGCAGAGTTCGTCGCTTCCACGGTCCGTGCCCACGAGGCAGGCTTCGACCTCCTCGAAATCCACGCCGCCCACGGCTACCTGCTGTCTTCCTTCCTTTCGCCGGTGTCCAACAAGCGGACCGACGAATACGGCGGCAGCCTGGAGAACCGGCTGCGGTTCCCGCTGGAAGTGTTCGACGCCGTTCGCGCAGCGTGGCCTGCCAGCAAGCCGGTGACGGTGCGCATCTCAGCGACTGACTGGATCGAGGGTGGCAACACTTCCGACGATTCCGTGGCAATCGCCCGCGCCTTCGTGGCACACGGCGCTGCCGGCCTGGACGTCTCCACAGGACAGGTCGCCAAGGAGGAAAAGCCCGCCTTCGGCCGCAGCTACCAGACCCCGTTCGCGGACCGCATCCGTCAGGAAGTGGCCGCGCCGGCAGGCGTGGCTGTGATCGCCGTCGGCGCCATCTCCACCTACGACGACGTGAACTCCATCCTCCTCGCAGGCCGTGCGGACCTTATCGCATTGGGCCGTACGCACCTCTACGATCCCCAGTGGACCCTCCACGCCGCGGCAGAGCAGGAGTACCAAGGCCCCGGCGCTGACTGGATCCCGCAGTTCCGTGCCGGTCGCCGGAAACCACCGAGCTCCCGCACTGACGCCGTCCGTCCGCGTCTGTCCTTGCTGAAGGAAGCGGACATCGAAGAGCCCAACACCCACCTCCGCTGGACTCCCGAGTCCGCCGCCGCATCGGTTTTGGTGAAGTAGCCATGGCCACCGCACCCGTCAATAACTGGAACGTGCCCAAGAAGACCACCGGCCTGGTGTTGTTCTGCTGCTGGCTCGCCATCCTCGCCGAGGGCTACGACGTCGGCGTCCTCGGAGCCATTCTTCCGGCCCTTGCCGAGTACAAGGAATGGAACCTCAGCCCGCTGGCTTTGGGCGGCCTGGGTTCATATGCCTTGATCGGCATGCTTATTGGTGCCCTCTTCATCGGTACGCTCAGCGACCTCGTGGGACGCAAGAAGATGCTCCTGGCCTCCATGGCGATCTTCACGCTTACCCAGGCCGGTGCTGCCTGGGCTCCGACACCGGAGCTCTTCGGACTCTTCCGGCTCATCGGTGGTTTGGGCATGGGTGGTGTCATTCCGGTGGCAGCAGCCCTGACCATTGAATACTCTGCGCCGAACAAGCGCTCCTACAACTATGGCCTCATGTATTCCGGGTACTCACTGGGCATCGTCGCCGCCGCTCTCGCCGCTCTGTTCGTCCTGCCCATGGGCGGCTGGCGTGCGGTTGTTGCCATCGGCGCGGCACCGGTGGTGCTGATTCCGATCATCTGGAAGTTCCTCCCCGAGTCCTTGGAATTCCTGGAATCCAAGGACCGCAAGACCGAGGCCAAGGCACTGGCCACCAAGCTGAACATCTCCAACTACACGCCGGTTGTTGCTGTGGCCCCCCAAGCAGGTGTGCAGGCTGATCCTTGGTGGAGGACCATCACCACCATGTTCTCGCGGAAGTACCTGCGCTCCACGGTGTTCTTCTGGATCTCGCTCTTCTGCGGCCTGGTCCTCGTCTATGGCCTGAACACGTGGCTGCCAAGCATCATGAAGAAGGCCGGCTATGACCTCGGGTCTTCCTTGACGTTCCTTCTGGTCTTCAGCCTTGCGTCCGCCATCGGCGGCCTGCTCTTGGGCCGCGCCGCAGATAAGTACGGCAAGAAGCTCATCCTGGTGGTGTTCTACATCCTGGGCGGGCTGGGCATCATGCTGCTGGTCTTCCCCAACACCATGGTGGTCAACCTGCTGTTCGTCGCCTTCGCCGGTGTCGGTTCCATCTCCACGTCGCTGGTGCTCACCGGGTACATCGCCGACTACTACCCGGCCAAGGTCCGTGGCACGGCAACGGGCTGGGCCCTGAGCTTCGCCCGCCTGGGTGCCATCTCCGGGCCGTTGATTGGTGGCTGGATCGCAGGCTCCAAGTTGCCTTTCGAGGCCAACTTCGCGATCTTCGCCGGCATCGCAGTACTGGCAGCCGGTGCTGTGGCGATGATTCCCAAGCCGCAGCCTGAGGTGCCCGCCGCCGTCGTCGACGTTGATCCCGACGACGCCACCGTCAGCGCGCGCTAGGAGCAATCATGGACGGGTTTCCGGAGGCGTGCGTCGAGCGAACGGTGGAATGGGTGGACACCGACGCCTCCGGACACCAGCACAACTCGGCCATACTGCGCTGGGTTGAGGCTGCAGAGGCCGAGCTCTTCCGCTCGCTGGAGTTGCCGGACTATTTCCCCAGCGCTCCGCGCGTCCAGCAAGTGATCAACTACAAAGCCAAGCTGTGGTTTGGCCAGCGCATCACGGCCACCGTGAAGATCAGTGCGCTTGGCCGGACCTCGCTGACGCTGGCTTTCGAGGTAACGTCCGACGGCGGTGATGTCGCCGCGTACGGGACGGTCACGACGGTGCACGTTCCCGAGGGCGGCACGGCTGCCCAGCCTTGGCCGGATCATCTGGTCCGCGCCATCGGGGCGGTCCGCACGGAGCGAGCTACCGAATAGCCCCGCCGAGATGGCAGTACATGACAATGCCGGGCTCTGGGACTGTCATTAACTGCCGTCTCGGCGAGGGGTGTGGTCTCGGCGAGGGGTGTGGTGCGCGGTTACCGCAGCCCCTTCAGAATGTTCTTGGGCCGCTGCATCTCGCCATGCTTGGCACCAAGGATGATCACCCAGGCAGCGAATGCAGGAATGGCCCACTGGAGTGCCTTCAGCTGCGTCTGGGCGGCCTTCAACTCGTCCGATGCGCCGGCGCGCGGTTCGGTGGCACCCTCTGCGCCTTCGCCGGAGAGCTCATCCACCTTCTTGCCAACAACACCTGCGTACAAGGTGACGGCAGCGCCCGCCAATGTCACCACAGTCTTGTAAACAGTGTTGGCGGCCACGTTGTCCTGCTTGGCGATCCGGCCTTTGTTTTCCCAGGCGATGGCCAGGTCCGAGGCCAGGTGTCCGGCGAACGCTGCGGTCTGAACGGGAGCCCATTTTCCCCAGCCTTTGCTTGAGAGGCGGGTACGCTCGGTGGGATCCTTGGCTTCTGCTGCGGCACCGTTCAGTCCGATGGCCCCCATCAGCGAGCCGCCGAACCATGCCGCGGCGGTGAGGTCGTGAAGGGAACGGGCTACGAGATTTCCTGCCATGATGTGCTTCCTGTCGTTGATACGGAAAGAACTTTTTTTGAGGCGTTGGGCCTCGAAACAGCGTCCGTCTATAGTAAGCATGCTTACAAAGATGCGGCCAGCGGCACCGGATTTTTCGCTCCGCGTTCATGTCAGGTTCGCCGATGGAGCGGCGCCGGCGGTTACGCTTGGCCGGTGGAGCAGCTCTACGCGATTCTCGCGTGCATAATCCTTGGTTGTTTGGCCGTTTTCCAAGTGGCTTTGGTGGCCGGCGCGCCTATCGGACGGTTCGCTTGGGGCGGACAGCATGACGTCCTGCCTCGGAAGTTGAGGATCGGCAGCATCATCTCCATCCTGCTCTACGCCCTCTTCGGCTACACGGCGTTGGCCAAGGCGGAACTGGTGCCGGTGCTGATCAGCGAAGGGTTCACCGACGTCTTCATGTGGGTCCTCACCGGCTACTTCACCTTGGGCGTCGTGATGAATGCGATCTCCCGCAGCAAGCCTGAGCGGTTTGTCATGACCCCTGTGGCGCTGGTACTCGCACTCCTCTTCCTGCTTCTTTCGCTGGGCTGATCCGGAACATCGGCGGGTACCATCCCCGCGCCTATGATGAACTGGACTGGCGCCTGATAGGGGGCGCGGAAATGAGGATCCTTCGATGTTCGCCGTCCCGGCACCCCCTGTGCGCCACCAACAGTTGCTTGTGACGATCTTCGGCCTCTATGGCCGGAACGCGGGCGATGCTTTGCCGGTTTCTGCGCTGATCTCCATGTTGGGTTCGCTCGGTTATGACGCTCCGGGTGTGAGGTCGTCGGTCTCCAGGCTCAAGGCCAAGGGCGTGCTGAAGAGTGTCCGCGAGGGTGGAATCGCCAAGTACAAGATCTCCGAGTCCATCAGCGATGTGTTCCGTGAGGGTGACCGGCGGATCTTCGCACCGGAACCGCCCGCCCCGGTGGACACCTGGGTCCTTGCTGTTTTCTCGGTGCCGGAATCCATGCGCAACCGCCGCCACCAGCTTCGTTCCGCGCTGCTGGCCTTGGGGTTCGGTTCGGTGGCCAACGGGGTGTGGATCGCGCCGGCCCACAAGCTGGAGCAAGCCCGGGAGCGACTCACGGCCGGGGGACTGATTGAGTTCGTGGACCTGTTCCGGAGCGACTACGTTTTCGACGGCCCCATGCGGCCCAAGATCTCGGAGTGGTGGGACCTCAAGGAGCTCGATGAGCAATTCACCGAGTTCCTTGGGCTGTACGAAGGTGCGGAACAGCAATGGACGGAGAAGGTAGGCGACGATCCCGAAAGGGCGCTGGCTGATTCCACCGAAGAGCTGCGGCGTGACGCCTTCCGCTACTACATTCCCATGCTCACGATGTGGCGTAAGTTCCCGTACCGCGACCCGAACCTCCCTACCGACTACCTTCCGCCGGAATGGCACGGCCCGGCGGTGCGGAGGACGTTCCAAGCAGTTCATCGGCTGGCGGCACCCCTGGCCGCAGCCCACGCACACGAGATCATCGCGGAAGCCCTGGACCCCGCAGCAGCCTGACTAGTCGAGGGTCCGCGGTGCGTCGATGACGCCGAACACTTCACCCTGCGGCGCCCGGATCACCACCATCCGGCCCAGGGTTGTTTCGGCCACAGGGCCCAGCAGGGTGGCGCCCAACTCGACGGACCGGGTTGCCGTCCCCGCCACGTAATCGCTGGCGAACCAGGTCATCCAGTAGTTGGGCGCGTTTTCTGGAAGTGCGGTGTCGTGCTGCATCCCGCCCACTTCCCGGCCGTCCGAAGGGCGGCGGAACGTGGAGTAGATCAGGCCCTCTTCGGTGACGTCCTGATAGCTGACGTCGAAGACCTCCGAGTAGAAGGACCGGGCCGCGGAATAGTCGCGGGTGTGGAGTTCATTCCAGCACAGGGATCCGTGCTCATTGACGCGTTCAGCGCCGATGTGGGTGCCGGCCTGCCAGACGCCGAACGCCGCACCAACGCTGTCAGTGGCCAGGGCCATGCGGCCGGATTCCATGACATCAAAGGGCGGGGCCAGGAGTTGCCCTCCGGCCGCGCCGATCTTTTTCGCCGTGAGGTCAACATCGTCCGAGGCCAGGAAGGTTGTCCAGACTGTGGGCATGCCGGGATCCTGTTTGGGGCCTAGTCCGGCCACGGCGCGGCCCCTCAGATGAGCCAGGACGTAGTCGCCGGATTCCTTGCCACCGGACACGAACTCCCAACCAAAAAGGTCTGCGTAGAACGCCTTCGCGGCGCTGGGGTCGTCAACACCCAGGTCCACCCACAGGGGAGTTGCGGCGGGCCAGCTCGAAATCTTGGTGGACATGGGACTCCTCGGGTCGGGGCGCTGGGGGCAGCTGCTTCCCCAGGTGCCCGATGCGCCAAGCGCCTGAGGAAGCAGCCACCCATAAAGTGCGCCTCGGACCCGATTTATGACACCGTTTCCATGCTCTTTTTCTGGTCAGCAGCCCATAACAAGGCGGCGGGCAAGCGTCAGCCGCTTGCCCGCCGTCGTGCGTTGAGGTTTTAGACCGTGCGGGTCGCCTTGGCGAGGTTGTCTTGGAGTTCGACGGCGGTCTGCCGGATGACGTACGCGGGGCGGTCGCGTTCGACGCGCCAGCTGTCCTCCAGCGGACCCACGTTGACGGTGTCAAAGCCGAATTCGTCGTACAGCTTGGTGACCAGCTCGGCGGCTTCCGGGAAGTCGCTGGAAGTGGCCAGCGCGCGGCGGTTGGGCGTACCGGCCGGCGTGCCGTCGGTGGTGATGTCCTTGGCGAAGATGTGGTTGAAGCCCTTGGCCACTTTGGACGTGGGGAGGTGCTTCTGGAGCAGGCCGGAAGTGGTGGCTTCGCCGTTGTCCAGCTCCGGGATGCGGCCGTCGCGTTCCCAGTAATAGTTGTTGGTGTCGATGACGATCTTGCCCTCGAGCGGCTCTGCCGGGATGCTCTGGTAGTTCTTGAGGGGCACGGTCACGACGGCGAAATCGCCCGCCGCTGCTGCCTCGGCTGCCGTGGCGGCACGGGCGCGCGGCCCCAGTTCCGCAACGAGTTCGCCGAGTGTTTCGGGGCCCCGTGAATTGCTGATCACGACGTCATAGCCCAATTCCACGGCCTTGCGTGCAACCTGGCTGCCAATGTGTCCTGCACCGATGATTCCGATTGTTGTCATGTCCCTGCCAACAAGAAGTTGCAGGCGCCTATTTCCCGCGTGACGAAATATGTCGATCAGTCCTATACTAAGTAGTCTTACTATGGGGAATGTCGTTGAGGCGAGGAGGTCGGTATGGCCGGTCATTTGGAACTGGTAGAGACCCCCGACGGAGGATTTCGCATACTGGTGTTGGACGGCAGCGACGCATTGATGGGTCTGTCAAAACGTTATTCGTCGCTGGACGAGGCTATTGAGGGAGTGTCTGCCATGAGGGAAGTGGCCGGGACGGGCCTGCTCCGAACGGGATCCGCCGAGCGGTATGCAGTCCTCATGCTCGGGGAGCCAGGCATTGATCCTGCCCTTGCAGCGCAGGGCATCCAGACCAAAGCGAAGGTGGTTGGCCAATGACAAGTGATTCAGCATCACCAAAGAAGCGCGGGGTCCTCTTCGATGTGGACGGAACCCTGATTGATTCCAGCTACTTCCACGCCATGGCGTGGTGGCAGGCGTTCCGGCGTGAAGGGTTGGACATCGAGATGTCCGCCATTCATCGCCGGGTGGGCATGGGAGGCGACCGCCTGATCCAGAGCCTCGTACCTGACTGCCCCGAAGACCTGCAGGAAGAACTGAAATCAGCACATAGCGCAGTGTTCGCAACGTTCTGGCCGACGCTGCGGCCGTTCGACTCCGTCCGCGACCTCCTCTCAGCATGCTCCGGCTCCGGGCTGGCAGTGGGGTTGGCATCGTCAGCACAGCAGAGGGACCTTGAGGTCAGCAGGCAGATCCTCGACGCCGGATCCTCCATCGATGCGTGGACCAGCTCCAATGACGCCAAGGAGAGCAAGCCTGCGCCGGACATCCTGGTCGCCTGCCTGGAGAAGCTTGGCGTCAGCCCGGAGGATGCGGTTTTTGTTGGCGACGCAGTCTGGGACGTCAAGGCCGGTGCGGCCATTGGTGTTCCCGTGATTGCCCTGACCTGCGGCGGAATCAGTGAGGCGGAGCTGCGCGATGCAGGTGCCGCGGAGGTCTATGACAATCCGCGGCACCTGCTGGAACACCTGGAAAGCAGCATCATCGGCCGGTTGGCGGCGGGCGCTCTTGGGTCGTAACGCGGGGCCTAGCGCGGCTCGTCGCTGATTCCCTTGTCCCGCCCGCGCCGATTGCGCGCGGTCCAGATAATCAAGGCGATGATGATGACTGCGGCTACTCCGGCCAGCACCCAGGGGGTGGCGTCCGTGCGGGTCTGTTCCTGGGGGCCAGACTCTCCGGTCCCGGGGTTGGCGGGCCCGCTGCCTGCAGGATTGGACGTGCTGGAAGCCCCGGATGATGGTGCCGGGTTGGTTGGTGTTTGTGTTGAGGGGCCGGAGGGGTTGGTGGCATCCGCTGTGGGTGTCGGCGTCGTGGCGGCTACGCTGCCTTGGACGGCGCTGCCTTGGACGGCTGGCGCCGCGTTGGCTGCAACCGTCGCGGAGAGCGTGGACCCTGCGATAAGGGCCAATGCCAGCGTGGTGGTGGCTAATCTTCGAAGCATCGATACCTCCAAGGTTTAGGGGCGTGAATCCTCGTACTCGTAAGGATACTGACTAAACCGTGGCGGTGGGTGATTTCGCCGGTGCCGCTCGCGCGCTGGGAGCGGCACCCCACCGGCCTTTACCGAGTGAGCTTGGCGGAATCCGGTTCCTGGTCCCCGATGTGGCCCGGGGCGTTGGCGGCGAGGACACGCTGCACGAACGCGCTGTATTCCTCCATGTAATGCCGCAACAAGGCAGCGGTTCCCTCGTCCTTAACTGAACCGTCGTCGTCGTACGCGTCTGCGACAAACCGGATGTAAGCCTCAGGTGCGTTCAGCTGCGGCGCGTCCAGGAAGCTCAACACGCTGCGCATGGACGATTGCATCACCGCCGTTCCAATGCCGCCGGGCGATGCGCCGATGATTCCCGTGGGCTTCCTGGCGAACGAGTTGGTGCCCCATGGGCGCGAACCCCAGTCGATGGCGTTCTTCAACGCGCCCGGAATGGAGCGGTTGTACTCAGGGGAGACAAACAGGATGCCATCCGATGCAGCGATGGCATCCTTCAGTTCCCGCCCGGCCGGCGGGAAATCGGCGTCGTAATCCGAGCTGTAGAGAGGGAGGTCCTTGATGGCGATCTCATGGAACTCGAGCTCCGAAGGCGCGACGCTGATGAGCGCCTTGGAGAGGACCCGATTGATGGAATTGCTCGCCAGGCTTCCGACGAAATAACCGATTTTGAAAGTGTCCATTGCGGCGTTCCTTTCCGACGGCACGGCCGGAACCGGCTCGTCGACGGTGTGGTGACTGGTTGCCCCAGCTCCCACCGACCCTAATTGACTTATGCACATAGCGCAGCCCCTACTCCCGCCGGGACCTCTGCGGTCATAGACTCATGCCAACTGGGTTCCGGAGAGTTCAGGAAGAGGGTGGCGGGTGAAAGCAGGCATAGCGCGCGAGACGCTCGACGGTGAGCGACGTGTGGCCGCAACGCCGGAAACGGTGAAGCAGCTGGTGGGGTTGGGTCTTGAGGTTGAGATCGAGTCCGGCGCGGGGCTGGCGTCCGGCCATGGCGACGACGACTACCGGGCGGCGGGCGCCGCTGTGGTGCAGTCGTTGGTTGCCGGATCGCTTGATGTCTACTGCCACGTACGTCCCATGGAACCGTCGACGGCGGGAGCCCTCCGCCGGGGTTCGGTCACCGTCGGGTTGGGGTCGCCGTCCTCGGAGTTGCCTACGGTGCGGGCACTCGCCGCAGGTGGCATCACGTCCTTTGCCCTCGAACTGGTTCCCCGTATTTCCCGCGCCCAATCCATGGATGCGCTCACTTCGCAGGCCCTGGTGGCGGGCTATCGCTGTGTCCTTGAGGCGGCCATGCGGTTGCCTCGGTTCTTCCCGCTGTACATGACGGCGGCCGGGACCATCCCGCCCGCCCGGGTGCTGGTGTTGGGCGCGGGTGTTGCTGGACTGCAAGCGATCGGCACAGCCAAGCGGCTCGGGGCCAGGGTTTCCGCCAACGACATCCGCCCGGCTTCGGCGGACGAAGTAGCGTCCATGGGCGGCACGTTCATCAAATTGGACCTGGAAACCGCCGAGGCCTCCGGTGGATACGCCCGCGAACTCAGCGCAGACCGCGGCGCGTTGCAGCGGGCACTTTTGGCGCCGCACGTTGCCCAAGCCGATGTATTGATTACCACCGCTGCTGTTCCTGGCAGAAGGGCGCCGCTCCTGGTGAGCCGCGAGATGGTGCAGGGTATGCGCCCCGGCTCCGTGGTGGTGGACCTGGCAGCCGAATCCGGCGGGAATGTTGAGGGAAGCATCCCGGGGCAGGACATCCCCGTGCCCACCGCAGACGGCCAAGGACTCGTGACGCTGGTGGGAATTAAGGACGCAGCCTCCGCGATGCCCGCAGACGCTTCCCGTCTCTACGCCAAGAATGTGGCCAATCTGCTGGCGCTCATGACCAAAGACGGAACGGTCTCCCCGGACTTCGACGACGAAGTAGTGGCGGGCACCTGCCTCACCCACCTCGGCGAAGTACGGCACGCACCTACCGCGGAGGCACTCACGGCGCTCGCAGGCGAAACAGAACCCGTAGGCTCCACCCATCCCGGAACTGAAGGAGTGCGCTGATGGATGGCATGAGCCTGCTGACGATCACCGTGCTGGCCGTGTTTGTGGGCTTCGAGGTTGTTTCCAAGGTCTCCAGCACCCTGCACACGCCGCTCATGTCCGGTGCGAACGCGATCCACGGCATCATCCTGGTGGGAGCCATCATCGTTGCCGGACAGGCTGCTGACCCGTGGGTGCTGGCCGTGGCCCTGTTGGCTGTCGTCCTTGCCACGGCCAACCTCGTGGGCGGGTTCGTGGTGACCGACCGCATGTTGGAGATGTTCCGCGGAAGGCAACGGCCGCCGTCGAAAGTTGAGCCGGCCAGTCCTGGCTCCGCCGAAGCCGTGACGAAGGAGCGCCAACAGTGACGCTGCTCAATCCCACGTGGACGGCACTCCTCTATCTCGCAGCGGCGGCGTGCTTCATCCTCGCGCTCAAGGGGCTGAACTCACCGAAAACGGCCCGTCGCGGCAACCTGATCGGCGCCCTTGGTGCCCTGTTGGCCGTGGTCACGGTATTCGTCTCCGTGAAGTTGGACAACATTCCCTGGATCCTCGGTGCCATTGCGGTGGGTTCCGGGGTGGCGGCGCCGGTGGCCCGCCGCGTGCAGATGACGCAGATGCCCCAGCTCGTGGCCCTCTTCAACGGTGTTGGCGGGGGTGCCGCTGCGCTGGTTGCCCTGTTGGAACTATCCCACGCAGACGATCCCTGGGTTCGCCTGGCCATCGTCTTTACGCTGCTGGTGGGTGCAGTGTCCTTCGCCGGTTCCGGTGTCACGTTCGCCAAGCTCCAAGGGCTCATGACCACCCGCCCCGTCACCTTCCCGGGCCTGCCCGCACTGATGGCCGTGGTGTTGCTGGCCGCTGTGGGTGCCGGTGTTGTGGTGATATTGAACGGCTCACTGGCCTTGGCGTTGGTGCTCTTGGTCCTGGGTCTTGTTACCGGCATCCTGTTAGTGCTGCCGGTGGGCGGTGCCGATGTGCCGATCGTCATCTCGCTCCTGAATGCCTTTACCGGCCTGGCTGTCGCGGCATCGGGGCTGGTGCTGGGCAATGTTCTTTTGCTGGTCGCCGGAACGTTGGTAGGAGCCTCGGGCACCATCCTGACCCGGGCCATGGCGGCGGCGATGGGCCGGAGTGTCGCCGGCATCATGTTCGGCGCCTTCAAGGGTGGCTCGACGGCAGGATCCACCGCCGTGAGCGAGCGGCCAGTGCGGTCCTCCAGCGCGGAGGACGTTGCAGTATTGCTCGGCTATGCCCAGCGGGTCATCATTGTGCCGGGATACGGACTTGCGGTCGCACAGGGACAGCACACCGCCGCCGAGCTCGCCCTGGCTCTGGAAGCACGCGGAATTGACGTGGATTTCGCCATCCATCCCGTGGCAGGACGAATGCCCGGACACATGAACGTGCTGCTGGCTGAGGCCAACGTGCCCTACGAATCGCTGAAGGAAATGGGCGACATCAACTCCGAATTCAAGACCGCCGATGTTGCTTTGGTGGTGGGTGCCAACGACGTCGTGAACCCTGCCGCGAAGACCACCTCCGGCTCGCCGATCTACGGAATGCCCATCCTTGAAGTTGCCGACGCCCGGCAGGTGGTGTTCCTCAAACGCTCCATGCGTCCGGGATTTGCCGGTATTGAAAACGAACTCCTCTACGAACCCCAAACCACCTTGCTGTTCGGAGATGCCAAGGATTCACTGACCAAGGTTCTGGGCGCGGTGAAGGCACTCTAGGAAAAACCCGCGAACTGCGTCATGTACTGAACCGTGGCGGCACAGGTCTTTACAGACAGTTTGTAAAGCACCGCTAGGAGTCATTGACGTGAAGGACAGTAACAAAAAATCGTCGCCCGGGACGCCTTTCAGCAAAACCGAGGGCAGGGCCGTGACCAATTGGCGGGTCCTTGTGGGCCAGACGGTGCAGGTCTGGCGGTACAACGAGGTTGTGGACCAAGGCTGCGTGGAGTCCGTCACCTATGACGGCAAGGTCCTCTGGCTTGCCCAAAGCGGGCCCATAGAGCGGAGGTTGGTGGAGAAAGAGCGGGGAACCGGTCTCAGGATCCGGCTGGTGGACTGACACCAATAGCTGGGGCGCGGTAGCTGAGCTTCCGCCCGGTTGTTGAACCGTGTCTTCAGCAGCGCACTCTCTCCGGTGCCGCCGGGCTGTGTGCCAGGATCTCCGCGAGCTCAGCCAGCCTGTGCGCCCGGGCGGACTCGGCCGGCGTGAACGGTTCGCCGGGTCGGGAAAAGACCAGTGGGCCGTTCCAGGCGGTGGGGATTTTGAGGACGTCCGGTGAAGGTCCGACGCCGGCGCTCGACTCGGGTGCCGGATGCTCCGGATCGCTCGGGACGACTTTGGCGGAAAGCAGCTCGGCGACTGCGTGCGGAAGTTCCTTCGGGTTTCCGGCAATCCGGGTTGCCAGGGCCAGTGCTTTGGTCTGGCCATCTGCCATGGCCAAAGCGGTGGTGGGCCAAACAAGGGACCCACCCCCGCCGCCGTCGGCCAGGGCTTTCAGCAGTTCCTGCTCGGTGACGTCGCCCGGTGCGGAGAGAACAAACTCGTCCATGACAGTTCCGATGTGTCCCGGGCCGAGGGACCCGGCTCGCATCACCGGGTGGACGTGAAGGCTGAGGATATTGGTGCCCAACTTGGCCAAGGACTGTGTGACCGTCTGCAGTGAACCCGGCTGGTCCAGCAGCACTGTTCGGGCCCGCCACAAGGCCGGTGCCAGATGTAGTCTGTGCCGTTGGCGGAGAGCCGGCGCGTGCAGCCAACCCCGGAGGACCTTGGCAGCTGAAGGTTCGGCCACCCAGATCACCAAAATGGTGGCGGTCACTGCAAGCAGCAGGACCTTGGCCACGTAGGGGAGGGTGGTTCCAACCACGGCCGCATGAACCAACAGCTCGATAGGAAGCATCACCGCGATGTTGGCGAGGGTGAGCCGGGCTTTGGGCGGTACGGGCAACTGGCCGCAGACATCACAGAGAAGCTCCGCGGTGACCGAAGTGCTCGGGTTGGGCTTCATGTTCCCATGCTGCCCTGCCCCCGTTTCACACCGGTTGCCAGCGCGTCACGTTCTGTGGACGAGCAGGTGAACGTGCGCTCCGCCCCGGGTTGAGGGTGTCCATGCGGGTCCGCCAACATAAGAACCCGGCGCCCTCGCGGAGAGAACACCGGGTTCGGTGAAGCAACTGGGAACCAGCGCTCGCAGGGAGCTGTCGATCCTAGCGGGTGCGGTCGGAATCGAGTTCGGAGTCCAGGTCCGACTCGAGGTCAGAGGTCCGAGCAATGCTGCGGGCGGCAGCGGCGTCCTTCAGGAGGTCGCGGATTTCGGCCAGAAGGGCAGTATCTGCAGGCAGCGGCTCTTCTTCCGGCTCTTCAGTGGAGAGACGGTCCTTGACCAGGGAATTGATCTTGTTCATGGGTGCCACGAAGATGAAGTAGACCACGGCAGCGGTGATCACGAAGGTGACCAAGGCCGTCAGTACAGCGCCGATGTTGACCATCGTGGCGGGGTTGTTTTCCCAGATCTTGAAGCCGAGCCCGTCAGCGTTCATGCCACCGGCGGCGGCGATCACGGGGTTGATGATGTTGTTAGTGAAGGCAGTGACGAGTGCCGTGAATGCGCTGCCGATGACTACGGCAATGGCCAACTCGATCACGTTGCCGCGAAGTATGAAGTCCTTGAAACCCTTGAACATGGATGATCCTCCGAATAGGTGCAGTGTCTGCCTCCAGCAGAGATCAAAATACCACTCCGGGGTTTCCAGCCGGTGTAAGCGGTATGTGAGAGACGGTTGGTGGGAAGGGCTTGGGAAGTGAGAGAGGGTTGGTGGGAAGTAGCCACACCTTGCTTGCGCTTTTTCAAAACAACCCGCTATGGTGTGAAGCGTGTCACTCATCGTGACGCAACGCTTTTGATCTGCGGCGGGAGAGTCCTGCCGGTACATCCAGTCAGGCGCCGTAGGAGCAAATCCTCCCCAGGAATCTCTCAGGCCCATGTACCGCCGCGGTTAGGCAACTCTGGAAAGCAGTCCGGGCAACCGGGCTCACCGACGGTGCAAGCAGGCAACCATTCCTGCGGAATCTCTCAGGTCCAATACAGAGCGGGGAGGAACCCCACATCATCGTGGCGCTCACTGGGCGCCTGAATCATGGAGTTCCTCTTGACTGTTCAATCAACCCCCACCGCCTTCGCGGACCGGCACATTGGCGCCCGCCGCCAAGCCGACGTTGACACCATGCTCAAGGCCATCGGCTACGACTCTGTCGACGGCCTGGTAGACGTCGCCGTCCCCGATTCCATCCGCCAGGAAGCTGCACTTAGGCTTTCGAGTGGAAACGACGCCCTCACCGAGGTGCAGGTCCTCGCCGAGCTCCGCAAGCTCGCGTCCAAAAACAAGACCGCTGTCCAGATGATCGGTCAGGGCTACTACGACACCGTGACGCCCCCGGTGATCCGCCGCAACATCCTGGAAGCTCCCGCTTGGTACACGGCCTACACGCCGTACCAGCCTGAAATTTCGCAGGGCCGCCTTGAGGCGCTGCTCAACTTCCAGACCATGGTCCAGGACCTCACCGGACTTCCCGTAGCCAACGCCTCGTTGTTGGATGAAGCCACCGCCGTTGCCGAAGCTGTGCTGCTGATGCGCCGCGCCAACAAGAACAAAACTGCCAAGGACGGCAAGACTGTCCTGGACGCGGACCTCCTCCCGCAGACCATCGCGATCGTGAAGGGCCGCGCCGAGGCGCTGGGCTTCGAAGTTCAGATTTCTGACCTTTCGGCCGGGCTTCCCGACGGCGACATCAACGGCATCGTCCTGCAGCAGCCCGGCGTTTCGGGCCGGGTTTTCGACCACACCGCTGTGATTGCTGACGCCAAGGAACGCGGAGCACTGGTCACGGTGGCCGCGGATTTGCTGGCGCTCACCCTCATCACGCCTCCGGGCGAACAAGGTGCGGACATCGCCGTCGGAACTGCGCAGCGCTTCGGTGTCCCGCTGTTCTTTGGCGGCCCGCATGCTGCCTACATGGCCGTCCGCGAAGGCATGGAGCGCACGCTTCCCGGCCGCATCGTGGGCGTCTCCAAAGACAACGCCGGCGTCCCTGCGTACCGTTTGGCACTCCAGACCCGCGAGCAGCACATCCGCCGCGAAAAGGCCACGTCCAACATCTGCACCGCGCAGGCATTGCTCGCCATTGTCGCCTCGATGTACGCGGTGTACCACGGTCCCGAGGGCTTGAAATCGATCGCCGAGACCGTCCACGGACACGCCCGTGTTTTGGCTTCGGCCCTGCAAAAGGCCGGCCGGGAACTTGTCTCCGAGTCCTTCTTCGACACCCTCACTGTCCGTGTCCCGGGCAAGGCCGACAAGGTCATCGCAGCAGCCGAAGCCCGCGGCATCAACCTGCGCCTCATCGATGCCGACACCGTTGGTGTCTCCGTTGATGAAACCACGACGCCGGAGGTCCTCTCAGCGGTAGCCGTCGCCTTTGGTGCCGGCCCGGTAGGGGACGCCTCCGGGTTCGAACTGCCCGCTGACGTGGTCCGTTCGTCCGATTTCCTGCAGCACCCAGTGTTCAACACGCACCGTTCCGAGACGCAGTTGTTGCGCTATATCCGCAAGCTGTCGGACCGGGACCTCGCACTGGATCGCACTATGATCCCGCTGGGTTCGTGCACCATGAAGCTGAACGCCACCGCTGAGATGGAGGCGATTTCCTGGCCGGAGTTCGCCTCCATCCACCCGTTCGCCCCGGATTCCCAGACCGAGGGTTGGCGCGAGCTGATCTCCGACCTGGAAGCGGACCTCACCGAGATCACCGGATATGACCAGGTCTCCATTCAGCCGAATGCCGGTTCCCAGGGTGAGCTCGCCGGTCTGTTGGCGATCCGCGGCTACCACTTTTCCAGCGGTGATGAGCAGCGCACTGTCTGCCTGATCCCGGCGTCGGCCCACGGCACCAATGCAGCGTCTGCTGTGCTGGCAGGCATGAAGGTAGTGGTGGTGGCCACGGCTGCTGACGGCACCATCGATCACGCGGATCTGACGGCCAAGATCGAGGCCAACAAAGACGTCCTGTCCTGCATCATGATCACCTACCCCTCCACGCACGGTGTGTACGACGCCGACGTCCGCGAGGTCTGCGACGCGATCCACGAGGCCGGCGGCCAGGTCTACGTTGACGGCGCCAACCTCAACGCACTCGTTGGGCTCGCCCAGCCGGGCAAGTTCGGCGGCGACGTGTCCCACCTGAACCTGCACAAGACTTTCTGCATCCCGCACGGCGGCGGCGGCCCGGGTGTTGGCCCTGTTGCTGCGAAAGCCCACTTGGCTCCGTTCATGCCGGGCGACGCGAACAAAGCGTCCCATGAGGAAGGGCACGGCGTGGCCATTTCTGCCTCGCGCTACGGCTCGGCCGGTGTCCTCCCGATTTCCTGGGCCTATGTGAAGCTCATGGGCGGGCAGGGTCTGACGGAAGCCACCAAGTCGGCGCTTCTTGCTGCCAACTATGTTGCCTCCCGACTGGATGAGCACTTCCCCGTCCTGTACACAGGCGAAGGAGGACTCGTGGCGCACGAGTGCATCCTGGACCTCCGTGAACTGACCTCCCGCACGGGTGTCACGGCCGAGGATGTGGCCAAGCGCTTGATCGACTTCGGCTTCCACGCCCCCACCCTCGCGTTCCCCGTGGCGGGCACGTTGATGGTGGAGCCGACGGAGTCCGAAGACCTGGCCGAGATCGACCGCTTCATCGAAGCTATGATCACCATCCGCGCAGAGATCGAGCAGGTGGCCAGCGGTGATTTCACTGTTGAGAAGTCGCCGCTGCGCAACGCACCGCACACGGCTGCCGCCGTCGTCAGTTCCGACTGGGGGCGCGACTACCCGCGTGAGCAGGCCGCGTTCCCCGTCCACCACCTCAAGCAGGACAAGTACTTCCCGCCCGTCGGCAGGATCGACGGTGCCGCAGGTGACCGGAATCTTGTGTGCTCCTGCCCTCCGCTTGAAGACTTTGAAAACTAAGGACTCCCGACATGTCTGAGAACTACACAGCTCTCTATGAGCAGCACAAAAAGGCCGGCGCTTCCTTCACGGACTTCGGCGGCTGGCAGATGCCCCTGAAGTACGAGTCGGAGCTCGCCGAGCACCACGCCGTCCGCAAGTCCGCGGGCTTGTTCGACCTCTCCCACATGGGCGAAGTCTGGGTCAGCGGCCCGGACGCGGCTGCCTTCCTGGACTACGCGCTGGTAGGCAAGTTGTCCGCGATCGCCGAGGGCAAAGCGAAGTACTCGCTGATCTGCAACACCGACGGCGGCATCATCGACGACCTCATTACCTACCGTCGGCCCTCTCCCGAAGAGGGCGTGGACAAGTACCTGGTGGTCCCGAACGCGGGCAACGCCAAGGTGGTCGCTGCGGCGCTGCGGAAGCGCGCGGCAGGTTTCGACGTCGTGGTGGACGATGCCTCAGCGGAGACCTCACTGATCGCGGTGCAGGGCCCCAACGCCGAAGCCATCCTGCTGACCCTGGTTCCCGCCGATCAGCACGCGCTGGTCACCGAACTGAAGTACTACGCTGCGGTTGAGGTTGGACTGACGTTCGACGGCGGCACCCAGGACCTGCTGCTGGCCCGCACCGGCTACACCGGCGAAGACGGCTTCGAAATCTACGTCCCGAACCTCGACGCCCCGGGCCTCTGGGAAGCACTGCTCGAAGCAGGTGACGGCCACGGCCTCATCCCAGCAGGACTCGCAGCCCGCGACTCGCTGCGTCTGGAAGCCGGCATGCCCCTCTACGGCAACGAGCTTTCCACCCACGTCAATGCCTACACCGCAGGGCTCGGCCCCGTAGTTTCCCTGGCCAAGGAAAGCGACTTCGTTGGCCGGGAAGCGCTGACGTCGATCAAGGCAGCCGGCGTCGGATCGGTTCTCGGCCAGAAGCTCGTGGGCCTCAAGGGCACCGGACGCCGCGCCGCCCGCGGACACTACTCGGTCCTCAAAGACGGCTCACTCATCGGCGAAGTCACCTCCGGCCAACCGAGCCCCACGCTCGGTTACCCGGTCGCCTTGGCGTATATCGACGTCGAGCATTCAGAGCCGGGCACGATCGTGGAAGTGGACTTGCGCGGCAAATCCGAACCGTTCGAAGTTGTGCCGCTGCCGTTCTACAAGCGCCAAAAATAGGTCCCGGTGGGAGTGACATCCTCCGCGGGCTCGGTCGCAGAAGCGCCCGCTGGGCGGACGCGATGCTCCCTTGGACGCCCGCTTCCGGATGTCACTCCCACAGGGGCCGGGGGGATGGTTACCCTGCCGCGGGTGATCTTGAAAAGTTTCAGTTAGTGAGAGAAGGAATCTGATGAGCAAAGTAGTTGCTGAATTGAAATACTCGGCTGAGCACGAGTGGGTTGCCGCTGATGGTGATGGGCCTGTGGGGATCGGGATTTCCGCGGTTGCCGCTGATGCCTTGGGCGACATTGTGTATGTGGACCTGCCCGAGGTTGGTTCGACGGTGACCGCTGGCGAGACCTGCGGCGAGGTGGAGTCGACCAAGTCGGTGTCGGACCTGTACTCGCCCGTGACGGGGGAGGTGACCGAGATCAACGACGCCGTTGTCTCCGATCCCGCCCTCATCAACAACGATCCTTACGGCGCGGGCTGGCTGTTCAAGGTGGCCGCCACGGAGGAAGGGCCGCTCATGTCGGCCGAAGAATACGCTGCAACGAACGGTGGAGAGCTGTGAACCCGGTATCTGTCACTGAGTACCAGCAGGTGGTGTCGGCGTCGTTGGACGCCCAGCTGTCCGAGCTGGATCCTGAGATCGCTGCGAAGATCGACGACGAACTGGGTCGCCAGCGCGACGGCCTGGAAATGATCGCCTCGGAGAACCACACGGCCGTTGCCGTCATGCAGGCCCAAGGCTCGGTCCTGACCAACAAGTACGCCGAAGGTTACCCGGGCAAGCGCTACTACGGCGGCTGCGAGCACGTCGATGTGATCGAGCAGCTGGCGATTGAGCGCATCAAGTCCCTTTTCGGTGCTGAGTTCGCGAACGTCCAGCCACACTCTGGTGCCCAGGCCAACGCCTCGGTGATGCACGCCCTCATCAAGCCCGGTGACACCATCATGGGCCTGAACCTGGCTCACGGCGGGCACCTCACGCACGGCATGCGCATCAACTTCTCCGGCAAGCTCTACAACGTGGTTCCCTACGGCGTCCGCGAGGACACCCACACGGTGGACATGGCCGAAGTTGAGGCCCTGGCACAGGAGCACAAACCTGCGCTGATCGTTGCCGGCTGGTCCGCCTATGCGCGGCAGCTGGACTTCGCTGAGTTCCGCCGGATCGCCGACTCCGTGGGCGCCTACCTCATGGTGGACATGGCCCACTTCGCCGGCCTGGTGGCTGCGGGACTGCACCCCTCGCCGGTCCCGCAGGCGCACGTCACCACGTCCACCACGCACAAGACCCTCGCCGGTCCCCGTGGCGGCATCATCCTCTCCAACGACGCCGACATCGCCAAGAAGATCAACTCGGCCGTGTTCCCCGGCCAGCAAGGCGGCCCGCTGGAGCACGTCATCGCCGGCAAGGCTGTGGCGTTCAAGATCGCCGCCTCGGAGGAGTTCCGTGAGCGTCAGGAACGCGTCCTCGCCGGTGCACGCATCCTCGCCGAGCGACTGGTCCAGCCCGACGTCGCCGCCAAGGGCATCAGCGTCGTCTCCGGTGGAACGGACGTACACCTGGTCCTTGTCGATCTCCGCAACTGCGAACTCGACGGCCAGCAAGCCGAAGACCGCCTTGCCGCGATCGACATCACCGTCAACCGCAACGCCGTCCCGTTCGACCCCCGCCCGCCCATGGTCACCTCCGGACTGCGCATCGGCACTCCGGCGTTGGCGACGCGCGGCTTCGGCGAAGCAGCCTTCCGCGAGGTGGCGGACATCATCGCCGAGGCCTTGATCGCCGACGCCGACGCGGACCTTTCCGGGCTGCGTCACCGTGTTGACGTTCTTGCGAAGGCGCACCCGCTGTACCCGGGAGTCGCGAACCTGAGCTAGTCGCTCGGTTGCGTTGGCCGATGGGCCTGAAGTCCTCGGCGGGCTCGGTCGCATAGGCACCCGCTGAGCGGATGCGATGCTCCCTTGGACGCCCGCTGCCGGACCTCAGGCCCATGAGGGCCGCATGCCTGATCGCCGTCTCAGGACCGGACTCGGGTTCGCTTGTCTGAGAAATAGGCCCAGCTGCCGGGGGTGTTCTTCGGGCGTTGGGTTGGTTTGGGAGTGCGTTGGTGTTCTGTCCGATTCGGGGGGTGCTGCGGGACGTGCCGTGGGTGCGCCGGGTTTTGCAGCGAAGCCCCGAATCGGCGAAGGGGGGTTTGGGGTCCGTTCCGTTTGTTGGGGGCGGGGCGGGTTCAATGTCGTTTTACTTAGTGAGGAAATAGCCATGGCCGTTGGGGTCTTCGATCTGTTCTCTGTAGGCATTGGGCCGTCGAGCTCTCATACTGTGGGGCCGATGCGCGCCGGGGCGGTGTTTGCCCGTGAGCTTCGTGAGTCCGGAGTGCTTGAGTCCGTTGCCGGTTTGCGGGTCGATCTGTATGGATCGTTGGCCGCCACCGGCAAGGGGCACGGCACCTTCACAGCCGTCCTGCTGGGGCTCGAGGGATACGACCCCGAGGAGATCCTGCCTGACGAGGTGGAGGAACGGCTGGATTCCATTGCTGAGACGGGAAAGCTCAACCTGGCCGGCGGCACGCTCCTGGACTATGCGGTGGGGGATATGGTGCTGCATCCGTTGACGGTGTTGCCGCGGCATACGAATGGGATGAAGTTTGCTGTCTCCGATGCTGAGGGAAACATCGTGCGGGAGGCGACGTTCTTTTCGGTCGGTGGCGGGTTCATTGTCCGTGAGGGTGAGGAGAACGCGGCTCAGCAGGAGTTGGAGGAGTCGAAGAAGGAGTTGCCGTTGCCTTTTAGGACAGCGGCGGAGTTGATGGGCCGGTGCTCCTCGAAGGGTTTGGGGATCAGCGACATCATGTTCATCAACGAGCGGGCGTCCCGGTCGGAGGAGGAGATCCGGGAGGGTTTGCTGCATATCTGGTCGGTGATGGAAGCCTGTGTTGAAACCAGTTTGAAGCGTGAGGGTGTCCTGCCTGGTGGGTTGAGGGTTCGTCGTCGTGCTCCTGATTGGTTGGAGCGGCTGCTGAAGGAGGACAAGGACCGGAACGATCCGAAGTATTGGCAGGAGTGGGTGAACCTGATCGCCCTGGCCGTCAATGAGGAGAACGCCTCGGGTGGCCGTGTGGTGACGGCGCCGACCAATGGTGCGGCGGGGATTATTCCTGCGGTGCTGTATTACGCGTTGAATTATGCTCCGGGCATGGACAAGGCCTCCCAAAAGGACCGGGACGATGTGGTGGTGAAGTTCTTGCTCACTGCCGGTGCTGTGGGTGTGTTGTACAAGGAGCAGGCCTCCATTTCGGGGGCTGAGGTGGGGTGTCAGGGTGAGGTGGGGTCGGCGTCGTCGATGGCTGCTGCTGGTTTGGCTGAGGTGATGGGTGGTACGCCGGGGCAGGTGGAGAACGCGGCGGAGATCGCGATGGAACATAATTTGGGGTTGACGTGTGATCCGATCGGGGGGTTGGTGCAGATTCCGTGTATTGAGCGGAACGCGATCGCTGCGGCGAAGGCTATCAACGCCGCGAAGATGGCGCTCTGGGGCGACGGAACACACCGGGTCTCGTTGGATGAGGTCATTGTGACCATGCGGGAAACGGGCAAGGACATGTCCCATAAGTACAAAGAAACAGCGATGGGCGGCCTCGCCGTCAACGTCGTCGAATGCTGAAAAACGCCTGTTGTGAGGCCCGCTGTGACGCCTAAAACCCAGGCAAAGCACGCAGGGCAGGCCCCGCAACGCAAGAATTTAGAGATCAACACAAAGGAACGTCATGACACTCGCACCTGAAGGCCGTAAGTTGCTGCGCGTTGAGCAGCGTAACTCGGCGGTCCCGGTTGAACGTAAGCCCGAGTGGATCAAGGCCAAGGTCCAGATGGGGCCGGAGTTCGTCCAGCTCAAGAACCTGGTGAAGAAGGAAGGCCTGCACACGGTGTGTGAAGAGGCCGGCTGCCCGAACATTTTTGAGTGCTGGGAAGACAAGGAAGCGACGTTCCTGATCGGCGGGTCCGAGTGCACCCGGCGCTGTGATTTCTGCCAGATCGATACCGGCAAACCGTCCCCGGTGGACATGTTCGAACCCACCAAGGTGGCCCGCTCCGTGCAGGCCATGCAGCTGCGGTACGCGACGGTGACCGGGGTGGCCCGTGATGACCTGGCCGATGAGGGTGTGTGGTTGTACGCCGAAACGGTCCGGAAGATCCATGAGCTGAACCCGGGCACCGGGGTGGAGTTGTTGATCCCCGATTTCTCCGGCAAGCCGGAGCACATCGCGGCGATCTGTGATTCCAAGCCCGAGGTGTTCGCGCACAACGTGGAGACCGTGCCGAGGATTTTCAAGCGGATCCGTCCGGCCTTCCGGTACGAGCGGTCCCTTGATGTGATCACGCAGGGCCGGGATTTGGGCATGGTGACCAAGTCCAACCTGATCCTGGGCATGGGCGAGACCCGGGAGGAAATTTCCGAGGCGCTGCGGGACCTGCACGCGGCCGGGTGTGATTTGATCACGATCACCCAGTACCTGCGCCCGTCCGAGCGGCACTTGCCGGTGGACCGGTGGGTCAAGCCGCAGGAGTTCGTGGATCTCCAGCACGAGGCCGAAGAGATCGGTTTCCTTGGTGTGATGTCGGGTCCGTTGGTGCGGTCCTCGTACCGGGCCGGGCGCCTCTGGGCCACCGCGATGCGGAAGAAGGGCCGGGACATCCCCGCCCACCTCGCCCACATTGCCGAGGGCATCCAGGACTCCGGCACCACCCGCCAGGAAGCCTCCACCATCCTCGCCGCCCACGGTTAAGCCCCCGCACAAGGACCAACACCCATGCTGCCCACCCGTGGTGAAATCATCCCCACCGACGGCATAGCCCGACGGCGGTCGGTCACCTCACAGAGGCGACCGGCCGCCGTCGGGGGTTAAGTCATCAACCCGAAAGCTTCGAACCCCAGCGCAGTTTTTGCTCAAGACGGGCACAATGTTCGCGCAGGTTGCTTGATGGGTGGCATGTGCCGGCCGCGAAAGTCGTTGCCGGACCGCCCGGAAATGTTCCCCACGTTACGTACCCGCCGCCCCCGCCATGACTGCATTTACCGGCGCCCATCCAAGTAGTCGGTCGCAAGAACCTGAGTACTTGCATCCGCGATGAGCGTATTTCTGACCCCTTGTTCGGGCGTAAAAGAGGCGTACAGCCAAGGGTAGCCACGGAAGCCTGGGACACAGAAGCATGGGGGGCATCGCTTCATCCGCCAGCGATGGCCGGATGCTGGGGGTTGCGCTGCGGCTCCCCGGTACCTCGATCAACCAAGGAGTCATATCATGCGCAAACTTTCCAAGAAGAGCCGGATCACCGCTGCCGTCGCTGGCGTGGCACTGGTAGCCGTCGGCGGCGGGGCTGCCTACGCTTACTGGACCACCACGGGCTCGGGCAACGGCTCAGCCACCAACGCGTCCGGCGGTGGAACCGTGGTACTCCACGCCACGTTCGCCGCTGGGCTCGCACCAGGCAACCAGGTGGATGTGGCCTACACGGCCGATAACTCCACCACCTCCAGCACGGTTGTTGGCACCCTCTCGGCCAACGTGACCACCAACGTCGCTGCTTGTCTTCCTGCTTGGTTCGAGGTCACCGCGGTCACCAGCAGCAGCCCTGTGGCGGCCGGTTCCACAGGAACACCGGTGGGCAGCGGCGTCCTGAAGTTCAATGACAGCACCACCGAGAACCAGGACGCCTGCAAGTCGGCCATCGTGACGGTCAACGTCTCGAGCCTGTAGCACCGGCCTGCCGGGGATCATCCCGCGAGTGGTGATCCCCGGCTGAACCTTCTGCCCAGCACTGAACACGTCCGAAAAGAGCTTCCATGGACCCCCGGCCAGAACGCACCGCGCCATTGCACCGAGTCGCAATACCACTACGCGCGCTGCTCCTGGCGTTGGTAGTGGCTTTGGTGCCTGTTGGGGCACTTGCCGCAAGCGGTGCACAGGGCGGCCAGGCCAAGGTCACCAAAGGAATCACCGTGACGTTGTCGCCTTCAAGCCGCACGGTGGATCAGGGGCAATCCGCCACGTACACGTTGACCGCAGCATCCACGGGAGGTTTCACGGGGCCGGTGACGTTCGCTGTCACGGGTCTGCCGGCAGGAGCGGCAGCTGCGTGGTCGCCGTCGTCGGTGGTGTTGACGTCAGGAGGTACCGCCCAGGTGGCCTTGACCATCACCACGGCGCCCGGCACCCCGGCTGGAAAGTCCAACTTCACAGTGAAGGGGACGGCCGGAACTCTTCAGTCGTCAGCGCAGGCGCAGTTGCACGTCCTGGAGGTGAAGCGGACCTTTGATGTGAGCGGTACTGTCAGCGGGCTGCTGGCCCCGGGAGTTACACGGTCCGTGGACCTGCTGATCTCCAACCCCAACAACAAGGGGATCGCGGTGACCAATCTGACGGTGGCCATCAGCCAGGTGGTGAGGACTCCCGCCGCGGTGGCGGCCAACCTGCCGTGCACTCCGGCCGACTACACGCTCGCCCAGTACTCCGGAACGTACCCGCTGACCGTGGCCCCGGGGAGCCGCTCCCTTTCATCGCTGGGGGTTCCTGAGTCGAAACTGCCCCGGATCACCATGCTGGATACGTCACAGCTCCAGGATGGGTGCAAGGGTGCCACCGTCCGGCTCACGTTCAGCGGAACAGGACAGGCGAACTGACATGAAAACGACAGCCCGCACTCTTCCCACTGGCCGGCTTGCACGAACTGCTGTGGCCACCGTGGCCCTCTGCATCCTGGGCGGCGCAGGTTCCGCTTATGCCTACTGGGCTGCTGCGGGAACAGGCAGCGGTTCAGCAAGCAATGGCAGCATGCAGGCCGTCACGGTGGACGCACTGGTCCCGGGTGACACCTTGCAGACCAGCCTGGTCCCCGGCGGAACCGCCGACGTCCTCCTTCGCGCGTCGAACCCCAACCCGCACGCCGTCACCGTCTACGGTTTTGCGGCCAACGGGCCCGTAACTGCCGATGCCGCCCACCCCGGCTGCACCACCACGGGAGTGACGTTCACACCGCCTCCCGTGCCGCTTTCACCGCCACTGATCATCCAGCCAAACTCCTCCATCCTGCTCACGCTCCAGGGCGCTGCAGGAATGAGCGCGGCGTCGGTCTCCGCCTGCCAAGGCGCCCAATTCACCGTTCCCGTCACGCTGGAGGTACGGAAGTGAGCCGGCTTCGTCAAAACCGTCCTGCATCTGCTGTGTTCGGTGTGTCTGCTGTGTTCGGCTGGCGGAGCAGGCTCGCGATCATTGTGGCCGGCATTCTCCTCGTCTCCTGGGGAGGTCCGGCTGCCAGCGCATTCTGGGGCTCCATCAGCAGCGGGCCCGGCGCAGTAAAGGCCGACTCGGTAGCCCAAGGGGCCAGGCCTGCTACCGCCGTTTCCGGCGCCAACGTGACGGTCTCGTGGACAGCAAGCACGACGGCGGCAGGACGGTCCGTGACCGGCTACAGTCTTGCCCGCTACAGTTCCGCGACCGGCGGGACGAGGGTTACGGCGACAGGTGGATGCGCCGGAACGGTGGCTGGACTGGGTTGCGTTGAGGCCGGAGTGCCCGCAGGAACCTGGTACTACACCGTGACGCCCACCCTTTCCCTGTGGCAAGGAAGCGAAAGCCAACGCAGCACTGCCACCACACCTGTCACGGACACCACCGCGCCTCTGGCTCCGGTGGTAACCGCGCCGGCTTACGTCAACCAGTCCACCGTCGGGAGCGTTCCCATCAGCGGCACGGCGGAGGCGAACTCCTCGGTGACCCTCACCGTGTCCGGCGCCGGCGCAGCGCCGGTGACGCAGACTGTCACCACCCTTGCCTCCGGTGTGTGGACCGCCGCTCCGTTGAACCTCTCGGCCTTCACTGACGGAACCATCTCCTCTTCGGCCCGCGCAAGCGATGCGGCCGGAAACACCGGACCCGCCGGGACGGCAACATCCACCAAGGATGTGGTGGCGCCAACGGTCACTGGCGTTCAGCTGAACAACGGCGCAGGAAAAACCTTGGGCATCGTAGAGCAGACCGACTCCGTGAAGCTCACCTTCTCCGAGTCCCTGATCGCCAATACCATCTGCAGCGCCTGGACCAGCAACACCACAACGCAAACCCAGAGTGGAAACGGCAGCAGCCAGGTCTTGGTGAACATCAGCGCAGACGACGTGCTGACCGTGTCCCAAGCGGGTTGCCCCAGTTTGAGGGTTGGCAGTGTGGCGCTCGGTGGGAATTACACCGGTTCGGCCCTCACCTTCGCCGGGAACAACACCAACGGCTCCATCCTGACCTGGAACCCGGGCGCCAAGACACTCACCATCACCTTGGGGCGGGAGGCCCCGGGACGCTGACGGTGGCTACTACGCCGACGCCACTTCCCGGCTACGCTCCGGCAGCCGGAGTGACGGATCTCGCCGGCAACGCGCTCTCCACGGCGCAGGTCAACAGCCTCGCAGCATCGCGCTTCTGACCCTGCAGTTTTTGTACAGATAGTGCCCCAATGACGCGTGATTCGGGGCACTATCTGTACAAAAACTCAAAGTAGTCCAGTGCTCGGAGCGTAACCTTGAAGCGGACGCCAGCGCCGTCGTCGTACGTTTGATCCTGCGACGAAAGGCGAGCCGCCCCCTTGAAGGCTGTAGCGGAAATGTTCACGATGGGTCCTGGAAACAAGGACCACCATCCCGCCCTCCGCTGCGCTGTAGGTGTGTTTGTTCCGCTGATCACTCTGACGCTGATCGGACGCCTGGACCTGGCAGTGTTCGCCTCGTTCGGTGCCTTCACCGGAATCTACGGCCGCAACGAGCCCCACAGCATCCGCTTCCGCAGCCAGTTGCGAGCCGGTGGCTTCATGCTTTTCATCATTCTCCTTGCGACCCTCATGGCCCGCTTTGCACAGAGCTCGGGGCTGGAAGGCGCCGCATATTCGTGGCTTCTGACCGCCGCGACCACCGTAGTGGCCGGCGTCTGCTCCGTGGTGGTGGCTGCCTGGAGGCTCCGTCCGGGCGGTTCGCTCTTTCACATCTTTGCGTTTGCCGCCATCGCGTCCATTGCGGCCCAACCGCCCGTGTGGGAAGCGATGCTGGTATCGCTTCTGACCACTGTTTTCTGCCTGCTGATTGGCATGTCGTCCCGCGTCGTCAAGAGCCACCGGACGCCGTGGAAACGTCCGCCTCCCATCCGTCACACAGAGGCCGAGCGCCGGGCGATCTGGCTGGAAGGCGGCGGCTACCTGATTGCTGCGGGCCTTGCGGGGACCATCGCGACGCTGGTGGGGGAGCGGCTCGGGTTCGGGCATACCTACTGGGCGATGGTTGCGGCAGTGGTTCCGCTGGTGGGCCACTCGACGCGCCACCGGGTGGGCCGCGGCTTCCAAAGGATCGCCGGAACGGTCATTGGGCTGGTGCTGCTGGCCGGGATCCTGTGGCTCAATCCCGCGCCGTGGGCCATGGTCCTGGTGATCGCGGCGTGCCAGTTCGGGGCGGAAATGTTCATCGCCCGGCAGTACCTGGTGGCGCAGGTGTTCGTAACTCCGCTGGCATTGATTGCCACGCTGTTGGCGGCGCCGGTCGATCCTGGTTTACTCCTCCGCGACCGCATCATCGAGACAGTCATTGGTGCCGCTGTCGGCGTCACAGTGGTGGTGGCTCCTGCGGTCTGGCGGCGGGTACGCGGGGGTCTGGCCGAGGCCTGAGCGGGTGGACGTCAGCGGTACGGGAAGTTATCGCCTAGGATCGATTGCTTAGACAAGCGAGATACATGTCTACCAAAGGACTGGTGATGAGCGACAAAAGTGAACGTCAGGGCTATTGGTACGGGCTGGAGAGCCGTAAGCAGATGGGCGCAGTGGACGTCCTGAATGCACTGAGGGACTATCGCTCCGCCGAGGCTGATATGCGCCGCCGCACGCGCGCCTCCATGGGAATGGGCGAAACCGATCTTCTAGCCTTGCGCTACCTTCTTGAAGCCGAGCGGGCCGGCCGCGATGTGGGACCCAAGGAATTGGCGGTCCGCCTCGGTGTGACGTCGGCGTCCATGACCTCCCTGGTGGACCGCCTGGTCAGGTCCGGCTACGTGAGCCGGGAACCGCATCCTACCGATCGGCGGGCCCTCATTCTGCGGCCCACCCCCGGCTCCGACCGGGAGGTTCGCAGCACCTTGGGAGACATGCACTCGCGGATGATGGAGGCCGCCGAAACCCTGAGCGCTGAAGACTCCGCCGTGGTGGTGGAGTTCCTCCGGCGCATGCGCGCGGCCATTGACAGCGTCGCAACCCCCTGACGTCCCGGCTGGACATAATTGATAAGTACACATATAACTAGATAGCCAAGCTACTTACTAGTGAATGTGTGGGAAGACGATGACAGTCGCGCTGCGTGAACCAAGTTCCACACCAGTGGCTGAGAATGACGTACACGTTGTTACGGACCAGGTAATTCCCGTGGGACCCGTGCATTGCGGGTCGCACATGGCCATCTCCGCCGGACCATCCTATGACGCCATGAAGTGGGTCTCGGTAGAGCCCATCTGGCCGGAGTGGGCCTGCGGGTGCGGCTTCCGCATGGACATCGACGCCATTGATCCCGTGAGCGGTGTCTGGATCGCCGCGCTTCGCCGCCAGAGTCTCCAGCATGAACTTGCTATCTCACAGAACACTCTCGCCTTGGCCTTCAGGAAGGCCGTTGACGCCGGAGTCAACCCCCAGGCGCTCGCGGAGGTGGCGGGCGTGCCGGCCGCCGAGATCGAAACACTCCTGGCGTGACCACGTTTGACGTTGCGGCCGTCCGCGCTGATCGCGGGGCCGGGTGTTCAAGCATGGCGCAGCCAGGGGCTGTGCAGTCAGGTGCAGCACAGCCTGGGGCAGTAGTGCTCGGCGGACGGTACCGACTCGGCGCTCGGCTGGGCGACGGCTCGGAAGCCTACGTCAATCAAGCCCTCGACCTGCGCACCGGAAAGCACGTGGCTGTCAAGATCTTCCGGGCAACGGACCCCTCCACAACAGAGGCTGCCCAGGACTCGCCCTTCCGGCGCGAGGTGGACATCCACAGCAGGCTTCGCCACCAGAATATCGTCGCGGTGCTCGGTTCGGGCACGACGGCGGACCAGGACTCCCAGCGAAGCCGCAACTATCTGGTGATGGATCTGCTGGACGGCAACGACCTCCGGTCAATCCTCCACGAGCACCGGGCCTCCCCGGAGCAGACGGTGGCGTGGATGAGCGGGATCGCGAAGGCGCTCACGCATCTGCATCGCCGGGGGATTGTCCACAACGACATCAAGCCCGGAAATATCCTGGTGGATTTCCGCGGGGACCCGGACGGTCCTGGAATCGCACAGTTGACCGACTTTGGGATAGCCATCGACGGGCGTCATTCGGCGCCCAAATCGTCGTCGGGAACACCGCATTACTTGAGTCCCGAAGAGGTGTGCGGCGGTAGGTCCACGTCGGCCAGCGATATCTACTCGCTGGGCTTGGTGGCACTTGAATGCCTGACCGGAACCAAAGCGTTCCCAGGCCCTCCCCTCGAGTCAATGGTGGCAAGGACTCTGGGGGAACCCCGAATTCCCGGCACGGTTCGGCGGCGCTGGTCCATGGTGCTTCATGCCATGACAGACCCCGATCCTGCCGGCAGGCCGTCTGCCAGCCAAGCCGTCGGTATGCTCCGACGGCTCAGCTGGTAGCCAACAATCAGGTCGATAGCGGCATGCGTCCTTATGCCGAACTGGGTCCTGCTTATGAAAGAGAGATGAAAAATGGGAATCATTGGTTGGATCATTTTGGGTTTGATTGCTGGAGCCATCGCCAAGGCCATTAAGCCTGGCAAGCAGGGCGGCGGCTGGATCGCTACGCTGCTGCTCGGCATCGTCGGCGCCGTCCTGGGTGGATGGATCGGCAGCGCGCTCTTCAACGTGGGTATCAACGAGTTCTGGTCGCTGTCCACCTGGCTGCTTGCCATCGGCGGCGCACTGCTGGTCCTCATCATCTGGGGACTGCTCACCCGCAAGAAGGCCTAACCGCCAGAACACCACGAGGCCCCGATGCTGCTGCGTCGGGGCCTCTTGGCTGTCTCCGGGGAGGCGTTCAGGGGTGAATGGGGTCAGCCGGCTGAATAGTCGAGTGCCAGATCGATCAGGAGACGCGCGCCGAACCCCGTAGCACCCTTGCTTCGCCAGGCATCGTCCTTGTCCGACTGCATGGTGCCTGCAATATCGATGTGCGCCCAGGGAGTTTCACCCACGAACTCGGCCAGGAACAGGGCAGCAGTGGTGGAACCGGCGTAGGGTCCGCCAAGGTTGGAAATGTCCGCGACGTCGGAATCCAGCTGGGGACGGTAGGCCCGCTCCAGTGGAAGCTGCCACAGTTGTTCGTCTGCGCGCCCGCCCGATTCCAGCACCAGGTCCACCAAGCGCTGATCG
The DNA here is from genome assembly GCF_002224285.1 of Arthrobacter sp. YN. Lineage (GTDB taxonomy): Bacteria > Actinomycetota > Actinomycetes > Actinomycetales > Micrococcaceae > Arthrobacter. The sequence continues at coordinate 4,878,730 of NZ_CP022436.1, read as the reverse complement.
TTTCCGAACACCGGCGCGGTGAGCTGTCCCAACGACATCAGGGCTGCCCCGGTCAGGGTGGCGATGTCCACGATCCCGTCCACGCCATCCTCCACCGCGAGCGTCAGGGCATCGCACATCACCAGGCGACCTTCGGCGTCGGTGTTCTTCACCTCGATGGTGAGTCCGCTGCGAGTGGTGAGCACGTCCCCCAACTTGTAGGCCGAGCCGGAGGGCATGTTGTCCGTGCACATCAGGAACCCGGTGACGGCGGCTTGGCAGCCGAGATCGCGCAATGCGGTGAAGACGGCAAGCACCGCCGCCGCGCCGCCCATGTCCATTTTCATGAGCAGGTGCATGGGGTCGCTGGGTTTGAGGCTGACACCGCCGGAGTCATACATGATGCCCTTGCCCACCAGGCCGAGGTGGCCAGTGGGCGCCCCGTCGGGCTGGTAGCTGAGCTTGATCATGCGGGGTTCCTGGGCGCTGCCGGCGTTGACGCCCAGTAGGCCACCGCAGCGGAGGTCGATGAGCTGTTGTTTATCGAACTCCTCCACCCCAAACCCGAACTGCTCCCCGAGCTCCTTTGCCGCCGAGCCCAATCCAACGGCAGTGAGGTGGCTCGGCGGAGCGTTGCACAGATCCCGGGCGATGGCGGTGGCCCGCACTTTTATACGGCCCGTGTCCAAACCTCGTGAAGCGGCCTCTGTATCCATCCCGGGAGCCAGGAACTGTACCTCGGCAAGGGAGGTTCCTTTGCCCCTGCTCTTGAGGGTGTCGTAGCTGTACCGGGCCAACAGCACCCCTTCGGCCAGAACCTGGCCCAACCGCCCGGCGTCGAGCCCTGCCGTGTCCGTCAGTTCAAAACCGATGCGGGAGTGCTTCTGCGTGGCCCGGACCAAGGCCGCGGCCGCCTTGCGCCAGCTGTCCGCGTCCAGGGAACCGGGCTTTCCGCCGCCAACGGCAACCACCAGCGTTCCTGAGGCGTTGGCCAGCTGCAGGGTTGTCCCGGGCTTGCCGTCAAACCCCGCGCTCGCCAACGTCTCCCGGTGCAGGCCGACGGACTCGGGAACGTCACCCTCTGAGTGGACCAGCACGCCGATCGCGTCGAGGGCGCCGAAGCCGTCCACGAAGTGCAGCTCCGGTTCGGTGCCGCCCAAGGAAGGGAGAGCTGAGAAGTCTGCCGGAATCAGTTTGTAGGGTTCGTGATTCACCGTTTCGCCCGTTCTTTTGAGGTTGGTTCAGTATGGTCCGCTGTGAGGCCCGGTTCCGGGATCGCGTCGGGATCGTCCGGTTCAAGCTGTTCAGGGAGGTCGCCTTTCATCCGGCCGGGCATACGGCCCGCCGGAACGATCGCCAGCAGGGTAAGCCCGGAGAGCCCAAGGAGGGAGATTTGCAGGGCGCGAAGCCGGGCTTCCTTGTTGACTTCGATCGCAGCGGCCAGCTCGGAGGGGCTGCTCACGCGGTCGCCGATCACCGCCTCCACCTGCGCGTTGGTGAGGAAGTCGGCCTCATTGACATTTACTTTGTAGATCAGCTCCTGGGAAACCTCCGGATGCGCGGCAGCGCCGCTGGCAATCAGCGAGGACAGCATTCCGACGGCGAATGCGCTCGCCACCGCGATGCCCACACTGCCGGAGAGGTTGTGGACGAGCCCGCGCCAGGCTCCGACGTCGCCGGCCAGCTCGCGGGGAACTGCGCTGAGCAGCGTATTGAACACCAAAGCGACGATTGCGCCCTGGCCCAGTCCCAGGAGGATCAGGCCCAGCACGACGAACAGCTGGCCCCAGTCGTTGCGGATGGTGAAGGCGAGAAGGACCAGCGCACCGGCCACCACTACGAAGCCGCCTTGCGCGATGGCCCGTGGCGGGAACTTGTCGTACAGGAACGCCACGAAAGTACTCGCAAGGAAAATGGACAACGTGTAGGGAATGATCGAGAACGACGTCTCGATGCTGGAGCGGCCCTGCACGATCTGCATGTAGAGCGGAATCAGGAAGTTTGCGGCCGTCCCCACAAAGAGCATGATGGCCATGCACGCGGTCACTGCGAGTTCGGAACTGGATGCCAACACCCTGAGGTCGAAAATGCGGGGCAGTTTGGCATCCTGGCGCTTCCGGATCCACAGGAAAAACACCTGCCCGGCGATGGCTCCGAGGAGGATCAGGAGCGGCGCGGGGGAGAGTCCAAGGATGTCGAAAGGCGCTTGGTTGGTTGCGAACCAGGTACCCCAGGCGGACAGACCGCTGAAACCGAAGCTCAGCAGGATGACGGCCACCGCAGCGATGGCGGAGCCGGTCCAATCGATCTTCAGCTGTGGTTGTGCCGGGACTGTTTTGAGCTTGAAACTCAACAGAAGGTTGATGGCGCCGAGGACCACCATGAGGCCGAACGAGTAGCGCCAACCGATTGTGGTGGCGAACCAGCCGGCGATGAGCAAGGCCAGAACACCAGCTGCCGGAATGGCGGCAGCCAGGAGTCCGATGGCCTTGGCTTGCTGCTGATCCTTGTAATTGGTGGCGATAAAGACCGTGAGCGCGGGGGCGATCAAGGCAATGACAGCACCGGAAGACGCTTGGGCAATGAAGAGCATCGCCGGACTGAGGCTCAATGCCACCCCTGCCATGGCGGCGGCATGAATGGCGACGGCAATCTGGAACACCTTGCGCGTACCGAACCGGGCGCCCAGCTTCGCTCCCAAGAGGATGAACGCCGCCATCGAAAACGTCCCGGCAGTAATGGCAGTGCCCACTGACGTCGCTGCGGTGTCCAAGTCGGTGGTGATGCCCTGCATGGAAACCGTCAGGGCGTTGACGGCGAATGAAGCCTGGATTTGGGTGAGGACCACCACGATCAAGGGCAGCCATGAAGCCGCCTTGACGGGTGGTGGGGTTTCCTTGGTGGTGTGGTCGCTGGCCATGTCATGCTCCTGGTGTGCTCTGCCCCTTCACAGGGATGGGGCGTTGTGAATACCTCACTACGGGGTTGGCGGAACGGTGTGCGGGTTTGTCTTGGCGTCGATCTCCGATCACTGGGTTCTGGTTCTGGAGTCTTGGTCCTTAAGAGCGGGCTACGTCTGCAGCGGCCAGAACACGGGCACCAAGAGGATGGCCACTGCTGCGTACAGTGCCATGATGGCCAGCCCGAACTTCCAGTAGTCGCCAAACCTGTAGCCCGCCGGCTGCATGATCATCATGTTGGCCGGCGTTGCCACGGGTGTCAGCAACGCGGCGGAGGAAGCCACGGACACGCACATCAGCACGGCGTAGGGGTTGATGGATGACTCCTGCGCTACGGAAAGAGCGATAGGGATGATGATCAGGGCCGTGGCCGTATTGCTGATCAGCTGGCCGAGGACGGCAGTCACCACAAAAAGCCCCAGGAGCAACAGCAAAGGCCCACCATTCCCCACCACTGCCACCATTCCCTCGGCGAGGATCTCGGCGGTGCCGGTGGAGGTGATGGCCGTGGACAGCGGAATCATGCCGGCCACCAGGATGAGGGTGGTCCAGGCCATGGAACGGTGGGCTTGCTGAACTGTGACAACGCGCAGCACCACCATGGCCAAAGCCGCCAGCATGGCCGCGACGGGTGCCGGCACGAGGTTGGTGGCCAACAGAACCACCATGGCGCCCAGGATGATCAGCGCCGGCGTGGCCCGCGGCCCCAACGGGACTGTTTGGCGGCGGATGGTGTCCGGCGAGTCCACCAGCAACACATTGTGGTCCTCCGTGTGTTGATCGAGCGCCGACCAGGATCCTTGAAGCAGCAGCCTGTCTCCGGCTGTGATCAGCGTGCGTCCCGACGATTCCGGCTCACCTGGATGGTGATGGGCCAAGACCACCAGATCCCCGCTGTCCGTGACCATCCCGGGGTAAGCTTCCGTGCCGACGAGGTTCGACCGCGGTGCCACCACTACCTCGGCCACTCCGTAGGTACTGCTGATGAGGCCGCACGTGGCGTCGTCGTCCTGTTCGAGGCCGTGCCGGGCAGCGAGGGCGTTGATCGTCTGTTGCCCGCCGCGCACCACTATCTCATCGCCGCCTTCAAAAAGGGTGCTGTTGGACGGTTTTCCGTCCGGCCGCTGCACGCTGATGAGGTGGAGGTGGCCGCCGTCGTGCCCGTCCTGAAGACACGCAACCGGCTGGCCAACCAGGGCTGATCCTGCCGGGATGCTGAGCCGGCTCAGCCCCTCCCCGCCGAGGTAGTGGTTCATGAGGGTCTCGCTGTGGGAACCCAGGTCCTTGGGGAGAGCATCAGGAGTTCGGGTCGGCAAGAGCCGTGGTCCCAGCCACAGGGTCAATCCGATGGTTCCCAGCAGCAAGGGAAGCCCCACCAGCCCGAACTCAAAGAACCCGATTCCCTTTCCCGTGGTGTCCAGCGCTGCATTGAGGATCAGGATATTGACCGGCGAACCGGTAAGAATCAGCAAAGACCCGGCGTGGGCTGCGAAAGCCATGGGCATCAGCAGTTCGGAGGGCCGCCGTCCCAGCCGGACTGCGAGGACCACCACCATGGGCAACAATGCGGCGACTGCTCCGTTGACGCTGATGAGGGCCGTCAGTAAAGCCGTCAACACCATCATCAACACCATCAACCGGGTGCGGCTCGTTCCCGAAAACCTGATCAGCAGGCTTCCCAGCCACGTGGTCACGCCCGCGGCATCGATCGCCTCCGCCACCACAAACAGCGCAGCGATCAACACCACTGTGCCGCTCCCGAAACCGGCGAACGTATCCTCCAAACCCACAATGCCGGTGCCGTAGAGGGCCAAGGCTGCTCCGAGAGCCACTACCTCAACCGGCAGGCGGTTCCACACGAACGCGGCAATCACCACGGCGAGCACCAGCAGCGTGACGATGACGTCTGTCATTGATGCCTTGGGTAACCCGTGGGGTCTTTGGCCAGCATTCTTTCAGACTAGATCCGGGTTACAACCGCAGGGTCACCCCAATCGGGTGAGTGATGGGCATCCGCCGAGGTCACGGCCTACGGCAGGTGCCCGAACTTGTACGCCGCAGACACGGCATCATGGCGAGTCCCGGCGCCGAGCTTGGAATAGATGATCCGCAGGTGGGTTTTCACCGTATTCACGGACAAGTGAAGCTCTGACGCTATCTGTTCCTGCGACAGGTGTGAGGGGAGCAGGGTGAGGACCTCCCGCTCGCGGGGCGTCAACAAAGGCGCGAGACGGGAATGAGCGGGAGGCCTCAGGGCCAGCAACCGCTTGGCGAGTTCGTCATGGGGCCCATTGATACCAGCCCGTTCCACCAACAGATCCAGGACCTCCTGGGGAGCGATGGCCAAAGGCCTGACAACCCCTAAATCGTCGGCCCTGCCCAGCGCATCTTCCAGGAGTTTGCCGGCCAGTGTCCGCCGCCCCGTGCGGATGGCAATGGAGCACTCCAGGACGTTCACGTGGAGCCACGTCCATTCCAGCAGGGGTGCAGCAGCGCCTGCGTGCAGTGGCCGGAGACGCTCGGTTGCGGCGTCGAAGCGACTGATCCCCGCAGGGCCTTGCGCTCGCAGCAAGCACAATTCGCCCGTCCCGGGGATGATCTCCTCGGCCCACTCCAGGACTTCGCGGGCACGCTCTGCATGACCCAAGGACAGCGCAGCGGTATGTTCCATTACTGCGACGAAGGCCGCCATGGGCTGGGCGAACAGATGGTCCTGGCCAATCCTCAACCTGGCTTGCCGCATGCCATCCAGGGAGTGCCGCCTATCCCCTGAATCCAGGTGGGCGCACGCAGTGACCAGTTCCACTGTGGCGCGCATTGCGGCTCCCACTCCTTTGGAAGAGGACCCCAGTTGTCCCAGTTCCGCACTTGCCGTGGCGGCGAATTTCAGGGCTGCTGCAGGTTCGGCGCCGAGAAGAGCTGCCGCGGCATGCATGAGGGCACCCACCGATCGGCCGGCTCCCGCTGTCCACGCATAGGCCGGAAGCTTCTCCTCTGCCTGCCGAAGGTATTCACCGGCACGGCGGATGTGGCCTTGCATTGAGGAGATGCCGGCAAGCTTGAGGTACACCTTTCCGGCAAGGTAGCCGTTACCCGCTTCGATGGCCTCGAGCAGTGCCTCCTGGGCCTCGTTTTCGGCGGCCCCGTAGTGCTGCTCGACCACGGCCGCGGTGACCGAAACCATCCTTGCTTCGATCCGGATGTCGCTCTGCCGTGACAAGGGAAGGGCTGCCAAATCGGAGGTGGCTCTGGGGTCCTGGTTCTCCCAGTCTCCGCTGAACCAGGAAAGGCGGGCTTCTGCCAGGGCGCGGAGTTCTGAGAGGTCGGAGGGCGTGTTTTCTGTCCACAAACGACTTGCGGCGGCCAGGTAACGGGCAGCGGTGGTGGGCTGACGGCTCTCCACATGGGCCAGTGCCGCAACCAGGCAGAGCTTGGGACTCGCCGCCAGGACGGAATCCGGCAGCTCCGCGATGGCCCTCCGGACCCGCGTGACTCCGCCTGATCCCAGGAGGGTTGCTCCGTGCCGTTCGAGGATTGCGCCGATCAACTGACTGTCAGCTGAGTCCATGGCGTGCCGGATGGCGGCCTCGTGTTCTCCTGCCTGCTCATGCCAGCGTGCGGCGATCCGGTGGAGACGGAGCAATTCGTCCGGCTCCTTCCGGGCAAGTTCCGCCCGGAGGTAGGCCCTGATCGGGGGCCGGACCAGGAAGACCTTCCGGCCACTCCCTGCAGCTTCCACCAGATCGCGGTGGTCCGCCAGCATGGCGAGGTCGTTCCCGGCGTTCCGGTGGCCTGCGAGGGCGTTGGCTTGGGCGGCCACCAGGACACGGCACACGCTGGTACTGGAGAGCACGTGCCTCTCGTCCAGGGTGAGCGCACGGAGAATTTCATGGTCCAGATACTCTGCGAGGTGGCGGTTGTTGGCTGCGATGTCGCCCACGGACGTTTCGACGTCCGCGGCGTGGCGCAGCGAACGCAAGGCAAGCACCACACAAGCGGGCCAGCCCCCGGTTTGACGGAACAGCTCGCCCAGTTGATGCGTACCCAGCAGCGTGATGGACTTGGCCGCAAGTGAGTTGATCTCGTCCAGGGAGAAAGCAAGATCACGTGAATGCAGTTCCAGGATTCGCCCGCTGAGCCGGGCCCGTCCCGGGTCAACGGCAGTGCTGTCCCTGGTGGCCAAGACAAGTTGGACGGGCAGGTTCACTTGGTTCAACAGCGCCGGAATCCAGCGATCGCGGTCTGCTGTCGGGAAGCCCTCAACGCCGTCGATGACCAGACGGATGGTGCCTTCGGCGGCGGTCAACTGCTCCGCCAAGTGATTCAGGACGTCGTGGGCATTCGTTTCGGTTCCCGAAAATTGACACAAGGCACCGTCCGGTACGGCTGGGCACTGCCGGAGCGCCTGAAGCACTGAGGGCCATAGGGCCGGTTCGTCCTGCTGGTCCGGGCTCACCCACGCCACGTTGTACATCCGGCCTGCAAGCCATTGGCCGAGGACCACCGATTTGCCGAACCCGGCGGGGGCGCAGAGGAGGACGGCGTCAGGTGTGGCATCCAGTTTTGCCACAAGCCGGGGCCGAGCCAGCAGGTCCAAGGGCGGCTTGGAGACCGCCATCAGTTGGGGGCTCAAGAGGTCCGGGCGTGTACCACTGAGGTCGTCCACTCCTTCAGTGTAGGGGCGGGACTTCGAGGATTCACCCAGTACGGGCGATCCGCGCGGCGGCCTCCGAGCGTAAGGATTGTGTTGTCCGCCGTGAGACGCTTGGGCGAAGCCCGGAAGGGGGTTTCACCGTGCAGGCTTTCAGGGACATCATGAGCGCTGCGGATTCCGGCTGGGTCTACCCGCTCGGGGCCGTGTTCGTGGGGTTGTCGGCAGTCTTTCCACCCATTCCCACTACATCCTTGTTTGTGGCTTTGGGGGCCCTGTCCGCCACCGACAACCTCCCTAACGGATACCTGTTGGTTGCCGCGATGCTGGCCGGAGCGGTTGCCGGTGACCTCGGTGCGTATGAATTGGTCCGGCGCCGGGACATGGCCAACTGGAAGATCCTCCAGGGCCCCCGGACGCAGAAGGCCCTGCATGCCTCCCGGGAACGTCTATCAAAGCACTCCGCCTCGTGGGTCCTGACGTCCCGGTTTGTCCCGCTCGGACGGCTGACCATGAACGTAGCCAGCGCCATCACCCCGGTGCCGCGTGGCAGGTTTGTCCTCTATTCCGTCGCAGCGGGCATCCTGTGGTCCGCCTACTCTGTGGGCATTGGCGCCCTTTCCGGGCTTTTGCCGGGGCTTTCCACAGAGTTCGCCGTTGTCGTCGCCATTGCGTTCTCGCTGCTGTTGGGCAGGGGAATCAGCGCCGCAGTGACGTGGTATTTGCAGCTGGACGACTGACTTAACCCGGGCGTGCTATTGCAACGACGATGTCAGCCTGGCCAAATTGTCCAGAGCCACCTCACCCACCGGCCGCCGCAACCAGTCCTCCAGCAACAACTCCGTGCTCGCCGCGCGGTAGCTGTCCTCCACTGCCCGCATCCGGTCCACGATGGATCGGCCGTGGACCAACACCGAGACTTCCATGTTGAGGCTGAACGAGCGGACATCCATATTGCTTGAGCCGATAACGGCTACATCGTGGTCAATGGTGAAGTGCTTGGCGTGCAGGACCTGCGGAGCCCGGTAAAGGTAGATGCGGACACCGGCCCGCAGCAGGACTTCATAGTAGGAACGCTGGGCGTGGTAGACCGTGGCCTGGTCGCCCACTTCCGAGACAAAGAGCTCTACGCTCAAACCCCGTGATGCTGCGGTGACGATGGCCAATTGGATGGCTTCGTCAGGAACAAAGTAGGGGCTGGTGATGCTGACGCGGTGCTCGGCCTTGTAGATCAGGGTGGTGTAGAGCTTGAGGTTGTTGTCGTTATCAAAGCTGGGACCGCTGGGCAGGACCTGGGCGTCGATCAGTTCCGGCTCCGACCCCAGGATTACCGGTGAAGTGTCCAACGGCAGCAGGGTCTCGGATTCGCTGTACCAGTCGGTGACGAAGACGGCGTTGAGTTCCCGCACTGCAGGCCCCTCCAAACGCACCATCAGTTCATGCCATTGGAGGCCGCGCCTGATATTCCGCTTCTTGTTGTAGGAGGCATCGATCAGGTTTTGGGAGCCCGTGTAGCCCACCCTTCCGTCCACCACCACCAGTTTCCGGTGGTTGCGCAGGTCCGGACGCTGCCATTGGCCCTTGAAGGGGCGCAAGGGAAGCATCGCATGCCACTCGGCGCCCATACCATCAAAAGCCCGCAGCATGTCCTTGTATTTGGGGTCGCCTACTGCTGCCAGGTGATCGAAGAGCACCCTGACCGCCACACCGCGTCGGCAGGCCCTGGCCATGGCATCGAAGAATGGAGATGTCGTGGGGTCCAGTGCCAAAATGTAGAACTCCACATGGACATACTCTTCAGCGGTATCCATGTCCGCGATCATGCGGTCAAAGCAACCCTTGTAGTCCTCCAGCAATTCGGCACGGTTGCCGCCCACCATGGGCAGCGCGCCGAGCCTGAGGTTAAGTTCGACGGCGGAACGCAGCCAGGCGGGCCAGTCGTCACTGTGGCTGACTGCTGAGAGACCAGGCGTGCGTCCAAGCATCAACTCGTTGACGGCGCGTTGCTTGTCGCGCCGGGCCCGGGGGAGTTTGCCACGGCCCACCAGCAGGAACGCCACTGTGCCCAGGTAGGGAATGAAGATGATCGCCAGCACCCAGGCAATGGCGGACGACGGTTTCCGGTTTGCCGAGACCATCACCGCGGCGATTGATCCGAGCACGATGTGGAGCGCCAACAAGATCAAGGCGACGGTATCGGCGTCGTGCGGTAGTCCTTGCATGCCGCGCTACTTGGCGTTCTGCTGTGGGATGACCACTTTTTTGATGATCAGCAGGATGGAAGCCGTGGTGGGGCAGGCGATCAGCGCTCCCAGCAGGCCCAGCAGCGTACCGCCCACCATCGCGCCGATCAGCACCAAAGAGCCCGGGATGCTGATCGCTTTACCCACCACGCGCGGCGTCAGGACGTAGGCCTCAACCTGCATGTAGGCCAGCATGACGAGGAAAACAACAATCGCCGTTGAAGGAGACGTGAAAAGTGAAACCACGGTCATAATGGCGGTGCTGATCGCACTGCCCACCAGCGGGATGAGGGTAATGGGGAATGCCAGGACGGCGAGTACGGCTGCATATCTGACTCCGGCCACGGAAAGGAGAATAAAGGTGAAAATCGCATTGAAAAGAGCCAGGACCGACATGCCGCTCAGGTATTTACCTACGGAGGCAATGATTGTTTCGGAGATATCCGCGAATGATTCCCTGCGGGATGCCGGCACCAGTGCATAAAGGCTGGATTTCATGACCTCGTGCCCGGCGACGAAATAGAGGGTCAGGACTACCACGAAGACCACGGCGAAGGTCCCGTTCACCACGTTGTAGCCCACCTGGACCGCTCCGCCGCCAATTGCCAGCCAGACATTGGGATCCGCCGCCGAGGTTTCCAGCCATTCCAGCAATGGAGTCAAGGCTCCGCCCAGTGAACCGTTGACGTCCCGGAACCACTCTTGCTCACCCACTGCGTCAAAGCTGGATGGAAGCAACCGGACCAGTGCGGCGCCTTCCTCCACCAGGATGGGGACCACGAAGCGGATCAAAAGGGCCACCACCACCAGGAAGCCAACCGCCACCGCGAGTACGGCGCCGCCACGCGAGAGTTTCCAGCGTTCCAGCCAGCGCACCAACGGATACAGGCCCAAGGAAATGAACAGGGCCGCGAAGATCAACGTCAGCGAATACCGCAACGTAATGACCGCCGAGCCCAGGGCCAAGGCAACCAGAACACCCAGTGCCGTTATCAGACCAAATCGGAAAGGCCCGCCTTCCAGCAGTGGGAAGGCCTTCAATCGCGTCATGCGGTCCCTTTCGGCGGTATATGGATGGCGGGCCATCGCCCCAATCAGGCCAAAGCGAGCTCCTTCAGGCGAGCGTACTCCGCCTCGGTAATGTCACCAGCGGCAAGCAGTGCTTTGGCTGACTCGATTTGCTGGGTGGGCGTGGGTCCTCCGGCAACCTCCCTGATGTAATTCTCAGCTTCCTCCACCGATTCACGGACGCGTATTTCGCTGCGAAGCGCCATTCCTTTCCCACGCATGATGACGTAGATCAGGGCCGAGATAAACGGTGCCACGAACAGGCACAGAATCCACAGGGCTTTTACACCACCACCCAGGGCTTTGTCGCGGAGAAGATCGGAAATGATCTGAAAGAGGAGGATCAAATAGGCAATGAAGAAGAAAGCGACAATGATGCTCCACAACGATTCCAAAAAGTTCATGGTGTCTTTCCCATCGTTCGTTCGGCCCGGGGCAGGGCCGTCGTCATCCGGCAAGGGACCCGTTCCCCGGCGGGACCACAACACCATTCTCGATTCGCCCGGACCCGCCGGCGCCCGCCCGCGCTGGATCGGCAGCGATTGGACAGAAAGATCACCCACTAAGGGTGAGCGGAGATTGTGAGACTCGGTGGCTGGGCTGGCTGGGCTGGCTGGGCTGGGTGCTCGCGCCGGTCACAAATTCCCCATAACGTGGCCGTTGCAGGTGGCGTCAAGGGGTCGGTTACGCTGCTCAAAGCCACGCACCACCGCACGCCTTAGGGTTTCAATGACGCACTCTTTCCCAACTCCTCCGGCAACTGAGCTCCCATCCAAACCAAAGGTCGCGCGAGAACCGGAGCAAGCGCCCCATCACCGTGCGGCAGCGGTCGCCTTGGGGGCGTTAAGCATGGCGGCTATCGTCGGGGTCTTCGCGCTGCTCCTGCACTTGCTCGCGCAACACTCTCCGCGGATTGGTCCGGTGTACACAGGCTGGCCGGAAGCCACCGCCGACTCACCGATGGCGGCCTTGCGCTGGTTCCTGAGCGACATGACCGAGCCGTTGTTCTGGGCATCGGATCTCGCTGCGATCGGCCTGCTGGCAGGGGCCGCCCTGGCGTGGTGGGCCGGGCGACGGGGGAGGACCTGGGCGGGGTCGCTCACCTACGGGACCGGTCTCTGGCCGTGGGTGCTGGCGTCGGCGTCGCTGAGTTTGCTCCTGTCCAACCTGGCTTTCGGGTGGATGCTCGACGACGGGTGGCAGCCCACGTTCGTGCCTTTTGTGTGCGTCGCTCCCGCCATGGTCCTCCTCTACGGGGCCGGCTGGAAGACCTGTGTCACCGGTGCCTTTCTGGGAGCAGCCACCACGACGCCCCTGGCTTTGCTGTTCATTCCGGCCGTATCGACGCCGCTCGGCCTGCCCGTGGTGGTGGCAAACGTCCTCGCGATGTCCGTTGGCTCTGTGCTGGCGTTCATGGTGGCGCGGCGGTTGCCGTGGCTGGCACTGCAGGAGCCGGTCCGACCGCCGGAGCCCGGCCGACCGCCGGAACCGCACCGGCCGCCGTCGAGCGTTCACCGTAGTTTCCGCCACGACGCCGCGTGGGCTGCGCGCCGCGTCCTCAAGGACTTCACCGAAACCCACTTCTTCGCCAACGAACTCGCCGGTATCGGCGTGATGCTGGCCGTCGCGGGGGCGTTCGTGCTCAACCCGGCGTTGCCGTCGTACGGAACCAACCTGCTGCCCCACATACTGTTCGCCCAGGCGCTGACCTCGGCAATCGGCGTCGTCCTCTGGCAGCGCTGGTACCGCGACGGCGGGTGGGCGGCCACGTACGCGTCCGTGGTGTCCGTGGCTCCTGCCGCCGTCCTGGCCTACGGAGGCTCGTGGTCCGCGATGGTGGGCGGTGCCGTGCTGGGAGCAGTCCTGGCGCCGCCCCTTGCCCGCCTGGTTTCCGCTCGACTGCCCGCCGGATTTCACCCGGTGATCGGCAACACGGCGGCCATGGCAGTGTCGACGGCGGCCGCCTTGCCGTTGCTGGGGCTGCTGCCGCACTAGCTCCTTTTGGCCTTCACGTCAGCCGCCGACGTGATGGATCGTGAAGGCACTCAGGAACCCGACGGTGGCCGTCAGCCCCGTGAGGTTATGGTGCTCTTCGAAAGCCTCGGGAATCATGGTGTCCGCAAGCATGGCCAGAATTCCGCCGGCGGCGATCGCAGTGATGAACGCGATGACAGTCCCGGGGGCATTCTCCAAGGCTGTGTAGCCGATGAGCGCCGCGAGTCCGCTGAACACGGCAATGCCGGTCCACGTGCCAAAGACGTAAGCGGGGCTGCGCCCGGCCTTCTTCATGCCGGCTGTGCTGGACAAGCCCTCGGGAACATTGGAGATGAAGACGGCGGCCAGCATGGCAGGACTCACTGCCCCGCCGGCAAGGAGGCCGACGCCGAGCACCACCGATTCGGGAATGCCGTCGATCAGCGCACCCACGGCGATGGCCGTTCCACTGCCGGGGCTGTCCTTTTCGGAGGGCTGGGGTCCGGTGGAGCGTTTCCGATGCTTGGCGCCGGCGCGAGCCAGCAGAACGTTCGAGCCCACAAAAATCAATGCACCGAGGAGGAAGCCCAAGATGGTGGGGATCAAGCCGCCGCCTTGGACGGCTTCGTCCACCAGTTCGAAGGCAAGGGCTGAGATCAGGACGCCGGCGCCGAAGGCCATCACCGTGGAAACAACCTTGGGCGGGACTTTCCACAGCCAGGCAATGCCCGCGCCGAGGACCAGGGCTCCGCCTGCCAGCGTTCCCCACATCAGGGCCTGCAACCACATCGGCATCCTTGTGCCCTTTCCTTGGCCTTTCACGTGCCCCATGAGTGTTTCATATGGGGTTGGTGGGACTGTGGTGAGTCTTGAGGTTTTCCTGAGGAAGTGTTGCGGGTTTGCAGGATTTGTTCTTGATCCAGCCCCGGCACAGTAGTTCTTGTCAGCCAGAGAGGCTGGAAGAAACGGCCGGCCGGACCCGCGGTGGCCTCCCGAAAGGACCATACTCAGATGGCCATCAGCCTCAAGACCACCTCCGGCAAAATCCTCGCCTCCGTCGCACTGGTCGGCACCGCAGCCGCCGTCGCCGGCATGGGAACCTACGGTGCGTTCACCTCGTCGACCTCCGCGTCGCAGGCTGTCACCGCAGGCACGGTCACCATCGCCCTGGGCGCCCCCGGCCCGGCCAACACCCTCAACGTCCCCATCGCAGGACTGCTCCCCGGAGACAAGGTCGAAAAGCTCGTCACCCTGGCCAACACCGGAAACTCGGACCTGAACAACGTGACCCTCACCACCTCCGCCGGGGCCACCGGGTCCCTGCTCACCACGGACGCCACCAACGGCCTGCAGCTGACCATCGAAAACTGCTCCGTGGCCTGGACCGGCACCGCAGCCCCCTACAACTGCACCGGAACCAAGACCACCGTCCTGGCCTCCGCCCCGGTCATCACCGCCAACAAGGCCCTCACCAACCTCACCTCCGTGACCTCGGCCAAGACCGACAACCTCAAAGTCACCACCGCATTCCCCACCACCGCGAACAACGACTTCCAAGGCGCCACCTCCACCATCGCCTTCTCCTTCACCGGCACCCAACGCACCGAAACCACCAAGTAGCACCCCCGCTGACCCTCAACGGTCAGCTGGCTGTCACATCGGGCAGCCAGCTGCGACTGCCGCAACAGAAACACCATCAAGCCCCGCCGGGCCTGGTCGGGCGCCCCCTGCCCGATCAGGTCCGCCGGTATTTTCCTGGTCAGCCATATTTCTGGACAAGCCGTAGTCATGAGCGCCGCAGCCATGAGCACGCCATGTTCTTGAGCCAGTTTTCGGCAAGACCTGAGCCGGGCCACGCAGACTCTGATGCAGGCTCCCCGCAGAAGCCGATCAAAGCCGATCAACACCCGGAAGGAACGCCAGGACACTGAGCACCATCAACAGCACCCCCATCACGGACATCAAGGCAGGCAACGTCATCACTTACGGCATCCCGGTTGAAGACCAGCGGGTGGAAACCCAGCTGATCACCCGGATCATCGCCACCGGCGCCGCAGAACCCCAAGCAGCACGTAGTGAGTGACTTGCGGGCAGTGACAAGTCATGCTGAACCACACCGGACACCATCGGAATCTGTCCTGGATTCGTGCAAGCTGCAGGCATTGGCTGAGGAGTTGGACGACTCTGCGCCGGCCATCAGGTTCCTCTCCACATACCTGTCCATGCTGCCCGGCAGGATCCTCAGAATCTCCACTGGCCTTTGCCTGCACGATGCCGATGCCAGTATGGACGCGGTCTTGAGCCTCAGGATTTCCTCCGCCATGGTGGGGGCCGTGGAGACGGAGAACCAGTGCCGGGCCATTGAAGCCATGATCCGGGAGCACCATTTCGACTCAGCGGTCCTGGCACTCCCCGCGCTGCAGAACTCCACGGACCGCTGCTCCGCGGCAGGTCCGCAGCTGCTCGTGAAAGCGCACGAGTCCCTGCGTCAAGGGGGCATTGAATCCTGTGCGGTAAGTCCCCGGTGGTGAAGCTGGGCTAGTGGCGGGACGGCACGGAGGTGTCGTCGGCCTTGACCTCATGCGGCACCAGGAACAGCGCGGCAACGGCCAAGAGACCGGCAGCTGCAAAGACGTAGAAGCCTGCAGGGTAGGCGATATTCGCGGCCACCAGGGTTCCGGTCACCGCAGGACCAACGATCGCGCCCAACCTGCCAACCCCGGCAGCGAAGCCCAGAGCGGTTCCGCGAAGCCTGGCCGGGAAGAGTTGGCTGACCCAGGCATACACCAGCACCTGGGAGCTGAAGACGAAGACTCCCGTCACGAAGACGGCCGCGTTGAGCAGGAACTCGTTCTGGATCTTGACGCTGAGGATGGCCAGCAGCACCGCCGACAATCCGAACCACAGCAGCACGATCTTCTTGGTCCCATGCTTATCGGCAAGGATTCCGGCGACGAACAGCCCCGCCACGGCGCCCACATTCAGGACCAACAACAGCGTCAGCCCGGTGCTCACGGGATATCCGGCGGCGGCCATCAATTGCGGTAGCCACGTGTTCAGCCCGTAGACCAGCAGCAGCCCCATGAAGGACGCAATGCCAATACCAACCGCAACCAGAGGATAGGGCTTCTGCAGGAGGTCGCGGAATCCGGTCTTTGCTTTGGTACCGGCGGAATGTTCGACGGCGGTTGCCGCCTTCGCGGTCCCGCCCGCCTTAGGTTCGCCCGTCTTGGACTCGCCCGCCTCGGCAGGAGCTGCTTCCGGGAGGGACTCGGGCAACTTGGCCCACAGGAATGGCAGCAGTACCAGCCCAGCCACGCCACCGATGATGAACATGAGCCGCCAGTCGGGAACTATGAAAATGGCCAGCAGAGCCGTGGCTACAGCCCCCACGTGGTACCCGGTCATCGTCCGGGTGGTGGATTTTCCGGCTGACCCTGCCGGGGCGTAGTCGTTCATATATGCCAACGCCGCCGGAAGGCAGGCCCCCAAGCCGAGACCGGCCAGCAGGCGGAGCAATGAGAAGACCGCAACGTTCGGGGCGAAGGCAATGCCGATGGTGAACAGCGAGAAGCCTGCCACGCAGGCGATCAGGAGTTTCCTACGACCAAACTTGTCCGACAGCGGCGCGATGAAGAGCGCCCCCAGACCAACGCCAACCAAGGAGATGGTGGCAGCGAAGGTTGCTCCGACCGCGTCGAAGCCCAGCTCACCGGTCTTGATGAGTGTGGGGATGACGGTTCCGAGAACCACGAGGTCGAAGCCGTCCAGCACCATCGCCAACCAGCAAAGCCAGACAGGCCATTGGGAGCGGCGGGCAGATGACATCGTTGGCATAGCGTCCTCGGTACTTCGTTGTTGTTGCCTTGGCTGGTTGTTTCACGGCCAAAGAACGTTCGGTAGGTCATGAGAGTTGTATCACCGTCCGATGTTGCGTGGCACACGTTCTACCATTGAATGGAAGGTGTCTCGGTGGTATGGACGTCACCCCCTTCCAAGCCAGTCCCCGCGGACCGCAAGCAACCGACCAACAAGCAATCGACCGACACGCAAAGGAGCGAATCGTGGCCAACTCAGCATCAGGAGATTCCGTGGTTGACCGCGTAGTGCGGGTGATAGAGGCCTTTCCGGAGGGGGTGACCTCGCTGCAGTTGACCGAGTTGGCTGACCGGGCCGGGCTTCCGCTTTCCTCTGCGCATCGATTGGTCCGCCAACTCTCGGGGCACGGGTTGCTGGATCTCGGTGCTGGCGGGACTGTACGCCTGGGCCTGCGTTTGTGGGAACTCGTCAACCGCAATTCGCCCACCTTGGCCCTCCGCCAAGCTGCCATGCCCTTCATGGAGGATATCCAGCAGGTCCTGAACCAGAACGTGAACCTTGCCGTGTTGGATGGGTGGGAAGCGCTCTTCGTGGAGCGGCTTTCGCGGAGGGGATCAGTGGCCAACCGGGCCAGGATTGCCGGAAGGATGCCTGTCCACATCTCCTCGGCAGGGCTGGCCCTGATGTCCCACCAGTCACGAGAACTGCAGGCGGAGTACCTCGAACAATTCGAGGATCCTTCCGGGAAGGTGACTGCCGACGTCGTGCGTCATTTCCTGGCCGAAGCGGCCCAGCAGGGGTACGCGCAACTCGCGGGTGTTGTGGATCCTGACACGTGGGGCATTGCCGTTCCTGTGATGAATGGCAAGCGTCGGACCGTGGCGGCACTGGGTGTCGTGGTCCCGCTGGCTGAGATGAGGCTGCAGGCGCTGGTACCCGCGCTCCAAACGGCGGCCCGCGGCATCGGACGCCAACTCGGCGATTGATTGATCTTCCGTTGAACGGAATTGCTGTAACGGCAATCACTCGTTGCGGGCCACACTGATTCCAAATTCATCCCGCTTCCGAGCAAGCCGGGATCCGCAACGAAGCGAGGAACAACCATGGCACGCACACCCATCACCACCCAAGTGGCCATTATGGGCGCAGGCCCCGCAGGCCTCATGCTCTCCCATTTGCTGGCCAAACAGGGCATTGAGTCCGTAGTGGTGGAGATCCGCAGCCGCCAGGACATCCAGGAGACGGTTCGCGCCGGCATACTTGAGCACGGCACTGTGAACTTGTTGGTGGATTCCGGCGTTTCGGACCGGGTCCTTCGCGAAGGCGACCGGCACGATGGCATCGAGTTGCGGTTCAATGGCGAGAGCCACCGCATCAATTTCAAGGAACTCGTCGGCGAATCCGTATGGCTTTACCCGCAGACTGACGTTTTCATGGACCTCGCCGCGAAGCGGGAGGCCGACGGCGGTGACGTCCGGTACAGCGTCACGGACACCACGGTTCACGACCTCGAAGGCAAGCCTAAGGTGTGGTTCACGGACGCCGATGGCCAGGAATTCGAAATCCAGGCCGACTTCCTGGTGGGCGCTGACGGATCCCGCAGCCATTGCCGCTTCCAGATCCCCGAGGCCAACCGCAAGTGGTACTTCCACGAGTACCCTTTCGCATGGTTCGGGATCCTCGCCGAAGCCCCGCGCAGCGCCGACGAACTGATCTATGCCAACTCCGAGAACGGATTCGCCCTGATCAGCCAGCGCACCGAAACCGTGCAGCGTATGTATTTCCAGTGCGATCCCAAGGAAAATGTGTCCGACTGGGATGACGAACGCATCTGGAACGAATTCCGCAAGCGCGTCAATGGCAACGGGTTTGAGCTCAAGGAAGGGCCCGTCCTGGAGAAGATGGTCCTGCCGTTCCGCAGCTTCGTCCACGCCCCCATGCGCCACGGCAACCTCTTCCTGGCCGGCGATGCGGCGCACACTGTTCCACCAACGGGAGCCAAGGGCCTCAACCTGGCCATCCATGACGTCAAAATGCTCTTTGAGGGCCTCGACTCCTTCTACTCCAAGGGATCCACAGCGCTGTTGGATTCGTACAGCGACCGTGCCTTGGACCGCGTGTGGAAGGCCCAGCACTTCTCGTACTGGATGACGTCCATGCTGCACACGGTGCCGGGTGCCGATGACTTCGACCGCGCCCGACAACTCGGTGAACTGCACTCGGTGGTCACTTCCGAGCACGCGAAGGCATACCTCGCAGAGTCCTACACGGGCTGGCCGGCCTCGCGCTAAGCCCGCGGGTTTGCTGGGCGAACCGGTTCAGCAAGCGCTCGACGGCGGCTCATTTCCTTAGGCGATGGGCTGCGGTCGGGCGCTTCTAACGTTAAGTGCCCTCTGTCGTCACGGAACAGTATTCTCTCGCTTGGCGATTGGTCTCCATGCACTCCGGCCGACGCCGACGCTATCCGGCCGGCGCGGGCGCCATCCGGCCGGCTGTCGTGCCCAGGGGTTGCGTGGGAGGGGTTGCGTGGGCAGCGTTAGTGCCCGGCGCGCTGGTGCTCGGCATTTGGCGCCAGACGCATCGCGGCTTATCTGCATATCGGCCCCCGCATATCGCCCCCGCAGCAAGATCGGGCTCATGGACTCTCCCCCACGTTGGACCCGCGCCTCCTATGTCCTGTGGGGTGTGTCTTTGTGGGGTGTGTGGTGGTGGTTGCGTCGGGGTGTTTGGGTTGGGTCGATGTGGGGTGGGGGATGAACCAGGGGACGCCGGTTTTCATGTCGATGCGCCATTGTTCTTTGTGGATGAGGTGGTGGTGGTGGCTGCAGAGCAGGGTGCCGTTGTCTGTTGAGGTGGTGCCGCCGTGGGACCAGTAGGTGGTGTGGTGTGCTTCGCACCAGGGTGCGGGCATGGTGCAGTCGGGGAAGGCGCAGCCGCCGTCGCGGGCGGTGATGGCTTTGCGGATGTGGGGTGGGAAGGTCCGGGTGGTGCGGCCGATGTCCAGGACGCGGGAGTCGCTGCCGAGCAGGACGGGGATGATCTCGGCGTCGCAGGCGATTTTGCGGATGGTGTTCGGGTGCATCGGTCCGCTGAAGGTCGCAGTGCCGGTGCCGGTGCCAGTGCCAGTGCCGGTGCTGTGTTGGTTGTGTTGTTGGTGGTTGTGGACTTGTTCGAGGAGTTCTTGGTAGCCGATGGTGACGGTGAGTTGGGCTGGGAGGCCGCCGTTGGAGGGTAGTTTTCCTGTGCGCATGGCGAGGCTGCAGGCGCTGGTGAGGCCGTTGAGGAGTTTCTGTGGGCGGCTGCGCCGGTCCAGGTCCGGGCCGGCGGGGCCCGTCTGATCGGTATCGGCATCGGTATCGGTATCGGCTGCGGTTCCGGTGGTGGTGAGGCGTGGGCTGGTGGCGACGTTCATGGCGGTGGTGAGGATTTCGTATTGTTCGTCGGTGGCGAAGATTTCGAGGTGGTGGAGTCCGTGGCGGCGTCGGCGGCGGAGGAACACGCCTTGGAGTTGGCGGAGGATTTCTTCGGTGGGTTCGGGGCCGTCGTGGTCGATGACGTCGATCCAGCGTTTGGCTATTTTGGTGACGAAGTCCGGGTCGGTTTCGACCGCGGTGGTGGTGAGGGCGTGTTCCATCCGGGTGAGGGTGTCCTCGTCGGTGAGGTGCCGGACTTTGTCCAGGGCGGCGCTGATGATGGTCGCCGAGCGGGAGGGCACCAGCGCGGACCCAACCGCTTGGGCGAGTATTTCGCGGCGGGCCGGGATCTCCTGCCCGGCGATCCCTGTCTGGGGGAGGACGTCGGGGGCGAGGGCGAGCCTGCGCTTGGCCTCGCCGATGCTGATCCGCAACCGTGCCCGCAGGAACTGCGCCGCGTTCTGGTACCCGTCATCCAGAACGCTGGCTTTGGCGGCCGAAGCCCACCGTGCTGGTCCTGTTCCCGGCACGGAACCATCTCCACCCGCGGGAGGTGTGGAGCATGCTTCACCATCGGAAACTGCCACGGTGTCGGTTCCTGGCACCGGTTCCGTCCAACCGGTCCGCCATTCCGGCGTTGCTGCCGAGGACCCCGGACCGGCCGTTAGTGCTTCCGTCCGGGTCCGTTCCACAGCTCGGGCCGCGACCACCTGCAAGTACTCCACCGACCGGGCGATCTCCTCGACCTTGCCGGCAAAGTCAGCAGCCTCATAAAACCCAAACAGCCGGGCCTCGCCGACGGCTATCGATCGCAATGCGTCGGCTGCGGCCGCACCCTCACGTAACGCCGCTTCCAATGCGGGCATGTCAGACCATCGTGGCTCTGCGGACAACGAGCCCCGCACTTCCCGTGGCGCGGATTCCGAGCCCGCGGACCGAGACGCCTCCCGCAGTGCCTCAGGCACAGATGCCCCGGGTATGGACAACGGTTCGAGCCCCGGGAGCAGCCCAGCGTTCCGGGAGGTAGCAGCTTCGGCGATTACCGGCGTCGGGCAAGTGCGGACAGCGGTTCCTGGAGGCAAGTCCAGAGAGAAGGACGACATGTGAGGGGGCATGTCACCGGCGCCGGACGAACCTGCCCGCCGCGCCACGATCTGCCCTATGCCATCCATAAATCAAGCCTGTCACGATGGCTGGACAGCTATAAGCCCTCGTCTGCGCTATGTGGAAAACTCCCGTCGGAGGCTCATGCAATAGCTGCAGGCCAGCGTTTAGGAGGCGCTTATCCGGCGACTCCGGTTTGGTGGTCGATCCCCGCTTGGTCCACCTTCCGGTGGAAACGCATGCCGGCCTTTCCGCCGAGGATGGCGCCTAGAAGGGGGACGATCAAGGCGATGACGAGGCCGATGATGCCGCTGGCGGTCATCAGGCTTCCGTCGAGGGGAATCTGGGGTGCGCCGTTGAGGTCGTCGAGGATGTTGAACTGGTTACCTGCCACTGCCGCGAGGATCGCCACGAGGATCGCCACAATAATGCCCCACAGCCAAACAGCGAGTCCTTGCTTCGCACCATCGAAGCGGGCCATCCGGCCGGCAACGTAGCCGCCACAGTAATAGGCCAGGAACAGGACGACTGCCAGCACGATTCCACCGACGATCCCCAGGGTTTCTGCGTTCTGCCGGGCCTGATCCGCTGCCTGTTCAGCGCCGGACGGGTTGGCCGCTCCTACGCCCACCCCGATAGCCGTAGCCAGGGCACTGAGAAGGACGGTCATCCCGATGGCCGTTAGCCAGCCAAAGAAAGCCGAGCCCCACTTGATGCCGCCAAAACGGTCCTTTTCCGCCCGGACGACGTCGTCCCTGCGGGCTTTGGGAGTGCTTGATCCCGAGTCATATCCATCAACCATGTCAGCTCCTGATCCGGTTGCCTGAACTTTGGTAAACCAAGCAAAACACCACTTCCAACTAGAAAGCAAGGATGCTTACTAAATTGCTCGCCCGCCTGAGGCTTCCCGCGCGCCTGAGGCTTCCCGCATATAGGGACGGGTGGCTGTTCCGTGGGAGAATCGGAGACATGGAAGCCACCACCGCCGGAGCCCGGACACTCGAACGCGGACTCAGCCTGATTGACTGCGTAGCGGCCGGCAATCACCGGCTGGAGGACATCACCAAAGCCGCAGGACTCAGCCGATCGGCCACCCACCGCATGCTGACCTCCTTGGTGGGAGCCAAGTATCTGAGCCAGTCGGAGGACCGGAGCTACCACCTGGGTGTGAAGCTCCTGGAGTTGGGCACGCAAGCACAAACCAGCATCGATTTGCCGGGGGTCGTGCAGCAAGTCTTGGCCGATATTGCCCGCATCACCCAGGACGCGACCCATCTGGGGATACTGTCCGGCGATGAAGTGGTCTATCTGGCCAAGGCCCGTGGCCACCGAGGTTTCGAGATGACCTCCTATCCGGGCGTTCGCCGGAAGGCCCAGACCCCGGCGCTGGGCAAAGTGCTGCTGGCCGAGAAAAGCGACGCCGAGGCAATCAAGGCCTTCAACCACACCATCACGCCAACGCCGCTTTCCATCAGGACGGCCGAAGAATTCCTGGCTGCGCTGCATGAGGCCAAGCACCACGGCTATGCCATGGATGACCAAGAGAACGAACTCGGAATCACGTGCCTTGCCATCGGGATACCTGACTTGAGCGGGGCCATGGCTGCCGCCGTCTCAGTCTCAGCCCCCAGTGTCCACATGAATCCCGAGCGCATCCAATCCCTCGTTGCGTTGCTGCAGAAGTTCCAGCCGGAGCTCACCAGTTGCCTGCCGCCGGGATTCGAAAGGGCCTGGATCTAGCGCCCGTTGATCCGCGCAGGGAAGAACCGGACCCGATCCCCGCTACCGCGCCACGGGTTCTGAAGCGTCCAGTAAACCAAGCTCGTGGCGTCGTGGCATGCCTTCCCAGTCGCCGGGTACCAGGCAAGCGAAGGCGCCTGTCCGCACCGCCGTGCGCAGACGGTCTTCTATGGAAGCCCCGGCAAGGAGGTCGGAGATGTATCCGGCCACAAAAGCGTCTCCTGCACCGACGGTGTCCACGGCGTTGATGCGTACTGCGTCTTGACGGTATTCGGCGCCGTCGATCACACCGACGCAACCGAGGGGGCCGTTCTTGATGACTACCTGCTGTGGTCCCCTAGCCGCGATCCTTCGTGCGAGTTCGAGGGAGTCCGGCCCGTGGCCCACTGCGATGCCCGCCTCGTCGTCACCGGCAAAAACAATGTCTGAGAGTTCAATGAACGTGCGGAAGACCGGCCCGGCCTGGTCCTCTGTCCACAGCGCAGCGCGGTAGTTCAGGTCGAAGGAGACAGTCACCCCGGCTTCGCGCGCCACGGACACCGCGAACAGCGCGGCTTCACACGCTGATTCGGAGAGGGCAGGAGTGATGCCCGTCAGGTGCAGGAGCTTCGCGTTCCGGATGGTGTCCGCCGGGACGTCCTCCCGAGCCAACCTCGAGCCGGCACTGCCTGAACGGTAGTACCAGACCTTGAGGTGTTCCAAGGTGCGGCGTTCCTTGATCATCAGGCCTGTGGGTGCCTCGGCGTCGCGGATACCTAACGTGGTGACGCCCTCGGCGGCTATCTCCCGGAGTACGAGGTCGCCGAGGCTGTCCTGCCCCACCCGCCCGAGCCAGGTCACACTGGTACCCAGTCGCTTCAGGGCGATGGCCACGTTGGTTTCGGCCCCGCCCATGCCCAGCCCCAGCGAACCGGCATGGGCCAAGGGCCCAGGTGTCTCGGCTTTCATGAGCGCCATGGTTTCGCCCATGGTCACTACGTCGGTGTAGGTAGTCACTTGGCTGCCCGCGCTTCCACGGCGTCGGCTGCAAGTTGGCTGAGCTTCGATGCCCGCGCGGTCAGCTCCGTCAGGCTTCCGCCTGAGAAAGCATCGCGCAGCAGAGGCCCGCCGAGGCTGACGGCCAGGGCGCCGGCCGCGATCCAGGCGGGTGCGTCGTCGATCCCGATGCCTCCGGAGGGCACAATCCGCATGTCCGGGAACGGCCCGCGGAGTTGGCCGACGTACCCAGTGCCCACGGCCGAGGCGGGGAAGAGCTTCACCGCTGTGGCGCCGGCGTTCCAGCCGGCCAGCAGTTCGGTGGGCGTCAGCCCGCCCGGAAACACCGGGATGTCACGCTCGACGGCGGCACTCACCACTGCGGTGACCATCGCCGGGGTGACCAGGTAGTCCGCTCCGCCGTCGAGGGCCTGCATGGCTTGGTCCACGGTGGTGATGGTGCCGACCCCGATCTCGGCGTCCGGACCGAAGCGTTCCTTGAGCCGGGGCAGTTCCTCGAACACTCCTTGGGTGCTGAGGGTCAGCTCAATGGAACGGACGCCTCCGCGCACCAGGGCCTCGATCACGGGGGCGTACTCGCGGGCGTGGTGTGCCCGCATGACGGCCACCACGGGATTGGCTGTCAGGAGCGCGGAAGGAGCCGGCCGTTGCGGGTTGCCCGCTGGTTGGATGGTGCTCATCGGGCCAGCCACCCGCCGTCGACCGGAAGAACAACGCCGTGCACGTAATCTGCGGCCGGGGAAGCCAGGAACACCACCGCGCCGGCGAGGTCGTTGCCTGATCCCCATCGGGCGGCCGGGATCCGGCTGGAGATCTGCTCATGCCGGACGGAGTCGGCGAGCAAGGCCTGGTTCATGTCCGTGGCGATGTAACCCGGGGCGACGGCGTTGACGTTGACGCCTCGTGGGGCCCACTCATTGCACAGCGCCTTGGTCAGCTGGGCCACTGCACCCTTGGACGCCGCGTAGGCCGGAACCCGCAATCCGCCCTGGAACGTCAGCAGTGAGGCCAAATTGATGATTTTGCCGTCGCCGCGCTCCACCATGGCCTTACCGAAGCCCTGGCAGAGCTGGAACACTGCCCGGGTGTTGATGTTCATGACCGCATCGAAGTCCTCCAACGGGAACTCCACGGAGTCATGGCGGATCTGCGTGCCGGCGTTGTTGACCAGGATGTCGATCCGGTGCTTCGCAAGCGTCGTTTCGATCGCTTGGGTAACCGAGTCCTGGCTGGAGAGGTCGATGGCTGTTGCTTCGGCAGTTACGCCTGCCTCCGCCGCGGCCAGGGCCAGTTCCGGAGCGAGTGGGCCGCGTTGCAGCGCAACGAGGTTCGCACCCGCCCGGATCAGGCCCAGGGCAATACCCAAGCCGATGCCGCGGGACGCTCCGGTGATGGCCGCCGTCGAGCCTGTCAGGTCAAATGGCGTGCATCGCGCTGCTGCCGTGTCAGTCATGCTTCTCCCTTGCCAGGGACGGCTGCCGCAGCCGGCCCAACGAATACTTTGAGGACCGCTCCAGCGGTCATGGCCTTGGTGAAGGCGGCCGGGGTTTCTTCGAGTGGGAAGACCTCCACCGGGATCCGTCCCAGCCCCAGCTCGCCGCCCTCGATGAGCTTGACGGCCCGTTCGACGTCGGCCCGCGTGTAGACGCGGACGCCCACCACCGTGTTCTCCGCGAAGGTCAGAGCCTGCAAATCAACCTCCACCGGCTTCTTGTAGACGCCCACCAGCACGATGGTGCCCAGGACGCGGACCGCTTTGGGCAGCAGCGCCGCCACGGACGGGTGGGCTGCTGAATCGAAAACGATGTCCGCGCCATCCCCGCCGGTTGCCTCCAGGATCGCCTCGATGGGGTCGGTGCCCGAGGGAACGGTGTCGAAGCCGAGCTTCTCAGCCACTCTGCGGCGGTCTTCGGAAGGTTCGGAAATCAGCACACTCCCGGCACCTTCATGCCTGGCAACAAGAGCGGTGAGGATACCGATAGGTCCGGCACCGAAAACCACCACCCGCTCACCGCCACGCAGCCCCGACCGGGACACCGCGTGCACCGCCACAGCCAACGGCTCGGCCAGCGCGGCCTCCTGGAGCGGAACCTCGGAGTCGATCGGGATCAGGGTCTCCGCCGGCAACGCCACATACTCCGCCAGGGAGCCTGCGACGTCGATCCCGTACAGCTTCAGGTTCCGGCACACATGCGTGTTTCCCTCCCTGCACGGGTGGCACTTCCCGCAATAAATCAACGGTTCAACGGTCACCCGGGTGCCCTCAGCCGGTCCCCCCGGGGCGGCGATCTCCACAACACCGGTGATTTCATGGCCCATCACCACGGGCGCTTCGGCGCGCGGGTGGCTTCCGTGCAGGATGGAAAAATCCGTGCCGCAAATGCCGGTGAGTTCAGATCGGACCAAGGCCCAGCCCTCCGGCACTTCGGGGAGCGGCACGGTCCGGTACTCAATGGTGTCCGGGCCCGTCCAGACTGCTGCGCGCATCGTCAGCGACGTGGATTCAGCTGCTGTTTCGACGCTCATGCCGGCACGCTCCCGTTCAGCACTTCACTGTTGAGGATGTTGCGCGGCGCGCGGCCGGCACACACCTCCACCACGTTCTCCACCGTGCGCCGCTTGAGCTCTGCGTACGACTCCTCGGAGTACCAGGCCGCGTGCGGTGTGAGGACTGCATTCTCCAATTCCAGCAGGGGACTGGTCCGCGGCAGGGGCTCCAACTCAAAAACATCCAAACCCGCAGCGTGCAGGCGCCCGTCCTGCAGTGCCGCCGCCACTGCATCCGTGTCCACCACCGCGCCGCGGCAGGTATTGACCAGCACGGCGCCGGGCTTCACCCTGTCCAGGACGTCACTGTTGATCAGGTGATGCGTGTACTGGTTGAGGGGGACATGCAGGGAAATGACGTCAGCGCTGGCAACAAGCTCCTCGAAGCCGACCACCGTGATCCCGTCCGCGGTGACAGTCCCGGCGGTCAGCAGCGGATCCGAACCGATGACCTGGTAGCCCAGACCTTTCGCTTTCCGGCCCGTGGCCGCACCAATCAAGCCCAGGCCCACCACTCCGAACACCCGCCCGCCAATCCGGTGCAAGGGTTGCACCGGCCCCAGCGAATGATCACCGCGTCGCACGCCGCGGTCCAGCTGCGTAATCCCGCGGGCCAGGCTGACGGCCAAGGCAATCGCGTGGTCGCTGACGTCCTCGGTGCCGTAGTCGGGGACGTTGCAGATGGCGACGCCGCGCGCGGTGGCGGCTTCGACGTCGAGCGTGTCAACCCCGACGCCGTAACGGCCGATTGCTTTCAGGCCCGGCAGCGCGTCCAAAACCTTGGCGGTGATGGGCGCGTACTGGACAACGATCGCGTCCGCCCCGGCGGCTGCAGCAATGACCTCGTCTTCGGTGCGGCACTGAGCCAACACCAGCTCGACGCCGGCGTCCCGGGCGACAGCACGCTCGATATCGATGGAATCGTGATCGCAATCGGTGATGACAATTTTGGTGGGATTGGTGGGGGCGGTGGAGGTGGTGGGTTCTGACATTACTTGGCGTCCTCTTCAAGGAGAAGGTCACGATCGACCGTCTCCGGGGATTTGATGGTGGTGAACAAACTGATGCCCATGATGGCCATCATGTAGATGGCCACCGGGATCCAGGATCCGCTGAAAGCCGTGACCAGTGCGGAGCAGATCAGCGGGGCGATGCCACCGCCGAAAACGGAGGAGAATTCGCGGCCGAGTGCCACGCCGGCGTAGCGGTAGCGAGCGCCGAAGAGCTCCGGGAAGTACGCAGCCTGGACTCCGACGGATCCCTGGGCGGCAAAAATGAAGCCCAGGACAATGACCAGAGAGATCAGGAACAGGTTGCCCGTGTTGATCAGCAGGAAGGCCGGGATGGGGAAGATGAACAGGAAAGTGGTCACTACCAAGTACATGGAGCGGCGTCCGAACCTGTCCGAAAGGTTTCCGAACACGAAGGCTGACACGCAGGCGAACAGGGCGCCAACCAGCAGGACCTTGGGAATGAACGTGGCGTCGATCTTGAGCTGGCTGATGAGGTAGGAGCCCAGGAACACCTGGAAGAGGTAGGAATGGGCGTTGGCGCCGACGTTCATGAAGAACACGCGGAAAAGGTTGGTGCGGCCGTTCTTGATGACATCTGCCACGGGGGTGTCCCGTTTGCCGATGCCGCCTTCTTCCTGGAGTTCCTGGAACACCGGGGACTCCTTGAGCTTGCGTCGGATGACGTAGGCGGCAATCGTCACGAAGATCGACGAGAAGAAGACCAGCCGCCAGCCGTAGGATTCCAGGGCTTCCTTGGGCATCATCTGAACCATGATCCAGACCACCGCTCCAAGTGCCGTTCCTGCCGCTGCGCCGACGAACACCAGTGAGGCGTACTTGCCGCGCTGACCCTTGGGCGCTGTTTCCGCGATGAGGACCACGCCGCCGGCCTGTTCAGCTCCGGCGCCGAAGCCTTGCAGGAATCGGCAGGCCACCAGCAGAGCCGGCGCCCACAGTCCGGCTTGCTCGTAGGTAGGCAAGAGCCCGATAGCGAACGTAGCAATGCCCATGAGGAAGAGGGTGGCCACCAGCACCCATTTGCGGCCCAAGCGGTCGCCGTACTTGGAGAAGAAGAGTCCGCCCAAGGGCCTGGCGCCGAAGCCGACGGCGTACGCGCCGAAAGCAGCGAGGATGCCGATCGCAGGGTCGACGTTGGGGAAGAAGATCGTGTTGAAGATGATCGCGGAGGCGGTTCCGTAGATCACAAAGTCGTACTGCTCCAAGGCAGTTCCGATAAGTCCGGCCCAGGCGGCCCGGCGGACGTTTTTCACCTCGGTCGGGGTGCCGGTACCTGGCCGGCCGGCATTCTGAACAACGCTGTTCTCAGTCAATCTTGTCTCCAAGCGGGTGGTGGCTGGTAGCCGTGGATGAGGAGTTTTGCACTAGATTCCGATTATCGGGATAGCATCCCGAAAACTGCTGGAGATAAATGTAGTGCATTCCGGGGCTGGAAGAAAGCGATTTCTGAAACGCGTAAAAAAAGGCGTACGACGGCGGCAGCCCGCCCTTGCGGGATCTCTCACCGGCCGGCGCGGCAGCTCCGCCGGTTCTCACATTGGGTCTTGCCAAGTAAACGCTAAGCATGCTTACTGTATGGATGTTCCTTAAAGCCGACGGGTTGAATTTCTTCCCCGTTCCGGCGTTCGGAAACCATGCCTGGTGATGCAGCCCGCTTGGCAACCACATAAGAGAACCGCATTCCAAGGAGACATCATGCTCGCGAGGGAAAACATTGACCGGTTGATGGGCCTCAACGGACACGTCCGTACCACTGAAGGTGACAAGGTGGGCTCCATCGGCACGTTTTACACCGATGATGACACCGGCGAACCCACCTGGGTGACCGTCAAGACCGGACTTTTTGGCAGTTCGGAATCATTCATACCGCTTCAGGACGCCGCCGTGGAAGGTGACGACGTGGTGGTTCCCTACAGCAAGGACCACATCAAGGATGCTCCCCGGGTGGCCGAAGACGGGCACCTGGATCCGGGCGAGGAGAGCCGCCTGTACAACCACTACGGACTCGAGGGCAAGCGCGGCTTCAGCGGTCACGGCGATGATCTGCGCGCCGACGCAACAACTGATCGCGATGCACATTTCGCCGGGACAGTAGGTACGCGGGACCCGGTGGGAACCCGGGACACACTCGGTACCAGGGACGCGATGGACACGGGAGGCGCCTATCGTCCGGAGGCTGAAAGGAACGGCGACGACGACGCCATGACCCGCTCTGAAGAAAGGTTGAACGTCGGCACGGAGAAGCAAGCCACGGGTCGGGCGCGCCTGAGGAAATACATCACCACTGAGAACGTCACCACTACGGTCCCCGTGCAACGCGAGGAAGTCCGTGTGGAGCGGGAGCCCATTACGGACGCGAACGCAGGCGATGCCATGTCCGGTGCCGACCTGACGGAGAGCGAGCACGAGGTCACCCTCCACGAGGAGAGGCCCGTGGTGGACAAGGAGACCGTCCCGGTGGAGCGCGTCCGCCTCGAAAAGGACACAGTCACCGAGGATGTTCGGGTCGACGAAGAAGTCCGTAAGGAGCGCATCGAAACCGAGGGGACCAGCTCGGACAACACCCGCCGCTAAACGCATGGTGTGAGGCCCGCTCTACGTCCCAAGTGCCCGGGTGCGGGCGCAGAGCGGGCCCCGCATCGCGAATTTCGCTATCGCAAAAGCGCGGTCGATGGGACGATCTCCTTATGGGCGAACATGAGAAGGACCGGACTGCTGCGCGCTCGGACGCAGCGCGAACGGACGCTGCGCCATCAGACGCAGCGATTGAGGACAGGGGAGACCCCACCACCCAGCAGTTGAGGACCGTCGGCCAGCGGCGGCGTGAGGCCGAACGCAAGTTGGATATCCACTTGGAAGAAGCGAGCCATAAAGGCGAAGCCCCGCCTAACGCAGGCGAGGGTCATTCCGAAGGGTAGAACCGCTGGATTGCCCCGGATGTTTAGGGTGCCCCAGCGGGGTGTCGCTCTTGTGCGCCTCTCCCTGATGCAGTTGCAAGGCGCTGTGAATGAGCGGGAAATGGCTGAAGGCCTGGGGAGTGTTGCCCAGCTGCCGTTGGGCCCGGGGGTCCCACTCCTCGCTCAGCAAACCCACATCGTTGCGCAGGGTGAGTAGCCGCTCAAAGAGTTCGGTTGCCTCGGTGGAGCGGCCGATGCCCAGCAGTGCATCCACCAGCCAGAACGAACAGGCAAGGAAAACTCCTTCGTCCCCAGGCAAGCCATCGTGGCCGGACTGGGTTCTGTAGCGGAGGACCAAGCCGTCATCCGTGAGTCCTTTTTGGATGGCTTCCACTGTCCCTGCGACGCGTGGATGCCTGTGCGGGAGGAAGCCGACGCGGGGGACCAGAAGTAAGCTCGCGTCCAGATCCTTGCTTCCGTAAGACTGGACGAAGGTGTTGAGTTCCTCGTCAAACCCCTTGGTCATGACGTCGTGGTGGATTTCGCTGCGGAGTGCTGCCCAGCGGTCGTGTGGGCCGGGTAGCCCGGAGGTCCGGACACCTTTGACCATGCGGTCCGCGGCCACCCACGCCATGACCTTGGAATGGGTGAAATGCTGCCTCGGTCCCCGCATTTCCCAGAGCCCGTTGTCCGGCTGGTCCCAGGCTCCTTCGAGGTACTCCATCAGGGCCACCTGGATGTCCCAGGAACTGTCCACAGTGCCGTCCTGGAAGGCTGCCCGGGTCAAGGAAAGACCGTCCAGGACCTCGCCCCACACATCCAGTTGCAGTTGCGGGGCTGCGGCGTTTCCGGTGCGGACGGGCAGTGAACCTTCGTAACCGGAGAGCCACGGGATGTCTGCCTCGGGCAGTCTCCTCGCGCCGTCGAGCCCGTACACAATCTGCAGCTCCGACGGGTCGCCGGCGATAGCGCGCAGCAGCCAGTCCCGCCACGCGGAGGCCTCCTCCGTGTACCCTGCGGCGAGCAGTGATTGCAGGGTCAGGGTGGCGTCGCGCAACCAGCAGTAGCGGTAGTCCCAGTTCCTGGGGCCGCCGATCTGCTCGGGCAAGGACGTGGTTGCTGCCGCCACGATGCCTCCGGTCGGCGCATACGTCAGTGCCTTGAGGGTGATGAGGGACCGCTCCACCGGCTCCTTGTACTTCCCGGCCATTTCGCTGCGGCCGATCCACTCCAGCCAGAACGACTCGGTGACAGCGAGCGCGCGGAAGGGGTCGATCCGTCGCGGCTCCCGCTCATGGCTCGGCGCCCAGCGCAGCACGAACGGGACCCGATCGCCCGCGCGGACCGTGAATTCGCTGTAGGTGCGCTTGTCCCGCCCCTCGAGCGGGACATGGGTGGTGAGGTAGGCCGAGTCGGGACCCGCTACCGCGCTGATGCCGTGCTTGCTGTGCCGGACCCACGGCACCACGCGGCCGTAGTCGAAGCGCAGGACCAGCTCCATCTGCATGGTGACCTCGCCGGAGATGCCCTCCACAATCCGCACCAGGTCCACGGCGTCGTCCCGGACCGGCATGAAGTCGATCACCCGGACAGCGCCGCCGTCCACTTCCCATTCTGTCTCCAGGATGAGGGTGTCCCCGCGGTAGCGGCGTCGGGTGCAGTTGCCGCCGTCGGGTGTGCCGGCGGGCGCTAAAAGCCAGCGGCCGGCGTCGGGCGTGTGCAGCAGTGACGCGAAGCAGGCGGGGGAGTCGAACCGTGGCAGGCACATCCAGTCAATGGACCCGCTCCGCCCTACCAAGGCAGCGGTGTTCAGATCCCCGATGATCGCGTAGTCCTCAATCCTGGCCATGGATCAGATCCTAGTCCGCGTCTCCCGCCAGACGGCTCAAGCCGTCCAGAATGAGGTCCAGGCCGAACTGGAATTCGTCGCCAAAGTCGTAGCCGGGTTTAAGGACATGCTCGACGGCGATCTCCACCATGCGGGGATACTCACCGGTGGCGAAGCGCTCCAGGATGGGGCTGGTGATCTCGGCCGCGGTGTCCCGCCCCTCGAACGGGAGGGCCGCTTCCTGCACGGCAAAGCCGTAAATGTAACTGTCCAGCAGGGCGTAGGCGTGGGCAGTGAGCGGGACGGAGAATCCTGCAGTCCTCAGCGTCGCGAGCGTTGCTTCGTGATGCCGGAGCGTTGCAGGGCCAGGCGCGGACCGACTCTCCAGCAACCCGACTGCCCAGGGGTGGCGCCTGAGTGCCGACCGCATCCGGTGGGCCCTCAACGCCATCTCCTTGCGCCAGTCCCCTTCGGGTGCCGGAAGCTCGATTTCGCTGAACACCATATCCACGATGCCGTCCAGGATCTCGTCCTTGTTGGCAACGTAGTAGTAGAGGGACATGGGTTTGGTTCCCATGCTGAGGGCGAGCGTGCGGATGGTCAGGGAGTCGATTCCGGACTCGTCGGCGAGGGTGACGGCGCATTCAAGGACCCGCTCCCGGCTCAGCGGGCTTCGCTGCGATGCTGCGGTGGGCACGGGCACTCCTCGACTGGTTGCTGGGCTCTAGCGGTTTAGTACAGTGTACGGTAATCTCGTTGGTACAGCGTACGAAAACCATCACAACCTCACCTCACCACGCAGCCCTCCATCACCCAGCCCCCTCCGCACACGCACTGAAAGGTCCGGCCATGACCACTGGTCAGCAAGCCAAGGAATCCCGTCGCCACAAGGATCGGGCGTTGCCAGGTCCCACCATGCGTGCCATCGTGCAGGAGGGCTACGGTTCCGCCGCCGACGTACTGCATGAGGCCCAGGTCCCGCGTCCAGTCATCGCGGAGAATGAAGTGCTGGTGAAAGTCCAGGCGGCCGGGCTGGATCGCGGCACATGGCACATAGCCACGGGCCTGCCCTATGCGCTGCGCTTGGTCTATGGATTCAAGGCACCCAGGAAACCCGTCCCCGGGCTGGACCTCGCCGGAACCGTTGAAGCGGTGGGAGCAAAGGTGACCCGCTTCGCGGTGGGGGACCACGTGTTCGGCTCGGGCAGGGGAACGTTCGCCGAGTATGCCGCAGCCCGCGAAAACCAGTTGGCCCACAAACCGGCGAACATCACCTTCGAACAGGCCGCCGTGGTGCCGGTGTCCGCGTGCACAGCCCTGATCGCCCTGCGCGCGGGTGGCATCGATCCCGGCCGGGATCAGCCGGCGCAAGGGCTCAAGGTCCTGGTCACGGGAGCATCGGGCGGCGTGGGCAGTTATGTGGTGCAGTTCGCCAAAGCCGCCGGGGCGGAGGTCACCGGAGTGGCCAGCGCTGCGAAAGTGGAGATGGTGAGGGCCCTCGGTGCCGACCACGTGATCGACTACACCACCCAGGATTTCCTCGACGGCGCTGAGCAGTACGACGTCATCATCGACATCGCGGGCAACCCGTCGGTTTCACGTTTACGCCGGTCACTCACCCCGTCAGGGACTGCCGTGATGACCGGTGGCGAGGAGGGCGGCACGTGGACGGGGAGCATGGACAGGCAACTCCGCGCCGTGGCCCTCTCGCCCTTCATCCGGCAGCGGCTCACCATGATCGTGGGCACCCAGAATGCCCCGGATCTTGAGTACCTGGCCGGTCTCCTGGAGGCGGGAACCATCACTCCCGTCATCGACCGGACCTACCCGCTGGCCCAGGTCCCGGATGCCATGCGCTACTTCGACGCCGGCAAAGTCCGCGGCAAGGTGGCCATCACCCTCCAAGCCGGGTGAGTACAAGCCAAAAGCAAGAGACGCACGACGGCGGCAGGTCGCCGTCGTGCGTCAGGCCCCTTTGCCGGGGCCCTTGGCGGATAAGGCTTCAGGCGTGGGCCCCGTGGTGGTGGGCTCGGCCAAGGGAGTCAGTTTCCTGTCGCCCCCGCGCTGGGAGGCTGCACCGGCAACCACAACCAGGGCGATCCCGATGAACTGGACGATGGTGGGTTGCTGGTGCAGCACCAGCAGTCCCAGGAGAACGGCGAAGGCGGGTTCCAACGACATCAGCGTGCCGAAAGCCGTGGACGTCATCCGGCGCAGTGCTTTCAGCTCCAGCACGAACGGCAGAACGGGCATCAGGATGGCGACGCCCAGGGCGCCTGCGAGGATGCCCCAGTTGAGGTGCCCAACAGCTTGCGGAATGCCGACGACGGCGGCCGTCACTGCGGCGATGGGGACCGTCAGCGAGAGCGCCCCGATGCCGGTGAAACGGTCGCCGATCAGCTGCGTCAGCAGGATATAGGCGCCCCACCCGGCGGCGGCGATGGCCGCGAACAAAATTCCCAGGAAGTCGACGCGGCCATGCCAAGGTTCGGTCAGCAGGACTACTCCCAGCAGCGCCAGCACCGGCCATGCCAAGGCGCGGCGGTTATGGCTGCGGATCGCCGCCACCGTCAATGGGCCAAGGAACTCGATGGCGACGGTGGTGCCCAACGGGATCCGTTCCACAGCGGCGAGAAACATAATGGTCATGAGCCCGGTCGCGATGCCGAGGCCCAGGAGCGGCAGGATGTCTGGCCGCCGCACCGATCGCAGCGGTGGGCGGGCGATGGCAAGGAAGATGATGGCGCCCAGGCTGAGCCGCAACCATGCCGTTCCAGCCGCACCTACCTCCGCGATGAGGCCCACCGAAAGGGCGGAGCTGAGCTGCACCGAGAACATGGCTGCAACGGCGAGGCTCCAGGGCGGAATGGGGCCACCTTTGCGGGTGCTCACTGGCTGATTCCCATGACGCTGGGATCGGCGTCCTGCCGGTGCCCTGATCCCACGCCGGGCTCAAAAACAGCAAGGATGAATCTGGCGGGTGCCGCGCCAAGGTTGGCGTAGGAGTGGGCAATGTCGCCTGGGAAAGTCATGGCATCGCCAACCTCGAGGGTGACTGCCTGCTCCCCTGCATCGACGGTCACCGCGCCGGCTTGAACCTGCAGGAGTTCCTTGGTGCCCGCGGTGTGGGCCTCGCTGGCGTGGCTGTCGCCGGGGCCCAATGTCCAGTCCCAGAGTTCCACCACGTCCGGTGAGTCGGTCCCGGCCACCAGGATTCCCTGGCCGCCCTGTTCGCTGCTCCACAGTGTTGCACCTTCGCCGCTCCGGGTGATCTTGACGGGCTTGGGGCGCGGGGACTCCACCAGGGCGGGGAGCCCGACTCCCAGGGCGTCGCTGATCCGCAGCAGAGTTCCGATGCTGGGGTTCGCTGCCCCTTGCTCCACGTTGACGATCATCCGGCGGCTTACTCCTGCAGCCTCGGCCAGGTGGTCCAGGGTCCATCCGCGGGCTTGGCGTTCCTGCTTGACCCGGGTGCCGATGGCCAGGGAGAGGTTGGTGGTGCTGTCATCCATAAGTGCATCATACTGCACTTCCAGTGCACTCTCATTACCTGCGGGGCCCGAGGCGGGGCAAGCTGGGGACTGGCCGGCGTCCGACGCTCGTGCTACCACTGACCCTAGGAACAAAACCCAAAGGAGAAATCGTGGCCGAAGACCTTCCTGTCCTTGTTATTGGTGCCACGGGATTCCTTGGCGGCCAAGTGGTGGATGAACTTCTCAAGCGCGGCAAGAAAGTCCGGGCCTTGGTGAGGCCCAAGTCCGACGCCGCCAAAGTTGAGGCCAAAGGAGTTGGGATCGTCCGCGGGGACATGATGGACGCAGCCTCCTTGATCGCCGCGATGACAGGCGTTTCCGCGGTTGTCTCAACGGCCGCCGGCTATACGCGAAATGACAAGAACGCCCAGGCGATCGATACCTTTGGCAACAGCAACCTGGCCGTCGCCGCCAAGCATGCCGGCGTGCCCCGCTTCGTGCTGATCAGCATTGTCACCAGCGACCAAACACCGCAGATCCCGCACTTTTGGAACAAGAAGCTGGCTGAGGACAAGTTCCGGGAGCTCGGCGTTCCCTTTGTGGCCATCCGTCCGGGTGCATTCTTTGACCAAGCTGTGGGGATGGGCGGTGACCCCTTTGCCAAGGGCCGCTTTGTATGGCTGGGCTCCAAAGACGCCAGGCTCACTTTTGTCCTGGCCAGCGACGTTGCACGGTACCTCGCGGAGGCCGTTGACGCGGACATTCTTGAGGGGGAGCACATCGATGTTGGCTGGAGCCGCCCCGTCAGCATTCAGGACGCCGCCGACATTGCCGGGCAGCGGGCCGGCAGGCAGATCAAGGTGATGTCCATTCCCGCCGGTGCCATCGCCGGGCTCGGCAAGGTGACAGCGAAGGTCCTTCCGCTGGTAGGCGACATGGCCAGCATGGTGGCGTGGTTCGAGACCGGCAAGTATGTTGCGGACACCACCCGCCAGGAGCAGGTGTTCGGGCCGGCTCCGACTCCCGAGGACGCCATCGCCCGGGTGGCCGCACGCTACGGGCACTGACGCACGGCCCGCTGGAGGGCGTCGCATGGCTGGTGGGAGCCGTGGTTCATAAGTATGCTGACTGTATAGATTCGGCCGACGATCCCTGACCACGCGCCGAACGGACACGAGGAGCACGTTATGAGAATTGGTTCTTCCATTGCCCTGATTGCCATTGGCGCTATTTTGGCCTTCGCGCTCGCACCCGGACTCATTCCCTTCCTGGACCAAGTCCTGGTGGGCTACATCCTGATGGTGGTGGGCGTCATCGGCCTCATCATCTCCATCGCCATGTCCAACAGGACCCGCAGGACGGTCGTCGAGCGCCGCACTGCCCCCGAAACAGTGGTCGAGCGGCGCGCCGCCCCTGAAACAGTTGTCGAGCGTCGCCCGGAGGTTTAGCAGCCGCTGCACAAGCAATACACCAAGAAGCGCACGACGCCGGACTGCCGCCGTCGTGCGCTTCTTGCGTTGGTCGCCCAGTCGGCAGTCGGCAGCCTCCCAGTCGTCCAGCCGCTCAACGCTCACACGAGTGAAAGCGTGAACGAAAGGACGAAGCCCGCTGCCGTGCTCAGTGCAACCGCTGGGCCGCCATGCTCGTAGGCCTCGGGCATGAGCGTGTCCGCCAGCGACGCGATCACCGCACCGGCGGCGAACGCCAACGGCAGGGAAATGGTGGCGGGTTCGGCGGATGAGAGGGGCCCGGCGCCGAGGACCACGGCTGCCACCAGCAGCACGGCGCACACACTCCAGAGCAGCATGATCGACCCGGCTTTTCGGCCCTGGCTGCGCATGGACGAGGCCCCCACCAAGGCTTCGGGGAAGTTGGACACAAAGATGGCCGCCAGCAGTGCCAGGCCGCCGGATCCTTCTTCCAGGGAGATGCCCAGTGCTACGTTTTCCGGTACGCCGTCCAGGGTCACGGCGGCCAGCAACGCCATTCCGGCAGCTCCGCGTGTTGAGGCGGAGGTGGCTGCCCTATCTGACGCGGCGGCGTCGGTGTCCAGCTTTGGGCTGCCCTGTACTTCGTCCGCAGGTTTGGATTTCGATGTGCGGCCGGGTTGGGCCAGGCGATCCAGGAAGGCGCTGAGCGCGGTAAACACTATGGCCCCGGCAAGGAGTCCCACCGCCGCGCGCACAATTCCGCCTTGTTGGTAGGCGTCCTCGAACAGTTCGAACGCCAGGGCGGTAATGAGTGAGCCGGCCGCGAAGGACAGCAGGATGGCAAGGAGCCGCTTCGGCAGCTCGAAACGCACACCGATGAGCGCGCCTATCACCAAGGCGCTGGAGGCAATCAATCCGAACCACAGTGATGCCATCACAATGCCATTATAGAAGTAAGTAACCTGATCTTCTCTAGGGTGAGGAAGCAGCGTTCGACGGCGGCAGCCCGCCGTCGAACGCTGCTTGCCTTGGGCGGGCGGTCAGGCCGTTCCGGTGCCCTGCCGCGCACCGAGTGAATCCTCGCGCCAGGCCGGTGACTCGAAGTGCGCGCCGCCGAACATCGGGAAGGACAGCAGGCCTTCCTGGTCCCGGAGTTGGGTCCAGGGGCGGTTGATGCCGTGTGTTCCATAGCGGCGGAGCTGCGTGACGCGGTCCAGGTCCAGCACAGCGAACAGAATCTCTTCGCCGCCTTGGGCATGCTGCATGATGGTGCCCTCGGGGTCCACGATGACGCTCTCGCCCACACCCGACGGGGAGGCTCCGTTGATGTTCACCACGAACACCTGGTTGGCGAAAGCGTTGGCCTGGGACATGACGATTTCCATGGCCCGGTCCCGGGTAGTGGTGAGGGTGGGCTGGATGATGACCTCCGCACCCAACCAGGCCAACTGCCGCGCAACTTCCGGGAAGCTGCCGTCGAAGCAGATCGCGAGGCCGATGCGTCCGCAGCCCGGGATGTCGAACGTGACGAAGGAATCGCCGGGAGTGGTGGTCTCGAACGGGCGCCACGGGAACAGCTTCCGGTAGCGTGCCACGATCTCGCCCTGCGGGGACACTGCGATGGCGGTGTTATAGGTGTTTCCGTTTTCTGTTTCCAGCAGGGAGCCGGGCACGAGCCACACGTTGAGCCTGCGGGCCAAGGCGGAAATGCGGTCCGTGAGTGGGCTGGGGATGGGCGCGGCGGAACGGGTTTCGCCCTCTGGATCCGGGAGCAGGAACTCGCCTGGCGCGGAAAGCAGCAGTTCCGGAACCACGATGACGTCCACGTCGGGACCGAGCTTCTTGGCTGACTCGGCCTGTGCCT
Source organism: Arthrobacter sp. YN (assembly GCF_002224285.1). Classification (GTDB taxonomy): domain Bacteria; phylum Actinomycetota; class Actinomycetes; order Actinomycetales; family Micrococcaceae; genus Arthrobacter. The sequence continues at coordinate 4,839,713 of NZ_CP022436.1, read as the reverse complement.
CGAACCGGGCCCACGTGGCCTCGAGGTCGTGGGGGACGGGGTTGGTCTGGATTGCTGCGATGGACAGGATGCGCATTTATGCCTCGGTTTCGTTGCTGGGAGTTTCGTTGCTGAGAATGGACGGAAGGTGGTTGCGGGTAGTGACGTTTCCGCGGGGGATGGATTCGCCGGAAAAGAAGCGGCGCGGCCTGGTCCGCAGAATCGCCGTCACTATCAGGCCCAAGGACAGCGCGCCGATCCCGATCCAGAACACTGAACCGATGCCAAGCCAGGACAGGCCCGCGTACTCAGGGGACAGCATGTCCACGGCGCTGTACGCGAACGCTCCGATCATCAGCAGTGCTCCGAGGCCGGGGAGGATGCCTTTCAGGATCAGGGCGGATGGGGAGGTGCGCATCAGCGGGGCGAAGTACACCACCGAGGCCAAAGCTGTGGCCGCGTAGTACGCGGCGATCATCAGGCCCACCGAGAGGATGGCCAGGCCGATGAAATCGGCGCTGATTGCCGTCAGTCCCAACGTCATGGCCATGGTGATTGCCGCCCACCAAGCGATGGAGGTGGTGGGAGTCCCCCGCTTGGGGTGCATCTTTGTGGTCGCCTTGGGGAGCGCATCGTAGCTGCCCATGCTGAGCCACGTCCGTGGCGTGCTGACGGCTACTGTCAGCAGAGCTGCCAACGCGGACATGCCCACTGCGAGGACGATGACCTGGCCAAACACGGCTCCTGTCGCCTGCGGGCCGAGGACCGAGAGGACATCGGAGACGGTTTCGGGATCGGTGATGCTCGCAGTTCCTGCAAATCCGACGGCGGCGGTGGCTGTCACGACGTAGGAGAACAGCAGGATGACGGTAGTGATGACAACCGCCCTTCCGGGCGTTCCCTTGCGGTCGGTGGTCTCTTCGTTCACGGCTATCAAGGCATCCCAGCCCCAGTAAATGAACAGGCACAGGATGACGCCGGAGACGAGCCCGGACATGTCGCCGGAGGCAAAGGGGTTGAACCACTCCAGGCTTGGCTTTTCTGCGCCGTCTGCCGTTCCGGGGGAGGTGCCCGTGGCCATGGCGGTGAAGGCCGCGACGCAGAATCCGCCGAGTGCCACCAACTGGAGGCCAATCAGCGCGTACTGGACCCAGGCGGAGAGTTCGATTCCCCTCGCGGCGATCCATGCACTCAGGACGATCAGCCCGCACGCGATGGCCGCTACGGCGAGGGGTTCTGCGGCGATCGCTGCCAAACCGAAGAAGGTGAGCAGGTAGGTGGTGGCGACTTGGGCCACGGCGGCGCCCGCAATGAAGGTGGCCATCTGCGGTACCCAGCCACCGAGGAACCAGCCTGCAGCAGGCCCGAAGACGCGGGTGATCCAGACGAAAACGCCACCGCAGTCGGGCATCTCCCGGTTGAGGTCCCGGAAGGCGAGTGCGGTGAAAAGGATCGGCACAAATCCCAGCAGGAAGGCGGCGGGGGTGCTCTGTCCTACGGCAAGAACCACGAAGCCCAGCGTCACAGCCAAGCTGTAGGCCGGGGCGACGGCGGCCAGGCCGAGGGCGACCGTGGGGCCGATGCCGATGGACCCGGCTTTGAGGCCTTTGGAAGCTGGGTTCGTAGGGATTGCTTCTTGGGTGGCCATGGGTGGGGTTGGGGGGAATGACACGGAGACTCCTCGTTGAATCAGTAATTTGAATCACATTCAAATTTGAATGCCATTCAATACCCGTCTAGAGTCAATGTCAACAGGAATCTTCAGGAGCTCACGGGGGAGCAGTAGTGGCCAAGGTAGACAAGAAGGAAGTCCGGCGTCAGGAAATAGTGGCCGCTGCCCAGGCTGTAGCTGCGCGCGACGGCGCTGAAGGGGCCACCCTGCGCGCCATCGCCGCCGAAGCCGGCATGGCCGCGAACGCCGTGCTCTACTATTTCGGCAGCCATGCCGAGATTATCGCTGCTGCCGTGCGGGCTTCCTCCGGCAGGTTTCTCGAAAAGCTCGCCGAATCCGTTCACCCTGATATGAGCCCGACGGCGCGCCTCGCCGCCGTCATCAGCGCCGGCACTACTGCCGGACTGGACGACGACGTGTCCCGGATCCTCTACGAGTACTGGCCTCACATGCTCCGCGACGCCGAGCAGCGCCGCATCCAGGATGACCTCACCAGTGCCCAGGAACGCATCTATCGCGACATCATCGACGCCGGAACCCGCTCCGGCGAGTTCTCTCCCCTTCTGGACCCGGCCAAGATCGCCCGGACCCTGGTTGCCCAGGAAGATGGGCTGGTGATGGATGTGCTGGCAGGGAGCGCCGGCAGCGAGTACGTGCTGGATCTGATGGGGAGCCTTGCGGCTGCCCTTCTGGGCCTGCCGACTGGGGTGCTGCTGGAACACATGGGCGCCCGGTCAGCAGCGGCCACGTAACGGCGAAAGGTGCTTCCGGCGTTAGGCTGCTGCCATGGAGAAGTCATTCGATATTGAACTGGTCAATCAGAACGAGTACCTGGTGCGCTGGGCCTCGGAGGGCCAAACCGGGGAATCCCTGGTCCACACCAACCCGGAGTTCCTTGCCGAGGCTGGTCTGGGCGGCTTCGACGAGCATCTCGTTGTTGAAGAAACCACGTCGTACCTGGCAGAGCACCAGCCTGTGATCGACTTCCCCCAAACAGTGGACCTCGAAGAGATCGCCGCCGCCTATGCGGACTACGCTGAGCAGCTGAAGGCGCGGCTGGAAGCACGGTAGCCGGCGGGTCTATGCCCGCCCGTTAAGGCCAGAGGGCGATCGCGAGGACGCCGACCCCCAGGAGAAGATAGAGCACCGCTGCAGCAACCGATCGTTGGGTGGTGCCCGTGGCGAATCGGTCGTAGACCTTTTGAAGTCTTTCGCGGACCTTGTCGCCGTGAGCGATGCCGAGGGCAAGCAGGATCAGGCATGGCACGCAATAGATGATCGCGTATCCGGCGAGGACAAGCAGGCCCGTTCCCGTGGATGTATCTGCATCCACCATCCGTTCAATGGCAATGAAGTAGGGGAATGCGTTGGGAAGATCGGCGCCGGTGACCAGTACACCGAACGGAAATGCTGTGCCTATCCCGAACCAGGATGGCAAGCCGATGCCCTTGCGAGGGCGATCCTTGAGGCGCCGGTAGCCGGTGATGAACAGTGTTACGGCAGCCACCAGGAAGACGATTCTCCGGAGCCAGACAAGCCCGTCACTGACGGTGTCCGCTGCTGCTCCGGCGCCGAGGAAGATCACTGCACCAAGAATGAACACGGTGCTCAAGGCGCCCACGACAAACGACAATGCCGAGGTCACCGGGTGCTTGCGGACCGTGAGCAGGATGAGGGTTATGGTCACGATTGTCGCCGGATTGAGGCTGTCCGCCAGGCCGAGGCCAAGGATCGCCCACAGCAGGCCGGCGGTCATTCGGCGTTCCTTCGTGGCTCCAGCCACGCCATGATGCTCTCAACGGGGGGAAGTGCTTCCCGCGTCAGGGAGTTCATCACCATGCCATCTCCAAGGAGTCGAACGATCGACGCTGCCACAGGGTCTCCGAGCTCGGCTGCCAGGAGTTGCTCCCAGCGCTTTGATGCCTCCGCTGAAAGGCTCAACAGCCCGTCTGCGTTCTCTCCCAGGTCCGTGAAGGACACGAGTAGCGCCCTGTAGAGATCCGCGTCATCTTGTGACATCGAGATGCGCAGCCACGTCTCAACCACGTTCCCCCTGGTGACGGCCGCGTTGAGGGCCTCATCCAAGGACTCAATGGCCTGGGCTGCCAAGCCTTCGAGCAATGCGGCCCTGGTTCTGAAGTGATGCGTAAAGCCACCTTTGGACACCTTCGCCGCGGCTGCCACGGCATCCATGGACGGTATGGATCCGGTGCTGATGGCGAGCTGACGGGCTGTGGCGAGAATCTGTTCCCTCATGGACATGAGAAAACAATAGCAGACCGACTGGTCGGTCTGTCACAGTTTTCAAGAGCAGCCCCGAGCCGAACTGCTTCCGGCTATTGATTTTGCGTTAAATCAATGGAAATCTAAAGAACAGCCCCTGAGGGGCAGGCCGAACTACTACGACGATGGAGCCCCCGTATGTCCTATTGCCATCCCGCACGGCACTTGCGTCCGCGGTGGGTCCGGACGGGTCCGTCCCGCCCGCCACTCAATACCCGGGCCGACGCATGAATGAGCTGCGCGGGCCCGTCGTCGTTATTGCCATGAGCCGCGAGGCATTCGCCCAGCAGTTTGACGGGACCCACCTTGACCGCGTGCGGAGGTGTGCTGACCTGTCCCAGCCGGAACTCGTTGAAGACCTGCACAACCCGGTTCACCACGAGCGGTTGGCGAAGGCAGAGCTGCTCCTGACGTCATGGGGTACTCCGTCTCTCACGGACGACATTCTCGACCGCATGCCCCGGCTGAAGGCCGTGTTCCACTGTGCCGGCACGGTCAAACACCTCGTCGGAGACTCGTTTTGGGCCAGGGGCATCCAGTTGACCAACGCCGCCGACGCAAATGCCATTCCCGTTGCAGAATTTACTTTCGCGTCCATAGTCCTCGCGGGAAAAAAGGCACAGTTCTACTCCCGCGAGGCGGTTGCCAGCAGGCCACCCCTCGGTGTGAACCACCCGCGGCATCCCTTCGGTACGGTGAGCAATTATCAGCAGAGCATTGGCATCATTGGTTTCTCGAGGATAGGCCGGCGGGTAGTCGAGCAGGTGTCGCGTCTGCACCGCTCCACTTGCTGGGTTGCTGACCCCTACGCGTCCCGCGAGGCAGTTGAACTGGCTGGCGGACAATTGTGCCCTCTGCAAGAGATGCTTCCAAAAGTCTCCATTCTCTCGATCCATGCTCCGGCCCTGGAAGAGACCCGCCACATGATCGGGGCAAAAGAGCTGGCAATGCTCCCGGATCACGCCACCCTCATCAACACCGCCCGAGGCAGCCTCGTTGATACGGCGGCTCTTGAGGCTGAATGTGCCAGTGGTCGACTCAACGCCGTTCTTGATGTCACCGATCCTGAGCCACTCCCTTCCTCCAGCGTGATGTGGGGGTTGCAGAACGTTTCCATCACCCCGCACATTGCCGGGTCACTGGGAACGGAGACGTTTCGGATGACGGACCAAGCCCTTCAGGAGATGGAGCGCTTTGTTTCTGGGCTGGCCCTGGCAAGTCCCATCACTGTTTCTGATTTGGAGTACCAAGCATGACCACCAATGAACCGGACACTCTTCGCCTCAAACTGGCAGCCCTGGGAGAGGACCGCGCTCTTTCCCCTTACACGGGGTGGAACCGGCAACACCTAGCGGTACTCGCCGATGAACTGCTGATGGCAGTGCGACCTTATGCCAATGCCACGCACTCCCACATACTGATCCCGGCCCGGGATGGGCGCGGGATCAGTCCCATCGACGGGCTCGAGGGTTTTGCCAGGAGCTTCATGCTGGCAGCGTTCCGGCTTGTGGGAGAAAAAGGCAACGATCCTTTAGGCCTCATCCCTTGGTACTCCCAAGGCCTGGCAGCGGGAGTGGATCCGAACAACCCTCAACGATGGCCACTGCCGAACGAACAACCGCAAGCCAAGGTGGAGGCCGCGGCGCTGGTGGTTGGCCTCCATCTGACGAGGAAGTGGTTGTGGGACCGCCTCGAAGAGACGGATCAGCGCAACGTAGTGGACTACCTTGCCTGCGTGATAGGTACTGTTGGGCCAAACACCAACTGGGTGTGGTTCCGGCTCGTCGTCGAACAGTTCCTCGCCACGGTTGGCGGGCCTTACTCTGCCGAGGAAATCCGCGAGGATTTGCAGGCGCATGAGTCATTCGTCAGGGAAGGCGGATGGTATGCCGATGGCATCACGCGCGCTTACGACTACTACAACTCCTGGGCACTGCAGCTGTATCCATTCCTGTGGCTGGACATGCTCGACGCCGACGACCCCAACCGCGACCGGTTCCACGAATACAAGGATCGGTTCGACCAGTTCCTGGGCGATGCTGCCCGTCTGGTTGGCGGCGACGGCGCGCCCTTGGCACAAGGGCGGAGCCTTATCTACCGCTTCGCAGCAGCGGCACCGTTCTGGACCGGAGCCATGGTTGGTACAGACCTCATGTCCCTCGGACAATTGCGGCGCGCCGCTATGGGCACTGTGAAGCACTTTGTTGATCAAGGAGCTCCTGACGAACGCGGGCTACTGACGCTGGGGTGGTTTGACGAGTGGCCGGAGCTGGCCCAGGACTACTCGGGAACCGGCTCTCCGTACTGGGCAGCGAAGGGCCTGCTGGGTCTGATTTTTCCGGAAGATCACCCTGTCTGGGCCGCTACGGAGGAACCCTTGCCGATCGAGAGGCAAGGGGGAGTGGACTGGATCCAGGCGCCGGGTTGGCTGCTCAGTTCAACACCACAAGATGGCATAGTGCGCGTCTACAACCACGGTTCGGATCACGCGCTCCCCGGAAACGAACTTTCAGATGTGGATGTCTACGCACATTTGGCCTATTCGACGGCGACGTTCCCCTTAATCTCGAAGGTGGGTGATCCCCTGCCTGACTCGTCAGTGGTCGTAGTTGACCCCAACGGTCACTCGAGTCACCGCTCAGGGTTCGAGCTCATCAGCGGCGGAACACAAAATGAAACTGCTTTTGCGTTCTCTCGGTGGAAGACCCGCTGGATAGACGTAGCTGAGGGCCAGAAGGACTACGGCAACGGATTCGTCGGCGTCAACACCTACGGTCCCGCGCTGACAGTCGGCTCCATCATCCGCGGCGAGTGGGAGGTGCGCCTGATCCTGATTGAGCCGGGCGCCGACACCTTTGTCCCTGTCAGTGTGGTGGTGACCGGCTGGCCCGTGACGGGTCAAGTGGAGATCGACGCAGAGCAAGCAACCGCTGCCAGTGGCGCCATCCGAAGCAGGATAGTGGGGCTCGCTGGTTTACCGGAAACCGGCGTTCAACGCAGCCCTGATTCCACTCCGTTGCCAGGCGAAACCGGTACGCCCTGGGTCGCTGTTGATGCCGCAGGGGCGGGCCGATGGCTCATTGCCGCCAGCGAGCTTAGCGGTGCCGCTCCAACGGCTCCGCCCTTGGTGCGCACCGAGGGCGATCACGTCATGATCGAATGGCCTGACGGTTATGCGAGCCTTACCAGGCTGCCGGAACATGCCAGGCTCTGAGAAGCCGGGGACATGAACGGCTTCAGGCCTGCGTCTCCGCTGACAAGGAGAAGCGGTAGATTTACTACATGGTGACTTTGCAGACGGTGGCGGAGCGTGCAGGGGTCTCGGCTGCTGTTGTCTCCGCAGCGGTTTCCGGTAGTAAATCCGTCCGGATGAGCCCCAGCACGCGCAAACGGGTAGAGGAAGCGATCCGTGAATTGGGGTATGTCACCAATCACGCAGCCAAGGCCCTGAAAACGTCCCGGACCGGGCTGGTGGCAACCATTACGCCCAATCTTTCGAACCCGGTGTTCGACGAGGCGTTGCGCGGTGTGCAGGATGCTGCTGACGCCAATCGGGGGCCATCCTCCTCTCTGATTCGGACAGGGTTTCCCCCGGCAGCAACCTCTTGAGCCGGCTGGTGGGTACCGGCATGGTGGACGGCTTCCTGGTCCGTTTCCTTACGGCAGCGGAAGAGAACATCAGTATCTTTCAGCAACGAAACGTTCCGTGCGTCGTTCTGAACGGTCCCACCGACGGCGTCAACGTATGCGTGTGGGTGGACGACTACCGCGGAATCTTCGTTGGGACCACTCATCTCCTGAAACTTGGGCATCGGCGCATAGCGATGCTGGGAGGACCCCCCACGCCTTTCACTGAAGATACCCGAGGCGCCGGGTTCCGTGACGCGTTCTCGGCCCGGGATCTTACGCCGCCCCCTGCCGACGCAGTTGTCCGTGGCTACGACCCCACGGCCATACGCTCCACGGTTTCGCAGCTCATGCAGTCTTCAGAGCCTCCCACTGCCATCATCATCGACAACATCGTGGCCGCCCGCGGGCTGATCGCAGCGGTGGCAGATTTGGGCCTGCGCCTGCCGGATGATCTTTCCGTTGTCGCGTACCACGACATCCCGCAAGCGGATTACTACCGGCCGGCGCTGACCACCATCAAGATGCCGCTGTATGAGGCTGGAGTGAAGGGTTATGAGGTTCTCCAGCGCATGATTGCGGGCGAAAAGGTCAAGAGCCACATCGTTCGGCGACCAGCTCCAAAGATCATCGATCGCGGTTCCACGGCAGCGATCTAGCCGTCCCTGTTACGCCTCCCGCCGGTGAGTGGGATCACAATAATTCCCCCCAGTTTTGGATTTCCTATTGATTTTGCGATTAATCAATGCGAGAGTTGCTCTGCCGGATGTTTCGGCACCTTAAGCCCTAGCAAACAACGGAGTTTTTGATGGATGCCAACCTTGCGTCTCCTCCACGCCGGCGTCGAGTGCTTCTTGCCTCAACGTGGCGAACATTTAACATCGGGGGTGTCGCCTCTATACCTGGCATCGACCAGAAGATCACAGGCGTCGCTTCCTCGGCATTCCTCGCCGCAAGGTCAGGAGTGCAGTCATGACGGTGATTGCGCGTAAAGCTGCGGACTCCGAGGCCCCGGAAAAGAAGGACCAAGCTCCCAAGGCACCCAAAGCGAGCCTGGGGTCGCGGTTCAAGAAGGACAAGGTTCTTCTGCTCCTGGCGGTGCCGGGAATCCTGGCTCTGCTGGTTTTCCAGTACATTCCACTCCTGATGAACGTCATCGCGTTTCAGGACTTCCAGCCGTTCCTGGGAATTACGTCCAGCCCATTTGTTGGCTTCGACAACTTCCGGGTCATCTTCAACGGCGATCCAGCCTTCCTGTCAGCCTTGAGTAACACCCTGATCTTGACCCTGATCCAGGTTGTCTTTGTCTTCCCGCTTCCCATCGCGCTGGCGCTGTTGCTCAACAGCTTCATGAGCGAGAAGTGGAAGCAGACCATCCAGTCGATTCTGTACCTGCCCCACTTCCTGTCATGGGTGATTGTGGTCGCACTGTTCCAGCAAATGCTGGGCAACGCCGGACTGGTGAACACGTGGCTGCGGCAGGCGGACATGTCCACCTTCCAGATCATCGGTGTACCGGAGCTCTTTCACGCGCTCCTGACATCCCAGATCATCTGGAAAGACACCGGTTGGTCAACCATCATCTTCCTTGCCGCGATTTCCAAGGTGGACGCTTCCCTTTACGAAGCCGCGGCCATTGACAGGGCACCAGCTTGGCGCAGGATGTGGCACATCACCCTGCCGGCTATCCGGCCCGTCATTGTCCTTCTGCTGATTCTCCGGCTCGGAGACTCCCTGACCGTGGGGTTCGAGCAGATCATCCTTCAACAAGTGGCCGTGGGAACACAGGTCAGTGAAGTGCTCGATACCTACGTGTACAACAACGGCATCATCGGCGGAAACTGGGGCGTTGCCGCCGCCGTCGGACTCGTGAAGGGCATCGTCAGCGTGGCTCTGGTACTGGGAGCGAACAAAATAGCCCACCTCTTCGGCGAAAGGGGAGTGTACTCCAAATGAGCCTTCTTGAAAGCAAAACCGAGTATCGAGCCAGGAAAGCCACCAAGGCGAAGGCAAACTCCCGACCCGCCTGGATGGGGAAACCCAGCCCGCTGTTCCTGGTCTTCCGCGCACTCGTTCTTGTGATCGCCTGCTCCGCCGTTCTGGTGCCGTTCGTCGCCGTATTCATGACGAGCTTGGCAGGACAGGACGAAATTACGGCCAGTGGCGGGTTCGTCCTCTGGACTTCCTCGCCGTCGTTTGAGGCATACCAGGCGGTCCTGGCCGGTGGCGTTGTTACCCGCGCCATGTTCGTCAGCATCGGCGTCACCGTGATCGGCACCCTCCTGAGCCTGCTGACCACCATCGCGTTGGCTTATGGATTGTCCCGTCCGGGGTCGCTCGCGCATAAGCCCCTGCTGCTCGCTACGTTGTTCACACTGCTGTTCAGCCCCGGCATCATCCCCATGTACCTGATCGTTCAGCAGCTCGGGCTCATCGATAACCTCGCCGCCCTGGTGCTGCCGGTTCTGATCAACGCCTTCAACGTGATCATCATGAGGGCCTTCTTCCTGGACATCCCGGCAGAGCTCATTGAAAGCGCCAGGATCGACGGTGCAGGTGACTTCAGAATCCTTGTCTCAATCGTCCTGCCGATGTCCAAAGCCGCCATTGCCGTCGTCGGCCTCTTTTACGCAGTCAGCTACTGGAATGCCTTCTTCTCCGCACTGCTCTACTTGAACTCCCCGGATCTTTGGCCCATGCAATTGGTCCTTCGCACCTTCGTGGTCAACCAAACACCCATGGGAACTGAAGACCTCAGTGCAGGAGCGGACGCTCTTCCACCGCAGCTTTCCATCCAGATGGCAATCCTGGTGCTATCCATGATCCCCATCCTCGTGCTCTACCCGTTCATTCAGAAACACTTCGCAAAGGGCCTCATGGTCGGAGCGGTCAAGGGCTAAGCCCCCCGTCTGCACCATCACCTGGTTCACATCAACGTCGTTAGGAACCCGTCATGTCCATGGAATTTTCACGCCGAAATCTCCTCAAAGCCAGCAGCCTGGCCGTTGCTGTAGGTTTCGTCGGTAGCTCAATCAGCGCCTGCAGCTCAGGCCCCTCCGGAAGCACATCCGGCGGCAACACCGTCAAGCTCCCTACCTTCAAAGAGTTCGCCGGCGTGAAGCCTGACTTGGTCAGCGCCAAGGACGGCATGCCTGGCTTCCTCAAGTACCCGGCCAAGCCGGTGGCATCAGTTGCGAAAGCTCCATTGTCGGGCGGAAGCGTTACTGCACTGACCTACAGCTTCGATCCTGTAGCGCCGGGGGTGGATGCCAACCCGCTATGGCAGGCTGTCAACGAGAGTCTGGGCGGAAAGCTCGACATCGTCTACACCCCCTACGCCGACTACGGGCAGAAGTTTGCTACCACCATTGCCGGCGGCTCTTTGCCGGACCTTGTTGCAGTACGGCAGCCAGTCCAGCAGTTGCCTGCCCTCCTCCAATCCAAATTCGTGGACCTGACCGACCACCTTTCCGGTGACGCCGTGCTGGACTACCCCAACCTTGCGGGGCTTCCCACGGTTTCTTGGGGCGAATCAGTAGTCAACAACCGTATTTGGGGTGTCCCCATGCCCCGCCCGGCCATCGGCGCCGCCGTCATCGTCCGCCAAGACATCTTTGACAAGTACTCAGTGACAACGGCCCCGAAAAACTTCGACGAATTTAAGGAAGTTCTTGTCGGCCTGACCAACGATCGGGAAAGCCGCTGGGCCCTGGGCGACTTCGTGGGAGCCTTCGACTTCATCCGAAGCACCCACGGCGTTCCCGGCCCATGGATGGAAAAGGACGGGAAGCTCACCTCCGAGTACGAGCTTCCCGAGTACGAACAGTCACTTGCCCAGACACGCGAACTGGTTGAACTGGGCGTCATGCACCCCAACATGGTGGGTTCCTCCAACACGCAGCGCAACGACTGGTTCCTCAACGGAGCTGCTCCGATCGCCGCCATTGGCTTCACCGGCTGGTCGAAGTGGACCCAATGGGGCCAGGCCGTCCCCGGTTTCAAGTTCACAGGTATGCTCCCCTTCAGCAACGACGGCAAGGTCAAGCCTGCTCACATGAGTGCCGCCGTCGCACCGCACTTCACGGCGATCACCAAGGCAGACGACGCCCGGGTCAAGGAACTCCTGCGGCTGCTGGACTGGTTGGCAGCTCCCTTCGGCAGTGCCGAATACACTCTGCGGAACTACGGGGTGGAAGGTAAAACATTCGCTCTCGAAGGAACCAACCCCGTGGTCAACAGTGCAGGCCAGAACCAGAGGCTTGTTCCGTTCAAGTACGTCACCGACGCCTCGCAGGTGATTTTCCAGCCCTTGGATGAAGGAGACGCCAAGCGTCAGTTCGAGTACCAGGAGCAAGCCCTCGGCATGATCACGCCTGATCCACTGGCAGGTCTCTACTCGGAAACCGAAGCGGCCAAGTCCTCACAGCTCACGTCCAAGGCGGCAGAGGCCCGGGCCGATATCATCCTCGGCCGGAAGCCTGTCAGCAGTTGGAAGGACTTCGTCACCACGTGGAAAGCCGACGGCGGCGACAAGATCCGCGACGAGTTTCAAAAGGGAATTGAGGAGCTGAAAGCTTAGGCGCCCACCCCGATTCCAAGGTGCCCCGCAGCCATAGCTACGGGGCACCTCTTTAGACCCCGTTCCTCGGAACAGGCCCCGGATCCGCTATGCGGGCGAAGACCGTGGAGAAGAGTTAGAAGCAGTGTTCCCTCAATGAGATAGGAAGACATGACTCACGCAAATGCGCAATGTGGCAATTCAGGTAACCCTTTCAGCGCTCCCGCCCGGCGGGATGTCTTGCGGTTGATGGGGATAGGCGCCGCGGTGGGTGCTGTTGGTTTCAGTGTTGGCCAGGGTGGCCTCGGTGCAGGGGCCGCGGTGGCCTCGTCCGGGCGGAAACTGTACGTCCGTGCGGACGCCGGTACGGGCCCGGGCCAGGACGGCAGCAGCCCCGAGAAGGCTTTCAATACTTTGCAGGCGGCCTCGAACGTCACCGAGCCGGGCGACACGGTCCTGATCATGAACGGCACCTACACCGATGACGGCACCCCGGGTAACCAGGGAACACTGATCATCACCCGCTCGGGGACGGCCGGGCAGCCCATCACCTACACCGCGTTCCCCCACCACGCCCCGGTGATCACGGTGACCCGGAACTCCTGGACCGGGATCAGGATCACCAGCGCCAGCTACATCACCATCGAGAACCTGACCCTGAGCGGGCTCAGCGCCGGACTGAAGTACGAGGACGCCTACGAACTGCGTCTCAAAGCCACCCCCACCTACAACGCGAACGGCATCGCCATCCAACCCGCCGCTGGGAACGCCGGCGGAGCCGGCTCCCACCACATCACGGTGCGCAACAACGTTGTTCATCACTGGCCTGGTGGCGGCATCGCAGCAACAAAAGCGGACTACCTCACCGTGCACGGGAACATCGTGCATTCCAACGCCTGGTACTCCATCTTCGCCAACAGCGGCATCTCCACCCTGGTCCCGTTCAACTTCGACTCCAGCACCGGGTACAAACACATCTTCACGAACAACCTCGTCTATAACAACCAGTCCTTCATCCCCTGGCGGCAGTACGGAAAGATCTCCGACGGCAACGGCATCATCGTCGACTCCACCCTGGGCACCGGAGCCGGCGGCACCCGGTACAAAGGCCGGACATTGGTAGCGAACAACATCGTGCTTAACAACGGCGGATCAGGGATCCACGCCTACAAAGCCAACGGCGTGGACATCATCAACAACACCGGCTACCTCAACTCCGTCAGCCCCGCCCTGGACTACGGAAATATCGGTGCCTGGGTCAGCGAGGACTGCAACGTCCTGAACAACATCTCCTACGTCCGGGCCGGTAAATCCACCAACTCCACTTACAAGAACACCAACGTCCTCTATGACTACAACATCTACTACAACGGCACCGCACCCGCAGTCACGGGTCCGAATGACCTCATCACAGATCCGTTGCTCGTCAGCCCCGCGTTGAACCCTTACGAAGCAGACTTCAGACTCCAAGAGGGGTCACCGGCCATCGCCAGCGGTACCAAAAACCTGGCACCCAAGGACGACTTCACCGGCAAAACCCGCCCACCAGGACTCACCCTGGACCGCGGCGCCTACAAATACCGCAACCCCCACAAGGGCTACTAGAGGCTTCACATGATGGCGAAAGGCCCTGCGGATGTACACCGCAGGGCCTTTCGACGTGTGACTATTCTCCGAGACGTACCAGCGTTTCGATGCCCCGGGTTTTGAGGTAGTCGTGGTCGAGGGCGTTCTCTTCAAGGACGATCGCCGGCTTCTTGCCTTCGTCTATGAGCGCGAAGAAGGTATCTGCGAAGTCCAGTCCGGGCGTGCGCCCTTGAGGAAGTACCACGGCAATGGTGCGCTCGGCACGGGCGGAAAGCTTGCCCTGCCTCACTTCCTCCATAATGGCCTTCAACCGTTGACCGGTGGGTTTGAGCTGGTTGTCTGTGGTGAAGAGTCCGAGGTCGTACTCGAGTTCCACGAAGGCTCCCAGTCCGCGGTCGATGTCATGTGAGCACCACCAGGTAACGCCCCACAGGCCATCAACGGAAAGTGCCGAGAGCGCTGCCTTTTCTGCGAAGTCGTCGTGCTCAAGGTCCTGGGCCCATTCCGTGGCGATGCCGAATTCCTGCAGCCAGACCTGGCGGGTGGGCTCCTGGGAGTACGCCTTGGCCAGTTCAAGCATGTATTCGGTGAGGTGAAGAGTGCCGGTTCCGAACTCCCCGTAACGCTCCAAGGCGCCGGTGAAGAAGATCCAGGCATGGATCGGGGTGGCAGAGCCCGTCCCGGCCAGAACGCCGCGGCTAAAAGGGTGCTCGGACAGCCACGGGACATGGTCCATGCCGACTGTGTGGAACTTTCCAGGAGCCACGTCTTCACAATGGGACAGCATCTCCTTGGCCCACCCGTCCGCTTCTGCCCGGTTGGTGATGTTCCTGGTCTCCGAGATGAGAACTGACGGTTCGTTGGCAACGTCAAAACCAAGGAAGCGGGGGTGAGTGCCTACCCTCTCAGCGATAGCAGTGAAGAGCAGCTTTTCTGCAGCAACTACTGCCTGGTCGCTAAAGATGCTTGCCTGTTCCGGGATCCAGGCAGGCCGGAAATCGAACCCGCTCAACCAGCCGTTGAGTACGGTGACGATCACATCCAAACCGACGCGGTCCGCGATGTCCAGGAGCTGTTCCAGCCGGGAAAGCATGGTGGGGCTGACCATGGCGGGATCGGGCTGAAACAGCGTCCACAGGCAGTGGATTCGGACGTGGTCACAGCCAAGATCGGCAATGGCTTGCAGATCCTCGGCGATCTCTGTGTCGTTCCACTCCAACCATGAGTACCACCAGTTTTTGCTCGGTACGTAATTTACTCCGAAGCGGGTCATCATCTTCTTTCGCGGGGTAGGTGCCCGGAGAGTTCCGGGGAAAGTAGGGGACTGGCGGTCCCACCACTGATGCTAGCCCTTGATTTTGCGTTAAATCAATGCCAACCTAGAACGTACACACCCCTCGCCGTTGAATATTGGAGAACCATGCCGGCCCACAGTTCGTCATTTCCAAACACGCTGGAAGCAGCTCTTGATGCGGACGGAACGCAGTTGCCGCACAGCGCTTCCGCCCGGGCTCCTCACCTGATCCTGAGGTCCGGGTGGCAAATCGAAAACATAGGCGACGTCGCGCACACTCCCGGGGCACTTGCTTTATTGGAACAATATCTGCCCGAGGTCGACGTAACTTTCTGGCCCTTCTATTCCGTATTGCCTCAATTCGAAGTCGACATGCTGATGGAGCGATTCCCCCGCTTGAACATCGTCCAAGGAACCTTGGATGAGCGAGGCGTCGGTTCCACTCCCGAGCTGGATGCAGCAATGGCGTCTGCCGACTTCATGCTGCACAATTCCGGCCCGTTCGGACTCGCCTGGAAGGACCTGGTGGCTTTCCAGGAACGGACCGGCAACCCCTTCGGCTTCTACGGCATCACTTATGGTCACTGGCTCTTTGGCAATGCAGAAAAGGAAGCACTCAGCAAGGCGGAGTTCGTGTACTTCAGGGATTCTGTCTCCTTGGAAAGGGCGCTCCAGGACGGCGTCAGCGCCCCGGTCATGGAATGGTCGCCGGACGTGGTATTTGCACTGGATATTGCCGACGACGAGGCTGCCGAGCGCCTGATGGCAAAGTATGACCTGGTGGAGGGAAACTTCATGTGCTGTTTCCCAAAGCAGCGCTTCACGCCCAGCTGGCTTCATAAAGCGAAGAACCGTCCCTTTGATTCCCGCCTTCACCAGCGCAACGAAGAGATGAAGGAACACGACCACATCCCGTTGCGTGAGGCGATTACCGCCGTCGTGCGTGAGACGGGCATGAAAGTCCTGATCTGTAATGAGGATGAGACAGAGATGCCCATAGGCAAGACGTGGGTGCTGGACCATCTCCCCGAGGATGTGAAAGAAAATGTGGTCTGGCTGGACCGCACGTGGTTGCTGGAGGAAGCAGTAGGAGTCTACAAGCGGTCGGCCGGGCTTTTCAGCAATGAGATGCACAGTCCCATCATGGCGATTGCCAATGGTGTGCCGGCAATAGTGAATCGCTGGGTTGAGCAGAGCAGCAAAGGCCGCATGTGGGAGGACATCGGACTCGATGAGTGGCTGTTCAACTTCGACGACGACAAGGACGTTGCGCGCTTCCCCGATGTGGTCCTGGAAATGGCAAAGGATCCGGAGAAGGCGAAGCTAAAGGCCGTTGCTGCGAGGGACCTGGCACGCCGCCGGTTTGAGCAGACCATTGCTGTCGTCAGCCAACGCAGCGGGCTGAAGTCCTAGTTTTTGCTCCTGCCGAAAGGCAGAGCAAGGCGGTTGCCGAACCTGCTGGGGCCAATGAAGCCTCAGGGACGGCAACCGCCGAGGTCTTTCCAGCCCCACGCTAAGGTGGACCTCCGGAAATCGGGGATGTCCACCTTTTCTCCTTCGTGCAATGCAGAATCGTGAGCCGCCACGCCTGCGGCGCACCAGTCTGCCGCAGT
Organism: Arthrobacter sp. YN; assembly: GCF_002224285.1. Taxonomy (GTDB): domain Bacteria; phylum Actinomycetota; class Actinomycetes; order Actinomycetales; family Micrococcaceae; genus Arthrobacter. The sequence goes on along the minus strand of NZ_CP022436.1, from coordinate 4,823,100 downwards.
AAATTCGTCGATTCGGGATTTCCGGCCTTCAGCGATGCTGGTGATGAACTCGTGAACCAGGTGAGGGTGCGAACCCCCGTGATGGGACGGCACATCGATGGCAGGCAGTGAAGGATGCGGGCTGAATACGGCAGGACGACTGAACATCCTGACCTCCTCCGGAAGGTGAGCCACCCGGTCAGGTGGGTGGACGACGTCGAACTCCACGCGCCTGAACCGTTCGCGGGCTTCCTCGGCCTCCGGATACATGGTGAAGACGTGCAGTCCGTCTTCTTCCTCGACGGGCGGCCACTCCACACTCATTGTGTCTCCATAGACGCTGAAGCCTTCCTGGGCTGTCCGCGCTACGTTGAAGCACCCTTGGGTGACTTCCATTTTGACGTTGGAATCTTCCAAGGTGAAGACGGCCGTCTCCAAAGGGAAAGGGTTGCCGTGGTCACCGAGTTGATGGTCCCTGAGCGTGCCGGAACCGAAAGCGCGGACGCTTTCTGCACGGGAATTCTGCAAGGCAAGAAGCGGACTGATGACGTGGGTGGCGTACTTCATGGGCGGGAACGCCCGCCAGTACTGCGGCATGGTGGTCCGGTCGCGTATATGAGCGCCCCTCAGAAACGTGACATCTCCCAATTGCCCCGAACGCAGCAATTCCTGAACGTAGAAGAACTCGCGTTGGTAAACAGCGGTCTCCATCATCATGTAGTTCTTGCCGCTGGACCGGGCGGCCTGGATGACCTGGCCGATCTCTTCAAAGGTCAGGCCCATCGGTACAGCGGAAGCCACGTGCCTTCCGCTTCGGAGCACCTCTACAGCCTGGCTGGCGTGCAAGGTGACGGGGGTGAGGAGGTGGACCGCGTCGAAGCGGTCGCTTTCCAGTACTTCGTTCAGGGACGTGAAAGTATCCTCAACTCCGTACCTGCGGGCAACGGACGCGAGCTTTTCCACATCAGGATCGCAGATGCCCACTCGGTCGATTCCCGGGTGGCTCGCGTAAACAGGGATGAAGTCCAACCCGAAGCCCAAACCGACAATGACGACGTCCATGGTGCCATCGCGCGTCTTCTTCACTCGCCTACCGTATCTCTTTGGGAGGAAGAGAAACTGATCACAAAAATGGCCTCCTCGGTGCCTACGTTCACAGCGTTGTGGATGGCTCCTGAGGGAATGGAGATGGTGTCCCCGGCCTCAAGATCTACGTAGGTGTCGTTGACCCGGTGCTTGATCCGGCCCTGCAGCACGTGGAGTACTTCGTCGCAATTGGGGTGATAGTGCGGAGGATTCTGTTGGTGCGGGTGGATGTAGCACCTGCCCACGGTCATGGTCTCCGAATTGCCGAGCTTGTCCGAAACCATCCATTGAAGCCGGCCCCAGCTGTGCTCTTCAATCAGGACATCCGCTTTTCGGGTAATGCCTCCCTGTGACATTTCCTTCTCCGTTTCATGGTGTCGTGCGGTCTTGGTAGTGCGGGTTGGTCGATTCACGCAGAATCAGCTTCGGTACTGCAACGGAATTTCCCGGTGCCGGTTCGCCCTGCATGAGCGCTTCAAGAAGCCGAAATGCTCTGGAGCCCAAATCATCAAAGTCCTGACGGACCGTACTCAGCGACGGAGCCCAAAACTCTGCCAGGGGCTGATCGTCGAACCCCATGACGGACACATCGCCGGGCACCGTGATCTGGTTGTCGGCGAATGCCCGCATCACAGCCATGGCAATGTCATCGTTGGAACAGAAGACAGCGGTCACGTCCTTGGCGGTGGCAAGTCCTTGGCCCGCGCGGTAGGCGGTCCGCGGTTCCCAATCGCAGTGGGCTATTGCGGGCACGGGAGCCCCGGCTTCTTCCAGCGCGGACCGCCATCCCTCGGTCCGCCCCAGGGGCCGTCCCATGGTTGGTTGGGATACGTGATGCACTGTCCTATGCCCCAGCGACAACAGGTACTCCGTCACTTGTTTGCCTGCCGTAAACTCGTCGAGCATTGCATGGGGGACTTGTGCCTCCGACCGGTTTCCCCCGCTGACTGCCACGACCGGGATGGCAGGTCTCAGGACGCGCAGCACGGCATGGCCGGGTTCATCAAACTCGAGGACTATGACCCCGGCGACGTTTTCTGCCAGGACCAGATCCACCGCTACAGACACGTCGGATTCTTCCGCGGATTCCACCACGGAGACGATCGAGGAGAAACCTCGTTGGCGTGCCGCGACCTCAATGCCTTGGATGGTTCGTGCCCAGCCGTAACGTGACGAGTTCCCCGCGAGAATCGCAATCATGGATCGACTCCCCAGTGCCAGGGCACGGGCAGCACTGTTGGGCCTGTATCCGAGCTCCTTTACAGCCTCTGACACCCGCTCCTTGAGGCGGTCGCTGACCGGCGTGCTGCCGCTGAGAACCCGCGAGACCGTGGGAACGGAGACGCCGGCTACGCGTGCAACGTCCCGGATCTTGGGGGCGTTTCCAGGGGTGGGACGGGACATGACTTATCCGGCCGGTGCGGGGTGGAGTTCGAAGCTTGGAATGTGGACCGTTTCTCCGCCATTCATCGCAGACTGGTGCGCTGCAACCCCTGCAGCCGTCCAGTTGGCTGCCACCACGGCGTTGATGGAGGAGGGCCGCTGTTCAACGATGCTGGTGACGAACTCGTGCACCAAATGGGGGTGGGATCCGCCGTGGCCGCTGCCCTGGATGAACGATGAGTGCGAGCCGTCCGAGTAGACGCTGTCCTGCGTGTAGCGGGCTATGGATAACGGCAGAAGGTCTGTTCTTTCCGGCGCTTCGATTCTCAGGGACTCTATGGTCCTTCCGCGCCGGCCGTTCGCCTCCTTTAGCATGTAGTGCACCGGCGGCTCTCCTTCGATCTGGGGCCATTCGAATCCGTAGTTCTCCCCGTAGATGGAGAAAGCCTCGGTGTATGAGCGGGCGGCTTGGAACAGGGTCCGGGACACTTCGATGGAGACGTTGGTTCCCTCGAGTTCGAAGATCGCCGTTTGGGCAGGGTACGGGTTGCCGTAGTGGGTTTGCCTGTTGGCGGGCAGTTGACCTGAACCCAGGCAGCGGACGGTGGTTGCCCTGGTATCCAGCAATCGAAGTAACGGTGAGATTGCGTGGGTCATGTACCAGTGGGGAGGAAGGCCTTCCCAGTAGCTGGGCCAGCCCTCCATGTCCTGGTAGTGCACGCCTTTGCCGAAGGTGATGTGTCCGAAGGCGCCGGCTTGGAACAGCTCTTGGCAGTGGAGGAACTCGCGGGTGTAAACCGCTGTCTCCATCATCATGTAGTTCTTTCCGGATTCCCGCTCCCACCGGACGATTTCGCTCATTTCTTCGAGGGAAATGGCCATGGGAACAGTGCTCGCGCAGTGCTTGCCGCTTTTGAGGACGGCGATGCTTTGCTCGCCGTGGTCCGGGAGGGCAGTCACGAGGTGGACTGCATCGATGTGCGGCTGAGCCAGAACGTCTTCGAGACTTAGGTAGCGCTCCTCGATTCCGAGCTCATCGCCTACCCGGTTGAGAACTTCCTCGTCACCGTCACAGACCACCACTCGCTGAACGTCCGGATGATCGCGGTAGATCGGCGCGAATTCAGCACCAAATCCCAATCCGACGACTGCCACTACAGGGCGACGATCATTTTCGACCGTGATTGGTTCCACAGTTGTTTCCTTCGGTTCAGGGTGGGCTCGGTGTCCATGAAACCGCTTATCACAACCACAGGCAAGCCTTGCCGTCTTTTTTTGATAAGCGGTTTCATACGAGCAGGAATGCTTGCTTGTCGAGGCCTCCACCCTTATAGTTCACACCAAAAACTATTTGAGGATCAGGACGCTTCCCCGGCGCTTCGAGTCAGGAGCGAACGCATAACGGCGAACGCCTCATCGGGTGCCCTGCGCTGTACGGCCGCGGCTACGTCCGCATGGAGCTGCAGCGCGATGGGGTGAGGATGCCCGGGACCTAGTCCGCGGGCATGCCAACCTTCCAGGAATTCGCTGATGATGGCTTCGAGCTGGGCAAACATTGGGTTGCCTGACGCGGCGAGGATGAGTGCGTGGAACTGGAGATCGAGCTCGTGGAAGGCACCGTGGTTGTTCTCCTCGCTCGCTGCCCACATCCTGCCGGCTATTCCCACCAACTCGGCGGCTTGGCTGGCGGACGCCTGCAGGGCTGCCAGTCGTGCAGCTTCAGGCTCAATAGCGAGACGGAGGCCGATCAGGGCATCCAGCTGTGCTTGACGCTCCGGCGACTGCATGCGCCAGCGGATGACCCTGGGTTCGAACTGATTCCACTGGCTGGACTCGAGCACCATGATGCCAACCCTGCGTTTGGAAACGAGGAGTTGCATGGACTCAAGGACCCGGACGGTTTCCCTGACAACTGATCTTGAGACGCCGTGGGTGCGTTCGAGTTCCTCCAGGGTCAACGTGCTCCCCGGCGCCCGTTCTCCGGAGCAGATCTCCATTCCGAGCCGGTCGAGCAGTTGATTGTGCAGTCCCGGCGCCGTGCGCGGGTGTTGGTTCATGCGATGCTCGACGACGACGCTGGGGTCGCGCTGTCACTGGCCGTTGCTGTGGTGGTCGCGGCTGCCAAAGCCTCGTAGGCCTTCGCTGGGATTTGGGTCGCCAGCTTACCGCCGCTGACGTCGATCAATGTTCCGGTGATGTACCGGGAAGCGTCGCTGGCCAGGAATAAGAGAAGATCCGCAACTTCTGCGGCTTCTCCCCACTTCCGCAATGTGAGCGTGTTGAGCAGGCGGTCTTGTGCCTCTTTCGGCATCTCCGTAAAGCCGTTCATGCCGGTGGGGATCATTCCCGGAGCGTAGGCATTGACCGTCACGTTCCAGGGTCCAAGTTCTCCTGCGAGTACCTTGGTGAACTGCACGACGGCGGCCTTGGAAGCCGCGTAGGCGGCACTGCCGACGCTGGGAATGATTGCAGCGAAAGAAGCCGCGTTGATTACCCGGCCATGGTTGCTTTCCTTGAGGTAGGGAATAGCTGCTTTGCATACGCGGGCGACGCCGGTGACGTTGACATCGAAACACCGCTGCCAAGCGGAATCTTCGAGCTCCTCAACGGTGCCCTCAACATTGATGCCTGCATTGTTAATGAGGATGTCGATGACCCCGAAATGATCCGCGACCGCCGTAACTGCTGCGCGCACAGACTCCTGGTTGGTGACATCGCAGGAAAGCCCGATCGCTTCGGCGCCGCCCGCCCGGAGTTCTTCCGCCAGATTTTCGACGCCGTCGTGAAAGACATCCAGGGCTGCCACCTTGGCGCCATGGCGGGCAAACGTCTCTGCGATGACGCGTCCGATCCCGCCTGCCGCACCGGTCACGATCACCACGCGGCCCCGGAGGCCCCACTGTATTGCTTGATCAATAGTCATACGATTAGATTACACTGAGATCAAAGATCATACTATTGATGCGGAGTAAGTTATGGGCGCTCAAAAGGTCCTTTGGGTCATCGGAGGCGGCAGCGGCATGGGCCGGGCTGCAGCGCAGGCTGCAGCGGAAGCGGGATGGTGCGTAGCAGTTACTGGCCGGCGCCCGGACGCCGTTGCAGAGACAGTAGGCCATATCGTCGAAGACGGCGGTGACGGCCTCGAAGCGCCGGCGGATGCCAACGAACCGGGTTCCCTGGAGCAGGCCCACTCAAGGATCGTTGCGCAGTGGGGTCCGGTGACCGCCGTCGTTCTTGCTGCCGGCCTCAACACTCCAGCTCGAACTTGGGCCGATCAGACGATGGAAGACTTCGCAGCCATCGTCGAGACGAACCTCATCAGCGTGGCCCGGGCAATCGATCTGGTCCTTCCCGGGATGAGGCGCGCAGGAGAGGGCAATATTGTCGTCGTTTCTTCCCGGGCTGCCTGGCGGTTCTCGCCTGGTTCGGGGGTGGCCTACATGACGAGCAAGACCGGCCTGTCGGCGCTGGTGGCGTCCCTCAATGACCAAGAGGGAGTCAATGGCGTCAAGGCCTGCCATCTCTGCCCCGGCGACGTCGACACTGACTTCCTGTCCATGAGACCGGAGGTGCCGGACGAGAATCAGCGCGCCAGGATGCTCAGCGCCGCGGATATTGCCCGCTCCGTTCAATTCATCCTTGATAGCCCACGCCACGTCCGGATCGACGAGTTGGCCCTGAGTCCCATAGGTCAGAAGTAAGCAGAAGAAGCCCGTCGCGCTTGCAAGGCCGGCACCCACCATAGGGCGCCGGCCTTGCAATTGACTACGGGCTCATTGACTACTTGGTCAAGGGAGCCAGTGAGGGATTGGCTGCATAGGCCTCTGCCGCGTCCTCCTTTGTTACGATGACGGGCTCCAGAAGATAAGACTCGAGTACCTTGGCACCATTGTTGTAGGACTTGGTGTCATTGAGCTCCGGGGCCTCGCCCTTCTGCAGGGACTGGGTCATTTTGATGACCTGGGCCACCAAGAGGCGTGTGTCCTTGTATATGGTGGAGTACTGCTCTCCGGCCATGATGGACTTCACGGATTCAGCCTCGGAGTCTTGTCCTGTAACCACCGGAATCGGCTTGCCTGCGGCCTTGACTGAGGTAAGGATGGCACGGGCCAGCGTGTCATTGGGGGACAGGACGCCGTCGAGCTCTTTTGAACCGTAGGTGCCGGTGAGCAGCGAGTCCATGCGGCTTTGGGCGTTCTCGGCCTTCCAGCCCGCCGTTGAGGTCTGCTTGATGTCTTTCTGACCGGACCCGACGACGATCGTCCCGTCTGCGATGAGCGGTGTCAGAACGCTCATCGCGCCGTCGAAGAAGACGGCGGAGTTGGCGTCGTCGGGAGAACCCGAGAACAACTCGATGGTGTACGGGCCTGAGGGCTTCTTGGCCTTCAAAGCCTCCATCAGTGACTCGGCCTGAAGCTGGCCGACCTTCTTGGCGTCGAAGCCAACGTAGTAGTCCACGTCCAGGGTGTTGGTAATGATGCGGTCATAGGCGATGACCTTGGCGCCGGCGTCGCGGGCCGCCTTGAGTTGGGTGGCGAGCTGACCGGCGTCGGCGGCTCCGACAACAATAACCTTGGCACCTTTGGTGACCATGGCATTGATTTGGTCCTGTTGGTCTTTGACGGTGGTGCTGGCCCCGGCGTACTGGACATCACCTTTGAACCCTGCGTCTTTAAGCCCGTTAGAGAACAGGTCACCGGCCAGGACCCAGTTCTCCGAGGTCTTCGAGGGCAATGCCACACCAATGGTGGAATCGGCTGCAAAGCCGGATGCCGCTGAAGCGTTACCTGCCTCGGTTCGGCTGCTGCTGCCTCCGCAACCGGTGAGGGCCAGAACAGAAGCTGCTGCAAGTGCGGTGGTCGCGAGAAGAGCTTTTCTTATCGTCATTGATTCATTTCTTTCTCTGGGGATTGCTAAGGCGTTTGCCATGTTGGGGGACATTTGTTTGGGTGGTTCGGGGAAAGGGACCCGGCTGAAAGTCAGCGGTTCTGTTCGCCGGCCGGAACCGGGCGCGGCGCATCTTCGGCGATGGTTGCCTCGGGTGCAGGGACCTTCTTTGCGGAGAGCAGGTCCCGAGGCTTCTTGCGCTTTTTGGTGAAGAAGCCGATCACTGAGGGACGGCCCTGGGTCTTGTTCCAGACGTCCAGTCCCACGGCCACCAGGAGCACGATGCCCTTGATGACCTGCACGCGGTCTGCGCCGACGCCGAGCAGCTGGAGTCCGTTGTTCAGCACGGCCATGATCAAACCGCCGATGATGGAACCGGCAACGGTTCCGATCCCGCCTGCAACTGCCGCTCCGCCGATGAAGACTGCGGCGATGGCGTCCAGTTCCCAACCGAGGCCATCCTGGGGCCCGGAGGCTGCGGACCTGGCTACGAAAATCATGCCGGCGAGCCCGGCAAGAACAGACATGTTCATCATCACCAGGAAGTCGATGTGACGGGACTTGACGCCGGAGAGTTCGGCAGCGTGCTTGTTCCCCCCCACTGCGTAGATGTGGCGGCCGGTGATGGTGTCTTTGGCGATGAACGAGTAGAACAGGACCAGCACGCCCAAAATGACGCCGGAGATGGGAAAGCTGGTGCCTACACGGCCGCCGGCGAACAGGATGGTGGCGTAGAGGACCACGCCGGCCAGGACGATCACCTTCACGGCGCTGACCCACAGTGGAGCTTCGGCTGAGCCCATGGCCGCCTGCTTCTTGCGGGTGCGCCATTCGGCTACCACTACTGCCACTGCCAGCACCGCACCCAGCAGCAGTGTCAGGTTGTTATAGCCGGTGTCCGGGCCAATTTCCGGAAAGTACCCTGCTCCGATGAAGGTGAATCCACCAGGGACCGGTACCGTGTTGGCATTGCCAATCATCTGGTTGCCGCCGCGGAAAATCAACATGCCTGCGAGGGTCACAATGAAGGCCGGCACTCCCACGTAAGCCACCCACCAGCCCTGCCAGGCACCTATGAGTGCTGCTACTACGAGTCCTAGGACGAAGGCCATTGGCCAGGGCAGGCTCCACTGCTGCATTGCGGTCGCGACTACGATGCCGGTGAAAGCAGCTACAGAGCCGACTGAAAGGTCGATGTGCCCGGCGATGATGACCAGAACCATGCCGATGGCAAGGATCAAGATGTACGAATACTGGCTCACAAGGTTGATCAGGTTTCCTGATGAAAGGGTGAGGCCATCCGTGAGGATTTGAAACAGGACAACGATGGCGATGAGGCTGAACAGGATGCCGAACTGCCGGACGTTGGACTGCCCGGATCCGAACACCTTGGTGATGTCCTTCAGGGAACTACGTGATGCGGGGGCGCTGGTTTGCGTGCTCATATCGTTGTGACTTTCTTCCTCATTGAAGTCATGCTCTTCATTAGGGTTTCCGGTTCGGCTTCCGCGGCCGGAATGCAGTTGGTGATGGAACCTTCGAACAGGGTGTAGATCCTGTCTGAAACACCCAGAAGTTCTGGCAGTTCGGAGGAGATCATGATGACGGCCTTGCCTTGATCGGCAAGGTCGCGGATGATCGCGTAGATCTCGGCTTTGGCCCCCACGTCGATTCCGCGTGTTGGTTCGTCCAAAATCAGTACGTCGGGGTCACTGAACATCCATTTGGCCAGGACAACCTTTTGTTGGTTGCCACCGGATAGCTTTCCAACGCCTTGGTGAACGGTGGGAGCCTTGATACGCAGGCTCTTCCGGTATTCCTCGGCAACTTTAAATTCGTCAACGTCACTGACAACCGGGCCCCGGGAGATCTTGCCGAGTTTGGCTGAGACGACCGAGCGTTTGATGTCATCGAGCAGGTTCAGCCCAAGTGCTTTGCGGTCTTCACTGACGTAGGCCAGACCATGGCTGATGGCCTCGCTGACAGTTCGTAGCTGTATTTCCTTACCGTCCTTGATCACCTGCCCGGAAATGAAGTTCCCGTAAGACCGGCCAAAGAGGCTCATCGCGAGCTCGGTGCGGCCAGCACCCATGAGCCCGGCGAATCCCACCACCTCGCCGCGCCTCACAGTGAAGCTGGAACCCTTCACTACCAGTCGTTCCGGCACTTGGGGGTGCTGCACCGTCCAATTCCGCACCTCGAAAAGCACCTTGCCAATCTTGGGGTGCCGGTCCGGGAAACGGTTCTCGAGTGTCCGCCCCACCATGCCCCGGATGATGCGGTCCTCATTGACCCCGTCAGCCTTCACATCCAGGGTCTCGATCGCCTTGCCGTCCCGGATGATGGTGATGGAGTCGGCGATCTGTTCGATTTCATTGAGCTTGTGGGAAATGATGATGGAGCTGACGCCCTTGCTTTTCAGGCCCAGGATGAGGTCAAGAAGGTGTTGGGAGTCCGTTTCATTCAAGGCGGCTGTGGGCTCGTCCAGAATGAGGAGCTTGACCGACTTGTTCAGGGCTTTGGCGATCTCCACGAGCTGTTGCTTACCTACGCCGAGGTGCTTGACCTGGGTATCGGGGTTGTCCGAGAGGCCCACGCGGGCGAGGAGTTCAACGGAGCGCTTTCTGGCCTCGATCCAGTCGATCCGCCGTCCTCTCAAAGGCTCGTTGCCGAGGAAAATGTTCTCGGTGATGGACATTTCCGGGATGAGCGCCAACTCCTGGTGAATGATGACGATCCCGGCATGCTCGCTGGAACGGATGTCCTTGAAACGGCACTCCTCGTTCCGGAACACAATCTCGCCCGTGTAAGACCCGTAGGGGTAAACGCCCGACAACACCTTCATCAGGGTGGACTTGCCGGCACCGTTCTCTCCGCAAATTGCGTGAATCTCATCGGCGCCCACTGTGAGGGAAACGCCGTCGAGAGCCTTCACCCCGGGGAATTCTTTGGTGATGGAGCGCATCTCAAGGATGGCCGAGTGAGCCGATGTCATGCTTGCCACCCCAGCGACAAGACACAGGGGTAGTCAGTGCCGGAAATGAATGAATACATGTGGCGACTTCCTTGTCGTTTGGAGGAGGACGGCGAATTCTTTGGGGCGATGTCCTCGTGTTTCGTGGGTGACTCAGGCTGTTAGACCTTTTACGTGCAAAGGTATGTACCTTACAAAGTAAATGTATAGGGTGCTTGAGTGATGTTGTCTACTATAGGCTGGAGAGTATGGAAGTACAACCCTCTGTCAGGAGCTCGCGGATGAGTGATCGGAATGAGTGATCAGGCCGTTCAAGCCTTGTATATGGAGATCGAGCAGTGGCTCCGCGCCAAGGTCATGGCTGGCCGGGAGGGTGATCCCTTGCCGTCCGAAGCCGAGCTTGCCACCCAGTTTGGAGTGAGCCGGATGACCTCCAGGCAAGCCATGCAAAACCTGGCGGCGGAAGGTCTGGTCCGGCGTAAGCGCGGATCAGGAACCTACATCGCTCCGCGGCCGATGCACCGACACGCGGGTCCACTCATGAACTTCACCTCGGACATGCACCGCCGCGGACTCACGGCGTCGTCGCAATTGATGTCAGCGGAACTCCGCGAGGCAACTGCCCCTGAACTGGACGCTCTGCGACAGGAGCCAAAAAGTCGTGTGGTGGCTATTCACCGGCTCCGGCTCGCGGACGGAACTCCCATGGCCATCGAGACCACCAGCCTCACGCCGGACTGTGCTTCGGTTCTGGCTGAGGATCTTGAAACCGGCTCCTTGCATGATGCCCTGAGGAGTCTTGGGCGTCAGCCGACCACCGCCTTGTCCTGGATCAGTGCCCGCACGGCGTCTTCCGCGGAAGCCAACCTGCTCAATCTTCCGCCTAAGTCGCCGGTACTTGTTGAACGCCGGATCATTTCTGACCAAAACGAGAAGCCGCTGGAATTCACCACGACGATTTACCACCCTGAGCGTTACGTCATTGATGCGGTGTTCACGCTCGCACCCGCGCCGGGGGCGGACGAGCCTAAGTAGGGCCCGTCCGGCCCTCCGGCGCGCGCCGGATCAAAACTGGGTGTCGGCTCCCATGAGGGCGGCCCCTATGGCTCCGGCGTGCCTGCCGAGGGATCCTGGGACAACGTGAATGTCGCTCTGCGGGGCCACGTGGACCCTCCGGCGGATCTCTGCTTCAAGGGGGCTATAAGCTGTTTTCCCGCCCCGGCGACGCCACCGCCGATCACAAAAGTGTCCGGTGCCAACGTGATGAAGACGTTCGCCAGGCCTGCGCCAAGGGCTTTGATGGCCCTGTCTATGGCAACCTGTGCTCGGGCGTCACCAGTGGCGGCTGCAGCGAAGACGGCCTGCACGGACTCTTGTCCGCCGGCCGTGGAGATCGCTGCGGAACTCGCAAAGGACTCAACGCATCCATTGTTGCCGCATCCACAGGGCGGTCCATCCAGTTCAACCGTGAGATGGCCGAGCTCGCCCGCGGAGCCGAGCCCCTTCCATACTTTGCCGCGATGTACAACGCCGCCGCCGACGCCGGTACCCAGCACCACGCATACGACGGTTTCCAGGCCGGCTGCGGAGCCCACTACGGATTCGGCCAGGCTGAATGCCTTGGCGTCATTGACCAAGGCAATTTTCTGGCCCAAGTTGCCTTCCACTTCCTGCCGAAAGGGGAAGCCCTTCCAGGAGATCGGGAAGTTGGGTAGCAGCGTAGGGGTTCCTGCGGCCTCGTCAAACATGCCCGGAATGCCCACACCCACGGAAGCGATCGGTCCGTATTGGATCCGCAGTTGAGTGGTGATCCTGGCGAGTTCCCCCACCACTAAGCCTGGCTCCCGTGACTGGTCCAGGTGGAAGAGCTGGGTGTTTACGGTCTCCGGGCGGGCCGAACTGTCAATGCGTAACAATGCTGTCTTAACGGAACTGCCACCAATATCCAGTCCCAGCGCCAATGGCCCAACAGAAGTACTCACTGAGATCTTGCCACCGCCTTCTTCAACGCTTCCCAACGTACAGGGATTTCGCGCAGGGGCGCTCCGGTTAACCAGCCGCCCACCCCGACAGCCATGGCGCCGGCGTCGATGAAGCTTCCCACATTTTCAGCATTCATGCCGCCGGTGGGCATCAATGGAATATGCCCCAGCGGGCCCCGCAGTTCCCGGAGCAGTTGAGGTCCCGCAACGGAGGCGGGAAAGATCTTCACAGCGGCCGCCCCTGCATTCCATGCCCTGACAATCTCCGTGGGGGTCAGGGCGCCCGGGGAGACCGGTATGCCTTGGGCGGCGGCCCAGGCCACAAGTTCTTCATCCAGGTACGGGGATACGAGAAATTCAGCTCCTGCGTCCATGGCGGCGGCGGCTTGTTCCTTACCCAGGACGGTGCCGGCCCCAACGGTGGCTCCTGCCTCGCGAAGCGCAGAGATGTCCGCTACGGCCGTTTCGGAGTCCATGGTGATTTCAAAGACCACAGATCGAGGGCTTTGGGACAAAGCCGTCAGGGATTCCAACGTCTCACTCTTGAGACGACGGGCCACTATGACGAGCCGTGATGCCGTGACTGCTGGGGGAAGTATGGGCCGGCTCATGACGTTGACGTCACCGCCCAGCCGCCGTCGACAGCCAGTACCTGGCCGGTCACTCCATCAGAGTGGACAAACCAACACAGTGCTTCGGCGATCTGCTCGGCTGTCAGCATTCCCGGGGCTACCGGTTGCTTGCGTTCGGCGAAGCTCACGATCTCGGGATCCTCCGCTGCGCGTGCGGCCATGGGGGTGCGGACAAGTCCGGGGGCCACGCAGTTCACTCGTACCTTGTCTTTTGCATACGCCGCAGCAAGGGGCACGGTCCATCCGGTGATGGAAGCCTTCGCGGCAGCGTATCCATGCGTAGTGAAGTTATCGGGTTGGGGCGATGTGGCCAGGACGCTGGACGTGAGGACCAGCGAACCGCCTGTCCCTTTCATGTGCCGAACAGCTTCGCGGGCGGTCAGGAAGATGGTGGTCAGGTTCAGGTTGATCGATGCGTTCCACGCGTCAAGAGTCATCTCGTGCAGCCAGCCGTCACCAAAGCGGCGGGCACTGCCGCCGGCAACTGCAACCACCGCGTCTATGCGTCCCAGCTTCTTCGCGGCTGCATTAAAAGCGGCCACGGTGGCTTCCTCGTCCTGCAGGTCCGCGGCGTACCATCCCGCCTTCTCCGAACCCAAGCTGTCCACCAAAGCGGCACAGGACCCAGGGTTGCGGGAGATGACGAAAACCGCGTCTCCTGCATCTGCCAGTTGGCGTGCGGTAGCCGCGGCTATGCCCGAAGCTCCGGTAATTACTACAGAGCGGCTGGTTCTCTCCACGTCGCATCTCCTCAATTTTGATGGTTCAGGGGCTGGAAATTGTTCATCAATGTATCTACCCATTGGCCAACAACCAGTGTCATAGTAGTATATACAAATACCAGCAAGTTCGTAACTACTTGAGGAGACATGTGGCAACCCCCGCAACCGCTTGGTCCGCCGCCGTTCCGTCCATCGGCCACTTCGACGTCGTCGTGGTCGGCTCCGGTTCGGCTGGCTCCACCGCAGCCATTGCTGCATCCCGTCAGGGAGCCCGCGTGCTGCTCATCGAAAAGCTTCCCTTCCTGGGAGGCAACAGCACCGCCGTGCTGGATACCTTCTACGGCTTTTACTCACCGGGCTCGCGCCCGTTCCGGGTGGTGGACTCCATTCCCGGCGAGGTCGTCGAGAAGCTGCGTACGCTCGGCCCGGTCATTGAACGGCCCAACACCTACGGCGCCGGAACAGGCGTCACCTACAATGCAGACCACTTGAAGGTGGCCTGGGAGGATCTGGTCACGAGTGCCGGAACGCGGGTCCTCCTGCACAGCTTTGTGCAGGAGGTTAAGGTCAGCGACGGTCGGGTCACGGGCCTGTTGCTCGCGACCAAGGCCGGTTTGCGGCAAGTCTCCGCAACGACGTTCGTTGACGCCTCCGGCGATGGGGACCTTAGCCACTTCGCCGGTTTCGGGTACGAGGTTGCCGGTGAGATCTCTCCGGCTCAGACCCTGACCACAACGTTCCGGATGATCAACGTCGATCACGCCGCCCGCAAAAAGCTGACGAAGGAAGACCTGCGGGAGCTCATGCTGGCTGCCTCAGCTGAAGGCTACCTCCTTCCCAGGACTGACGGCAGCGACCACATCACACCCATCGAGGGCATGACGGCAACAGTCATGACCCGCCTCGATTCGGCCACCCGCGACGCCGATGGAACGCTGCAGACCGTGTTGGACCCGGAGAACCTCACCAAGGCCGAGATGGCAGGTCGGCGCCAGGTTCTGGAGTACGCCCGCTTCCTGACCGACAAGGTGGCCGGGTATGAAAATTCGTCCCTGGTGGGTCTCAGCACCCAGATCGGCCTGCGCGAAACCCGCCGGATCTATGGTGACTACCGCGTCACCCGCGAGGACGTGCTGGGTGCCAACCAGTTCGACGATCAAATCGCCCTGTGCGCGGCACCCATCGAGGATCACCACTCGGGAGATGGGACCGCGTGGGCGTACCTCCCGGAGGGAAGTGCCGCGGGTATTCCCCTGCGGTCCCTGATCGTCAGGGACGCGCAAAACGTCATGGTCGCCGGACGATGCTTCTCGGCAACCCATGATGCCCAAGCCAGCATCCGTTCCATGGCCCAGACGATGGCCATGGGCCAGGCTGCCGGAACAGCGGCTGCCATGGCCGCGGCCGCCGCAGGGGGACTCGTCCGCGACGTGCCCGCCACCGCGATTCGTGAAACGTTGCGGGCTGCCGGCGCCATCCTCGAAGTGCAGCTCCAACCACAGTCGGCGCGCTGACCATGATGCAACCACATAAAGCAGGATTCATCCGCACCGTTCTGGGGGACCGGGAAGAACTACCAGCGGGTTCGGTTTTCGGACATGAACACCTGATCATCGACTCCCCTCTGATCCATGACAGGTTTCCCCATATTCACCTTTACGACGTCGACACGGCAGTTGAAGAGGTGAGCGCATGCCGCGATGCCGGCGCAGCCCTCATGGTCGACGCCATGCCGGTCGCCGCAGGAAGGAACGCGGTCAGGCTGGCTGAGATCTCCCGGCGAACCGGGGTGGACATCATTTCCGCCACCGGGCTGCACCACGACCGCTACTACGGGCCCCTTCACTGGAGCAACCGGGTGGATATGGACGACCTGGTCAAATTGTTTGTTGCCGACCTCGTGGAAGGAATCGACGAATTCGACTACACGGGACCTGTAGTCCGACGCAGTGCCTACAAGGCGGGCATCGTGAAGGTAGCCACCAGTGGGCAGACGCCGGATCAGCGGGACCTCCGCAATCTGGAAGCGGCAGCCCACGCGAGCAACGTCACTGGGGCGCCGATCCTCACGCATTGCGAGGGTGGGCTGGGAGGGCTCGCCCAGGTGGAGTTCCTCCTTGCCATGGGCGTCCGGCCCGGCTCGATCATTCTCAGCCACGTGGATAAGAGCCACGCTCTGAACTACCTGAAGGAGTTGGCGTCCAGTGGCGTCATCCTGGAGTTGGACCAAGGACTGCGGCAGCGGGAGCGCGGACTGTCCTCCGTCACCGTCTGCGCGGTCTACTCCCTGGTGGAGGAGGGCTTCGGGCATCAGATCATCGTGGGCACCGACGGCGCACGGCGGGACCTTTGGGCATCACTGGGCGGAGCCCCTGGCCTTTCCTGGCTGGCAAGCGAGTTTCCGGTCCTCCTGAAGTCCGCTGGCCTCCCCGACAATGCGATCCAGGACATCATGCGCAATAACGCGATCAGTGCTTTGTCTTGGAGGCCACCTGCCTCGGAGCGTGCAGGCGACTTCGCGGAAGAACTGACCCGTTGACCATCGGCTGCGGGATGCTTCCCGCGGCCCCACTACTACCTCAGCCGTATCGGAACCGCTGGTATGGCTAATGACAAATGTGAAAGGACCAATCTCATGAGTTGGATCGCGGAAGCCCGCAACGTCCTCGACCGCATCGAGGCGACGCAAACCGAGGCCCTCGAGACCGCTGCGGCCATTGCAGCGGAGGCCATTGGTGGCGGCGGAGTCGTCCACACTTTCGGCACGGGACACTCTCGTATTCCTGTCGAGGAAATGTTTCCCCGCTACGGTTCATACCCCGGCTGGCACCCGATTGCAGAGCTGTCGATGACATTCCACACTGAAATCGCAGGGGCCAACGGGCAGCGGCAGGCCATGTTCATTGAACGTGTTCCGGGGCTGGCAGAAGTGATCTTTTCCAACTTCAAGCTCCGTCCCACCGATGCCATCCTGATCTTCAGCGCGACGGGCCGCAACGCGGTCCCGGTCGAAACTGCCATGATCGCCAAAAAGGCCGGCCTGAAAGTCATTGCCGTCACCTCCATCA
The DNA here is from genome assembly GCF_002224285.1 of Arthrobacter sp. YN. GTDB lineage: Bacteria > Actinomycetota > Actinomycetes > Actinomycetales > Micrococcaceae > Arthrobacter. Next base: position 4,806,387 of record NZ_CP022436.1, on the reverse strand, counting down.
GTGAGGCGCGATCGGTTCCCCCGACGCACGCCTCAGGCACCATCTTGGCCGACCATGCCGACGTCGTGATTGATATTTGCACGCCCCTGGGGGACGCGGCCGTCACCATCGATGGCTGGGCAAACAAGGTAGGGCCGGTCAGCAGCATCTCCAACATCGCGATCGTCAATACCCTCAAGGTCCTTACTGCGCAAAAGCTCGCGGATCAGGGAATCGAGCTGCCCGTCCTCACGGGTGCCCAGATCGTCGGCGCCGAACAATCCCACCACTTGTTCGAAAGCGCCTACTTGGAACACGCCCGTCGCAAAGCCGACGTGCTCCGCGTCAGTGAGGAATTGGTTGCCACTGCCGACCAGAGCTGACCACCAGATGCGCCGCGGGGGCCAGGACAAGCTGTTCCGGTCCCCGGGCTGCGGGCCATCCCGGAACGGAAAAAGGGCATGATCACCACAACAATTCCTGCCGTACAAGCGGTTCTTTTCGACATGGACGGTACCCTGATCGACTCCACCGCCAACAGCCATCATTGTTGGTCCCGGTGGGCTGACCGGCGAGGTATTGCGGACCGGTCCTTCCAGGAGTGGTACGAAGGCATCCCCGCACGCCAAATAGTGGAAGCACTTGTCCCGGCGGTGGAAGTGGACGCCGCACTGGCGGAAATCGTTCGGATTGAGGCGACGGAAACCCACGGCATCACTGCGTTTCCCGGCGTGCCCGGACTCCTGGCCAGCATCCCTGATACCCGGAAGGCAATCGTCACCTCCAGTGTCAGGACCGTCGCTGCCGCCCGGCTGGACGCCGCGGGCATCATCGCGCCTACCGTGCTGGTCACTGCCGGCGAAACGAGCCGCGGCAAGCCGGACCCGGCGCCTTTTCTTCTGGGGGCCCAAAGATTGAAAGTGGACCCGAGGAAGGTTGTTGTTTTTGAAGATGCCCCCGCGGGAATCGCCGCTGCACGTGCAGCACGATCATTCGTCGTTGCCATCGAAGGAACACGGCGCGCCGCTGACCTCGCCGAAGCGGATCTGGTCATCAGCGGGCTCGACGCCGTTCGGGTGGAGGTCATCGACGGCGGCCTTCAGTTCTACGTCCGAACAGCCTGAAAGGCGCCGATGCAGATCCGTATAGGCAATGATCAGCTCAGTGCAGTCATAGACAGCACCGGTTCAGAGCTCATTTCCCTTCAAAGTCGAGAGCAGGAACTGCTCTGGGAGGCAGGGCCCGAATGGGCTCGCCACGCCCCTATTCTCTGCCCGGTCATCGGCCGGGTTGCAGAGGATGTCATCCGGCACAACGGCCTACGCTACCCAGTGACCCGGCACGGCTTCGTCCGGGACAGCGGCTTCACAGTGGTCCGGTCCGCTCCGGACTCCACCCACCTGCGCCTGGACCACCATCCGGAGGACGCTACAGGGTTTCCGTTTCCCTTCGCGCTGGAAACACAGTGGCATGTTGCGGCCAGGCAACTGACCGTGACGTTCATCCTCACGAATTCCGGCCATTCCCCCCTGCCGGCCTCGCTGGGCTGGCACCCCGCATTTGGCTGGAAAAGGGATGAGGATTTGGACTTGGTCTTTGAACGTCCCGAAACGGGCTCTACCCGGAGGGTCAACAGCGAAGTGCATCTCACGCATGAGCGCTATGACTCTCCGCTCAAAGGCAATTCCCTGAGGTTGACGGAGGAACTGCTGAGCGAAGGGGCCTTGATCTTCGAGTCATTGAACAGCCGCACCGTCAGGCTGGTCTCCTCCGATGGTCCGGTACTCAGCATGGCTTTCCGGGGATTTCCCCATTTGGCGGTATGGAAAAAGCCCGGGGCGGATTTCGTTTGCCTGGAACCGTGGTCGGACCTGCCGCATGTAGAGGGAGAACGGCGCGAACTCTCTTCGGTCCCGGCTGAACTGCTGATGCCGGGAGCAAGCAAAGGGTATTCGTGCCGTTTACGCGTCCACGGCAAGTAGCTGTTTAGCCGGCACCACCCCGATACGACTTCTCAGCGAAGATGCCGCCCTGCCAGTCGGCGCCGGGCTAGGCGTCGTCGTCGGGTATCTCATGGCGATGGTGTCCCGGGACCCTTCCCGGCAGGGACCGCGAACACATGACTCTCTCCGCCGGAGTGGCTTCCCACGCTCCTCATACGGCCCCGGCCATGACGCTCGTCAAGTACCTCGCGTCCCGAACCGCCCTTCGCGCTACCAAGGGGTAGGCCTTGAAGCTGTGGGAACGGGTAGCGGGTAAATCATCGGTGCAGCTTGCCAGATCTCCAAGGACGCGCGACGCCCCTTGGACTCGACCTCCCTGCACACGGTGGGCTAGTGGCCGGCGCCCGGGAGCGGGTCAGAGTGCAAGGCGGTGCGGGCACTTGTCTCCCGCACCCGCACCGCCGTCGGCCTTCACCGTTATTGCTTGGCTGATGAACGTCGGGTCATCAGCCGAACCCGGGCGCGGTGCAGCTGTGGCATGAGGCCGTAGATCACGATCGGCACCGCAATGGTGGCGAGGATGAAAGTACGGAGGACGGGAGTCAGCGTCCCAAGCCATTCGCCGAGCACCAGGTTGATGACCACCAGGGTCGGAAACACGGCAAGCCAGATCATGATGGCGAGTTGGTGCTTGGTGGGAGGCGGGGCTTTTGCGGACGTGGTGGGGTTGGTCATGAGTACTCCTGGGTTGTGTGGTGATGAGGGGGGCGGTAGAGGGTCAGTGGCCAAGGGCGAAGGCGTCCATGGCGATCCGAATGTCCTCGGCAACGAGGTCGGCGTTGATGGCGATGGCCGAGGCGGAGCCTTCACCCGCGGCGGTAATGACTTGGGCTCGTGGGTTGGCCACGTTTCCGGCCACCCAAACTCCTGGAACGGACGTCAGCCCTTGGGAATCCTTGACGGGCCAACCGTCGCCGTCTGTTTCGCAGCCGAGGCGAAGCAGCAGATGGTTGTTGGGTACAAACCGTGGGGGCACGAACAAGGCGGTACGGGGGATGACGCGCCCGTCTTCCATGCGAACTCCGCTGAGGTGGTGGTTCTCCACCAGGACACGTTCCGGCGTGCCTTCCACGATGCCGATGGACCTGGCGACGAGTTGGGATCGCTGATCAATCGAAAGACTGTCATTCGGCGTGAACAGCACTACGTCGTCGCTCCACTGACGAACGATCTGCGCATAACGGACTGCGTCCGGCGATCCGCCTATAACGCCCAAGGCGTGGTCGCGAACCTCGTATCCATGGCAGTAGGGGCAGTGCAGAACGTCACGGGCCCACCGATCCTGAAGCCCCGGTATGTCCGGCAGCTGATCGTTGAGACCCGTCGTGATCAGCAGCCTCCGGGCGGTCATCCGCCGGCCGCCTGCGAGCAGGAGCGAGAAGGATGACTTTCCGCACGACACGAGGTCGCTCACCGTGGCGTTGAGGATTTCGCCCCCGTACGCCTCCACCTCCTTCCGTCCGGTGGCCAGCAGTTCGCCCGGTGGCATGCCATCGCGGGACAGGAAGCCATGCAGATGCGCGGCCGGGGCGTTGCGCGGTTCCCCGGTATCCATGACCAGGACACGTCGGCGTGCCCGCAATAGGACCAGCGCCGCGGACAGGCCGGCGGGTCCTCCGCCGACAATAATGACCTCGTAGTTGCTCATGCCTTCAAGGCTGTCCGGGCTTCCCGGTTTCGACAACAATCGTTGCTGTTTCCGGGAATCCCGCGTTGGATTGGGCTATGGACCCTACTGCAGCAGTGATCGCGTCAGCCTTGGATCAGGTGGGTCCCAGGCTGAAACGGTTGCGTAACCAGCGACAGGTAACTCTGACCAGCCTTGCTGCTGCGACCGGCATCTCCAAAAGCACCTTGTCCCGCCTGGAGACCGGTCAACGCCGCCCCAGCCTGGAACTGCTCCTTCCGCTGGCGCAAGCCTACAACGTCCCTTTGGATGATCTAGTGGGTGCTCCGGAAGTCGGCGATCCCCGGATTCGTCTCAAACCACGGGTGGCGAACGGGCGGACAGTTGTTCCGCTGACCAGGCACCCCGGAGGCGTCCAGGCGTGGAAGATCGTGATCCCCGCTTCCAAGAAGGAGCCCGAACTCAAGACCCATGAGGGCTATGAGTGGCTTTATGTCCTGTCCGGGCGTATGCGCCTTGTCCTTGGAGACAATGACCTGACGCTTGGGCCGGGCGAGGTGGCTGAGTTCGACACCCGCGTCCCGCACTGGTTCGGCAGTACGGGAGGGCATGGGGCTGAAGTTCTGAGCCTCTTCGGGCAGCAGGGGGAGCGGCTGCATGTCAGGGCCAAGTCCAGTAAGGAGTACAAGCACTAGCCTGCGGCGGGTTGCCCTTCCATGGCTTCGGCCAGACGGTCCCGGGCACGGCCCAGATGCTCATCCAGAAGCGCAGCAGCGGCGTCGGGCTCCCCGGCTTCAATCAACTCCAGGATTTTCTGGTGTTTTGCGTGAATCAAGGAAGTATCCAGGAGGTTCAGGGTCTGTACCCGGACCATCCATAGCCGGACCTCGCCCACCAGGGAACGGTACATCCGGCTGATACGTTCGTTTCCCACTGCGTCAATCAAACTCATATGGAAGCGCATGTCGGGCTCCACTACGTCCAAAGGGGTGCCGCTCTGCAGCGCGGCGATGTCGCGGTTGGCCTGGACGGCAGCCTCGGGCAAGTTTTTCCGGAGGGCAAGCCGCCGTTTGCAGGATTGGTGCGTGCCAGTGCAGCCCGGGGCGTGTCGCTGACATTCAGGTCCGGCGGAATCAAGCCACCCAATACAGCGGCGCGGGGCTGTCCTGGGGGCAGATACTGTACCCCTGTACTCCACGGAGCTTCCAGGCGGAGGCTCACCGCGGAAACGCCCTGCTCCTTCGGGGCGTGTTGATGCCGTCTATTTCCCTGCCTGCGTCAACACCATGTTCGGTCCGGCAGGGGCATTACCTGAAGCCGGTGGACGCGGCGTGCAGTACAGCTTTGAACAACTGTCTGCCCGGGCAGGGCTAACGCTCCTGGTTCCACAAGGTATTGACGGCCTGTGCTGCGGGACGCCGTGGTCGTCCAAAGGGATGCCTGACGGCTAGGAAACCATGAAAGCGAAAACCCCGGCGGCACTCCGGACGGCAACCCACAACGGCGAGCTGCCCATCGTCTGCGACGCGTCGTCCTGCACCGAGGGCCTGCGCCATGCGGTGGAATCGGATATTCCAGCGGAAGGTCAGCTTCCCCTGCGCATCGTGGACGCCGTGGACTTCGCCGCCGAACGGATACTGCCCCTGCTGCCCGAGCACGGGAAACTTCAAACACTGGTGCTGCATCCCACCTGCTCGTCAACGCGGATGGGACTCAACGATGCGCTGGGCGTGGTTGCCGGTGCAGTGGCGGAACGCGTGGACATTCCCGAGAACTGGGGTTGTTGTGCGTTTGCCGGTGACAGGGGCATGTTGCATCCGGAACTGACGGCGTCGGCAACAGCGCGTCAGGCCGCGGACGTAGCGGACCTGAACGCTGCTGCCCACGCCTCCTGCAACAGAACCTGTGAACTCGGCATGACACGGGCCACAGGTTCCCGAAACCGGCATTTACTGGAGCTCCTTGAAGAGGTCACCCGCTAAGGGGCTTGGTGCTGGCAAGTCACGCCGGCGGAAACCTCAATCTGCGTGACGAGCATCGACGGTGGCCGGGTCAACCGGCACATGCGTGCGGGCCGAATGCAGGGCAGCAAAGCAGAGCCGCAAGCCGGCAAGGGAAGTCTCCGCAGAGTTTCGAGCGGAACGGCCCGTCTCCACAGCGTCCATCAGTTCGGCCATGGTGCCGCGCATTCCGTTGCTCCACCAGTCTCCCTGGAGATCAATGGCTGAGGAGCCGTCTTGGCGCGTCAAGGTCACCACCTCGCCGCCAAGGCTGTGCCCCTCATGTGCAATGGTGCCCTCCGTGCCTTCGATACGGTACATGCCCTTTTCCGCCAGCGGGGCCGAAGCCCGGAAGGAGATAGTGGCGCGCGCCGCCGCGTACTCGATAACGACGTCGGCATCTGTTGCTACCGGAACCTTCGCACCGCGGCGATGGCCAACACTGGCATAAACGCGCTGGGCGTCGCCTGCTTTGCTCATCAGCTGGGCCACAATATCGAACCAGTGGATCCCGAAGTCATAGAGGATCAAATCCTCCATGGTGGAAAAGTGGGGATCATGTTCGAAAGCCTGATCATGCGGCCAATAAACAGTGAAGTCAGCCGACGTCGGTTCGCCCACAGCACCATCGGACACCAAAGCCAGGGCGGCGGCGAAATGCGGCGCCCACCGGCCATTGTGGTTGACCGCGAGGGTCCTGCCGGCCGTCCGCGCTTCCTCGACAAGGCGCTCGCCGTCGGCGATGCTGCTGACGAACGGCTTTTGGCTCAGCACGTGCTTGCCGGCCCGCAGCGCCCGGCGGATGAGTTCCGGGCGGCCGGGAACGTGGGTGGCGATGTCCACAATGTCCACGGCCGGATCCGAAAGGACGTTTTCGACGTCGGTGGTCACCCGGGACTGCGGGGCATACGCTTCTCGCCGGGCTTCTGCCTTGGCGAGGGTGCGGTCACACAGGGCCACGACGTCGAACCCCGCCTCTTGGTAAGCGGCCAGTTGCGCTTCACTGATGAAGCCGCAGCCTATTAGGCCAATTCCGTGCCCCGCGGTCCGGGGAACAGGGGGGAGGTACCGGGCTGCCGAGGTGAAGGCTTCCGCGCTGTTGGTGGTTGCAGTGCTGTTGGTCACAGTGTGTCCAATCGAACCGGCGTCTGATCAGCCGCGCTTTGAGCAGCTGCTTCGACAATCAGGTGGCCCGCCATGCTGACTTCCAGCGACACCGGGCCCTCCAGAGGCAGCCCGTGATCCAATGCGTGGATCAGGTTGGGCACTCCGCCGGTATCACCCGGTGCAAGCTCGTCCACCGGAATGGCCTGTCCCTCAGGATGCGCGTTGTCCTGAACCTGGACGGCTTCGGCGTAGTCGAAACTGGCGATGGTTCCGGCGCTGCCGACGATCACGAAGCCGCAGCGTGGATAGGGCTGGTGGGTCCACGGGTCGGTGAAAGTGCCCCAACGGGTCTGGAAGGTGGACAAGCCTGAGCGATAGGAAGCAATCACCACCGACTGTTCGTCCACCTCATCCCCGGGGCTGATGTGGGTGCGGGCCGTAACATCCGTGGGAAGTTCGCCGTCACGGAACCAGGTAGCAAGAGTAGCGCCGTAGCCGAGGTAATCACGCAGGGAACCACCGCCTTCAGCGGCCGAGTACCACCACGTTGAAGCTTTCGCCTTGGCGACCTCTGCGTCGTCCACCTCATGCTTGCCATGGGTGTGGAACAAAGGGCCCCTGTTGCCGTCGTAGTAATGCACTTCGAGAACGGAACCGATCACGCCTTCGCTGATAAGGCGGCGCGCTGTTCTGTGGACGGGGTACCACGCCAGCGGCCAATTGACCCCCACCAGGACGCCCGGAGCCGAGGCTGCCGCACCCACGATTGCCCTGGCGTCGTTCACGGTGGACGCCAAGGGCTTCTCGAGGAGCACGTGGATCCCCCGCTCCACAAAGTAGTCCACGTACCGGCGATGGTCCGCCGTTGTGGAGCAGACCACGGCGATCTGCGGAGCTGTCTCTGCGATGAGGGCGTCCAGGTCACCGTATTGAAGGTGGGGCGGGACCTCGAGTTCCGCGCACACCTGCTGCATTCGGTCCGGGTTGCTGTCCCAGGCTCCCACCAACATGGCGCGGGGATGGTCTTTGATAACGCTGATCTGATCGCCGGCGTGCATATGGTCGAATCCGACCACGGCGATGCGCCAGGGATCGATCTGCTTAGAACTGGGGGATGCGGCGTCCATCCATGACTTCCTTTTGAATTGTTTCCAAGGTTGCGGGGTCGAAGAGCCCCGTGATGATTCCGCCCACAGCCGCATCATGGCTGCCCCAGATGATCGAAGCCCTATCGAGGGCTTCATTGTCCGAGGTGGGCGGGTGTTGCAGGGCGTGGATCCGGATGCCGGCGGCCACCAGCAGCGGGCTGGAATTTGATTGATGCCAGACTGCGGCGTCAAAGTTTCCGTTGACTACTGATTCGGGAATGAAGGCATAGGGAGTATCCACCATCTCAGCGTTGGGAAACTCACGCTGCGTGAGGGTCACATGGTCAGTGGAGTTTCGGTCCACGGGAACCCGGGCAGGGATCCCCACCTCCTGGCCCGTGCGGGTGATCACCACCACGGACTGTTTACGGTAGAAGGTGTGGGGGCCCAAGGTAAGGCTGGTGGTCTGCTCGCCGATCGAATGGGCGACGGCGGCCGACGCCACTGTGAAATCCACCCGCTTGCTTTCCAGGAAGCGAAGACGGACCGCGCTGCCTTGCCGGAAGAGAAGCTGAAGAGGTATGCCTGCGCGCTCGGCCGCCTCGCTCAATCCGGTGGCAAGGCCGGTGAACTCGCGGGTGTCGGGCAGCGGCAGGACTCCGGTCAGGATGCCGCGGCCACTTGCAGCCCAAAGGTCAGGAAGAACCTTGGCCGTCAGGCGCCTCCCCGAGCTCCCGTGTGAGGAGGTCTGGATAGCGCCTGACAGTTCAAGGGTTCGCAGCGCTGCCTGTACAGTTCCCGCTCCGGTGCCGGCCATGCGGGCCAGCTCCGCAGTGGTCGGAACCTGCGCGCCCAGCGGCAGCGAAAGCGCCGCGTTGGCCAGGACGCTGACAGCGTCAATCGACTTCCCCATTGTTCTCCTGGTTCCTGCCTGGTTCAGCTAGTCCAAGCGAGAACCCGGCGCTTACTCTCAATGACCTCCGGAGTGGGGTCGTAGGTGTCGGGCTCGTGCTCGATGCTAACCGGGCCGTTGTAGCCAATGGCGGCCATTTCCTTCAAGCAACCCTCAATGGGAACCACTCCGTCGCCCAGTGCGCACGACTCGTGAGCGCCCTCGGCCTTGATGTCCTTGAGATGGACGTGCTTCACCGTAGCACCCAGTTCGCGGATGGCGTCGGCAGCGCTGTAACCCTGGGTACCCCACCAGCCGGTGTCCACTGCAGTGCCCAGGACGTCATGGTCATCGCCGATCCTCGCAAGGATTTCCGCGGGCGTTTTCTCGGGGTGGTTTTCAAGGGCGAGAATGCGGCCTGTGCGGCGAAGGATCTCCAGCACTCCCTCGCGGTCCTGGGCCAATGCTTCACATATTCCCCCGAGGATGGTGGTGTTCAGGGCCGCGGCGACGTCGCACACGCGCTGGAAGTCATCTGCGGTCTTGCCGAAGCTTCCCGCGTAGCTGGCAACCTGAACGCCCCGGGCATCAAGTACCCGGCGTGCTGCAGAGAGATGGGCATCAGTGGCCCAGGTCCAGTTCAACTGGCCTGTCCAGACATCGATGGTCTTAAAGCCCGCTTCGACCGCGAGGTCGACAAACGCTCCGAAACGCTCTTCGAACGTCTCCACCGGACGGTAGTAGGCGTTGGCAGCATCGTCACCCTGCATCCAGCCTTCGGTCATGTTCCAGGCAAGCTGTTGGGCAACGAGGTTGGCGCCCATATAGGACAACTCGTACGTCTCTGTGCTCGTCATGTGATGGAAGTCCTTTCAGTTGTCCGCGAAGGCGGGAGTGTTGGAGGGCTGGCTTGCTTCAAGCGGGGAAACGAACGTGGACGTCACGGCAATGCGGGTACCGGCCTCGGCGGACGCCTTGACTGCTTCAAGGACTTCCACCACGTGGGCGGCATGCTCTGCCGTGACCAGGTGCCGGCGGTCTTCCTGGATGGACGCGGCAAGGTCAGCCAGCCCCAGGCACCAGTCAATGTCCGCGGTGCTCTCGCCCGGCACCAGCTCGGTAAACTTCCGGGCGTACTCTGCGCGGTGAATGCCCGCGTCCGCCCGCAACCAGTCATCGAGCCGAAGCGAACCGTCCACGCCATGGAACTCCACGGCACGGGGAATAGTTGCGGAGTCAACAAAGAAAGTACAGGTCAAACGCAGGACGGCACCGTTGCCAAAACGTGCAACAACCACCCATCCGTCCGGAGTGCTCAACTGCAGCGTTTCGCCCGAGAGGGTAGTGCGCTCCGGGAGCATACTCACCGAAGTGGCAGTGACCTCGACGATGGGACCCAAAACCGCGGTGAGGTACGTCAGGGGGTAGACGCCGGCGTCGAACACGGGCCCTACCTGGTAAAAAGTGTCCGGGTTCGGGTGCCAGGTTTCGATCCTGCCCTGGTTAACCTCGGCAGTGACCAGGCGGACATCGCCGATTTCTCCCGCGCGTACCCTCCGCGCGGTCTCCAGGCTGGCTGCACCCAGCCACAGTGAAGGGGCGCAGGAGAGCCGGACACCAGCCGTGTGGGCAAGGTCCACCAGTTCAGCAGCTTCGGTTGCCGTCATGGCCAGCGGCTTCTCGCTGAACACGGTCAGGCCGTGACCGAGCAGTGCCTTGGTGGTGGAGTAGTGGTAGGGAGCGCTGGTCAGGTTTACCACGATGTCCGGACGTGCTGCAGACAACGCATCCAGATCTGTGTAGCTGTCCACGCTGTGAGCTGCCGCGAACTCTTTCGCCTTGTCCTGCATGACGTCGAAGACGCCCACGAGCTCAAGCTCGGGATGCGTGGCCAGGCTTTGGGCGTAGGGCCCGGCAATATTACCGGTGCCTACGAAGGCTACGCGCGTTGTTGGAGCTGTCATGGATTTTCCTTCCAACGCGCCAAGCAGCACGTCTTTTGTGGGTGGTGCCGCGCTAAAGGCCGGGGTGTGGCGTGTGCGGGCGATGTGTGGCAGTGCGTGTTTGAAGTTATATTCATTTTTTTGAAAAGTCAATGGTTTGACTGCCTGTCGGCCAGGAATCGGGCCAATAGTAAATAGTGAAAACTAAAGTCTTGTGCGCTCCGTCACGTCGACGTACACTGATGTTGTCAACACGTGTTGAGTCCTATAAACAAAGGGCTCAGCGAAGCACCCTCCGGAAGTGGTGACCCCATTCCGACGGCCTTGCGGCGCTCACGCCGCGTACGTCGTGTCCCCACACGGCTTCCCCCCCCAACCGGATACCAGCGCGCGACGATGCGCCCTCCGTAATTACCTCGACTAAGGATTTGTTTCATGGCTGAACCGTCTCCCCACTTCCCCTCGACGGCATTTGATCCGCTCTCTGCCTGGGATCTTCTGCGCGATGAAATCCGTCAACGCCAGGAAACCGGCTATGACGTAGCTGATGTCGCCCGTCGGGCATCGACTGTAGATCCCCGGAACCGCCAACAGGTGCTGTTGCTCCTTGACGAGCTGGCGTCCCTTCAGCGATCAGCTGATTGGGACTACGCAGAACCCGAGGGGGTGGAAGCTATCCGGGAGTCCCTGCCTGCCGCTCCTCCCGTCACCGAGGCGGAATCCTCCACGTTGGCCGACAAGATCCATGCTGCCTGGCTCGGCCGCATCGCAGGCTGCAATCTCGGCAAGCCGGTGGAACTGGGCGACTACTGGACCTCGGACCACATCAAGGCCTACTTGCAGCTTGCCGGCGCTTACCCGCTCCGTGACTACGTGCCCGCGCTGGACCCCATGCCGACTGGTTTCGAGTTGCGTGAATGCTGGACTGAAACAACATTGGGCAACGTCAACGGCTCGTCCCGCGATGACGACATCGATTATTCGATCCTTGCCCTGCACCTGTTGGAAACACACGGCGCTGACCTGTCGCCCGAGCATGTGGCCGATGCCTGGACGGCCCTGTTGCCGCTGCGTCAAGTGTTCACTGCAGAACGAGCCGCGTACATCAATATCACCAATGGCCTGACGGGCCCGGACATTGCCAACTACCGCAACCCCTACCGTGAATGGATCGGCGCCCAAATCCGTGGTGATGTGTACGGATATGTTTTCCCCGGAGACCCGTGGAAGGCAGCCGAGCTGGCCTTCCAGGATGCCTCACTGTCACATGTGGCAAATGGGGTCTACGGCGAGATGTGGGCTGCTGCCCTCATCTCTGCCGCATTCACTTCCAACGATGCCAGCGAAGCCGTCAAGGTATCGCTGTCGGTGGTTCCGCCCGGATCCCGGCTTGCCGAGGCCATCCACGCTGTGCTGCAACTGCACAAGGATGGCCTTGATTGGGACCAGGCCCTGAAGCAAATCCAGTCACTGTATGGGCACTACTCCTGGGTGCACACGGTCAATAACGCGGCCCTGGTGGTCGCCGGACTCCTGTGGGGCGAAGGTGACTACACCCGATCGGTGGGACTGACTGTGATGGGCGGTTGGGATACCGATTCCAACGGCGCCACCGTCGGCTCCGTAGCCGGAATCCTCGCGGGAACGGCGAAGCTGCCCTCACACCTTATCGACCCCCTGCAGGACAGGGTCCGGTCCGCGCTGTTCGGCTTCGACAACGCACGGATCTCCGACCTCGCAGAGCGTACGTTCAGCCTGGCCGTCAACGGCCTGAAATAGCCCAGCCCACGTAATCGAAGGAGATTGCAATGAACATCGACCGACGCGGATTCCTCGCACTGACCGGCGCAGTAAGTCTTGCAGGAGTATTGGCAGCGTGCAGCGGCGGGGGCAACAGCGGCTCCAGCGCAGGCGGGAAGATCCAGTTCTGGAACTTCTTCGCGGACGCGGACAACGAAAAATACTTCCGCGAACACTTCGTCAAAGCCTACAAAGGCTCCAAAGAAGTCGAACTGACCGTCAAATCCAATGACACGATCGACCGCCTCGTCCAGACCGCACTGGCTGCAGGAAAAGGACCCGATCTCATCCTCACCCCCGGGCCATCACAGGTTGCCGCGTATCAAAGCGCGGGCTATTTGGCCGACCTGACCGAATACGCTCAAAAGTACAAATGGAACGACGTCCTGGCCCCGTGGTCTCTGGAAGCATCCAAAATTGACGGCAAGCTGGTCACCTTGCCTACTCAGTACGAGTCCATGGCGTTCTACTTCAATCCTGCCGTTCTGGAAAAGAACAAGCTCACAGTCCCGGACTCCCGCGAGAGCTTCGAAGCGTTCTGCACTGAAGCCGCGGGCAAGGGTATGGTCCCCATCGCCGCGGGCAATGCCGACTGGAAGGGCGCCAACGAATGGCACCTGTCCGTCTTCCTGAACCACCATGCAGGCGGCGAAGCCGTGTACTCCGCCCTGACCGGCAAAACCCCGTGGACGGACCCGATATTCGTCGACACCATCGAACTTCTCTCCGGATACTTCAAGAAGGGTTGGTTCGGCGGTTCCGTGGACGCCTACTTCACCAACCAGTTCCCCAAACTCTATAAGCAGCTCGCATCCGGCGAAGCCGCAGGCATGGTTTCCGGAACCTGGGAAATGGGCAACATGCGTCCCTACTTCGGCAAGGAAGCCGGCAACGACGCTGACTGGGACTGGACAACGTTCCCGTCACTGCGCAAAGAAGTCCCCAACGAAGTTTGGGACCTCGGCATCGGTCAATCAACGGGTATCAACTCCAAATCCGCTGACGTGGCGGCGGCCGCTGAGTACTTGAACTTCCTGGCCACCGACGTCAAGACCCTTACAAAGGCGATCGAGGAAGTCAGCTGGCCGGCCACCCCCTTGAAGCTGGAGCTGGCAGATTTCTCCGCCAACGCCGACCCGCGGCTCAGCCGCCTCTACACGGAGCTCCCCGTCGCGAAGAACATCGGTTACCTGACCTGGACGTTCTACCCCCAGGAAACCGAAACGTACATGATTCAAGAGTTTGAAAAGGTCATCACGGACAAAATGTCCGCAAAAGACTTCTGCGCCGGCATCCAGGAGCGATTCGCCAAAGAATTCGCTGACGGGAAGGTACCTACTGCGCCCAAGCCTTCGGGGCTGGCGTCATGACAACCGTGCTTCCTCATGGAGCTGCTGTGGGGCAGGCCCCCACGCGTCGGCCCAGGCGGTGGAAACGGCTCCTGAGGGACAACTCCGTCAAGGGGTGGATCTTCATGGTTCCGCTGATCCTCGTCAACGTGGTGGTCATTCTGATCCCGGGCATCAGCGCTGTCTACTATTCCCTCACCGACTGGAGCGGCATCGGGGATGCAACTTTCATCGGCTTCGCAAACTACGTTGAAATGTTTTCCAACGAGGCTTTCGCCAACGCACTTTGGCACAACATCATTTGGACCATCTTCTTCTTGATCGTTCCTATGACGATGGGGCTGTTTGGTGCCTACGCGCTCAGCAGGCTGCGTCGGTTTGCCCTCTTTTTCCGGGTAGCGTTCTTCATCCCGTACATCATCGCCACAGTCGTGATCGCCTCTATCTGGCGTGTCCTGCTTTCCCCTGACGTTGGACTCGGCAAGATCCTGGGCATTAACTTCCTGGGGGAAAGTGAATGGGCCCTGGGCGCGGTCGCCTTCATCAACAACTGGGCGTGGTGGGGGTTCCTGGTGGTGGTCTTCCTCGCTTCCATGCAAGGCATCAATCCGAGCCTTTACGAGGCGGCATCCTTGGACGGCGCCAGCCCGGCCCGGCAATTTATCTCCATCACCCTTCCGGCCATCCGCCCCACGTTCATGTTCCTGGGACTCATGACCATCATCTGGTCATTCCTGTCCTTTGACTACGTTTACATCCTCACCCAGGGCGGCCCTGCTGGTTCCACTGAGGTTCTCTCAACGCTGCTTTATCGTGAAGCTTTCACCAACCTCAATGCAGGCTATGCCTCTGCAATCGGGGTCATTATGGCGGCAATCACCGGCGTGGTTGTCGCAGCCTACCTATGGATCAGAAAGACGAGGGACTGGGAAATATGAGTCTCACAAAGCAGTCAACAGCCATGGCCTTTGAGCGGAAAACGCAATTCAAAAAGCACGACGCCGGGACCGGAAGTTCCCGCCGACTACGCACCAAGGGCGCTGGCATCTTTATGCCAGTCGCCATTACCTTGCTTGCGATTTTCTCCCTCGGCCCGATCGTCCTCTTCTTCTTCAACGCCCTCAAAACACAGGGCGAACTCGCAACGAATCCGCTGGGCCTGCCCACAACCTGGGAATGGGGAAACTTCATCAGAGCCTGGGAACAGGCGAACATGGGGGCCGGCATCACCAACTCCGTCATCATCGTTGGCGGCACCGTACTGGGCACCTGCATCGTGGCCGGGTGCGCGGCATACGCTTTGGCCCGCCTTGATATCAAGGGAGGCAATTCGTTCATCACCTACCTTCTGGTCACCAGCTCGCTGCCGATGCAGATGTTCCTCGTCCCCTTGTTCTACATCTGGTCCAACTTCGGACTCTATGACACGCAGCTGGGCCTGATCATCATCTACATCGCCCTGTTCTCCCCGTTCGCGACACTGCTCCTGAGGTCGTTCATGCTCACCCTTCCGAAAGAGTTCGAAGAAGCGGCCCGCATGGACGGTGCAGGGGAACTTAAGGTGCTCTTCCGCGTGGTGCTCCCCAACGCCCTGCCCGGGCTTTTCACCGTCGCGTTGGTGACTGGTCTATCTGCCTACAACGAGTTCCTTTTCGCCATCACCTTTATTCAGAACAGTGACCTGTTGCCCGTTTCTACAACGCTCTTCTCTTTCCAGCAGGGCTACACTCAGGACTTCACCCTGATCAGCGCAGCGGGCATCATCATGATCGCACCGATGTTGATCCTGTTCCTGATACTTCAGCGCCGCTTCATCGACGGACTTGCCTCGTCCGGATTGGGAGGTTCATAACGTGAGCAGCAAGAGCACCGTTCTGGTGGTGGGATCCGCAAACATGGACTACATCGTAAAAGTCGTCGTCCCACCGGAACCGGGCGAAACCGTCCTCGCCAAGGCACTGGTCAAGCATGCTGGAGGAAAGGGGGCCAACCAAGCCGTAGCCGCAGCCCGCATGGGTGCCAAGGTCCGGTTCGTTGGATGCGTGGGGGATGACAGGGACGGCGAAAACCTGCTGCGCGCCCTGCGCCAGGAAGGGGTTGATACCGCAGCTGTGGAAATAGCGGCACACGAACAGACTGGCCTTGCCCTGGTGTCAGTGTTCGAAAGCGGCGAAAACTCCATTACGGTTGTCCCCGGCGCCAACTACGCCCTGCACGCGAACAGGGTCCGCAGGGCCATCGGATCGGACGCCAACCCGCCCGTTGTGGTCTTGCAGGCGGAGATCAGGCCGGAAGTCATTCACGCAGCCGTCGATGCCGCCGCACAAAGAGATAGCCGGATTGTCCTGAACCTGGCTCCTTACCAGGCGATGCCCGAGGTGACACTATCTTTCTGCGACCCACTCATCGTGAACGAATCCGAAGCCGCCGCAATGGTTGGCTTCCCAGTGACCGATCATGACTCGGCACAGCGTGCCCTCAAAGTGCTGCGCAACTATGTGCGGTCGGCCGTGATCACGATGGGCGCACAGGGAGCCTGCTGGTCCGATAGCTCCGGGGAAGGACTCGTTGGAGCCCCCACCGTGGACGCCGTTGTGGATACCACCGGCGCCGGCGACGCTTTCGTGGGGGCTTTGGCTGCGGAACTGTCAGCCGGCGCAACCCTCGAGCAAGCAACTACCGTGGGCGTTGAAGCAGGAAGCTTCGCTGTGGGCCGGTTCGGCGCACAGTCTTCTTATCCCATGCGTGATGAACTGGGGTCGGTGACAGCTAGTCTTTCTTAGAAGAACCGGTCAAATAAGGAGCAGGGCATGGCGACGCGAGCAGACGTTGCGTCATTGGCGAACGTGTCTCCGGCAGTCGTCAGCTATGTCATTAACGGGGGACCCAGGCCGGTCTCGCGGGAAGCCCGGGCACGCGTCAATGCGGCCATTGAGGCTCTGGACTATCGGCCCAATGCGGTGGCTTCCGCGCTTCGTGGAGGATCCACCAAAACGGTTGGCCTCCTCATCCCGAGCCCGGTTAACCCTTACTTTGCGGAACTTGCCGAGGTCATTGAGCACGAACTGCTCCAAGCTGGATATCTGCTCTCAGTGGGTATCACCCACGAGGATGCCAAGCTGCAAAGAACCCATGTCCGCTCCTTGATTGACCGAAGGGCAGATGGGCTGCTCTTGATCTCCTCGGACGCCCTGGCGAAGGTCCGCGAACATAAGGAACAACTGCCGCCAATTGTGGTGGTTGACCGCGTAGACGACACAGATTCCACCTCTTGTGTCCACGTGGACAATATCCAGGGTGCGGCCACCGCCGTCGAGCATCTCCAAAGCTGGGGCCACCAGCGCATCGCCTGTATCAGCGGACCCTGGCCCCTGAGAACCAGCAAGGACCGGGTGCAAGGGTGGCGGGAACAGCAACAGCGTGCGGCTGCGCCGCATTCTTCAGATCTCGTGGCGCAGGGGGCGTTCACTCCTCAAGGGGGAGCCGAAGCCGCGGAGGCCCTGCTGAACCCCGATCACAGGCAACCCGGATATGAAAAACCGACCGCGCTGTTTGTCAGTTCCGACGCGCAGGCCCATGGGGCCCTGCATGCCTGCGGCCGCCTGGGCCTGCGTGTTCCCGAGGATATCTCCATCGTTTCATTCGACGGAACTCAATCCGCACGGTTTACACAGCCGCCTCTGACGACGCTGCGGCAGCCCCTCAAAGACATCGGAGCCACCGCTGTCCGGCTCCTGCTCGCAAGAATCGCGTCGCCCCAGGAACCAAAGAAGACAATCGTGTTCCAAGGAAACCTGGTGGTGGGCGGAAGTTGCGCCGCGCCCCGTCATTAGCAGGCCCGTACCGTTGTTCAGCTCCGCACTTGCCCCATGGAATCAGCCTTCCGTCCAGTCGTTGTCGATGGGGTGTTGGGGATCAATGAACGTTCCGGCGATGAGTTCGGTTTTAGGGTCCTTGGGGTCATCCTTGGGAGAAGAAGCCATGCTCTGGAGGTGGTCTTCGGCGTCGTCCTGCGGGAAGAATCCGATTGCTTCTCCGGGTCCCAAGGGTACGGTCCCTTTGCTGTTCCGTGAGCTTCCCCAGACGATGTGGAAGCCCGGTTCTGCCAGTTGTATGGCTGCTTCTACCAGGCGTGCTGCGTCGTCGTGGGAAAACCAGGTGAGCCGTTGCCGTTGCCCGGACGGATGTTCACCGAATTCCATGATCCGTGCTGCTACCACCCGCATGCTGAAGCGGTCGGCGTAGAGGCTGCCGATTGCTTCTCCTGCCGCTTTCGTCACGCCGTAGAGGGTGTCAGGTCGTGGCGGAGCAACCGGGCTTTGGCTTGCGGATTCGAACGTGTTGTAGCCGACGCAGTGCAGTGAGCTGGCGAAGAAGACGTTGGGGACGCCGGCTGCGCGCGCACTTTCAAAGGCCGTGTATGTTCCGGTGATGTTCGTGTCCACAAGCTCGGCCCAAGGCCGTTCCGAGGGGTCCCCGCCCAGGTGCACCAGGGCCCGGGCTCCCAAGCATGCCCTGGTGGTGCCGTCGAGGTCGGTGACCGGAATATGGTGGAATTCCTCGTTGACGTCCAGCGGTCCCTCCGGTGCGGTCACATCCAGAAGCCGGATGGTCCGGCCGGGTTTCCTCAACCGTGGGCGCAGCGCGGTAGCGATGCGCCCAGCACCGCCAGTGATGACGATCGTTTCCGGTGGCATTGTTCCTCCTTCTGCGGGACCTGCTGAGGTCTCGATGCCAGGACTTGAGCTTCTTCAGGGCAGCATGCCATTAAACTATGGCGGTGATCCCGCGGCTGGCCAGGTAGCGGTCATCGTTGGCTTTACTTCTGAGGATGATCGCCGGGGACTCGCCGGAGTCGATGACGGCGAAGAAGCGGTCCGCGAAGGTCAGGTCCGGCGTCTGGTCGTCGTCAAGGATAAGTGCCGTATTGCGTGGTTGGGGTTCGGCCACGCTTCCCGCTTTGACTTCGGCGATGATGCTCGCGAAACGGGCGCCGGTGGGTTTGACGTGGTTGTCCACGGTGAGGAGGCCGAGGTCGTATTCGAGTTCGACGAAGCCGGTGAGCTCTCTGTTGATGTCGTGAGAACACCACCAGGTGATGCCCCATAGATTTTCGACGCTAAGCGCGGATCGGGTTGCTTTGTCGACGTATGTTTCGCGTTCTTGAGGTGTCATCCAGTCGTTTGCGACGCCGTATTCCTGAAGCCAGACGGGCCGGGTGGGGTCGTCCTGGAATGCTTTGGCGAGTTCGAGCATGAATTCGGCCAGATGGAGTGTGCCGGTACCGAGCGGGCCGTACTGCTCGAGTGCACCGGTGAAGTAGCTCCAGGCGTGGATGGGCGTGAGCCCACCGGTGTTGGCCAGCGTGGGCCGACCAAAGGGAACGTCGGCTGCCAGCCACGGTGCGTGATCCATGCCAACGGAATGCAATTTTCCAGGGGCAAGCTGCTGGCAATGGTCCAGGAGGGTCCGGACCCAGGCGTCCCCTTGCGGCTGGGTTGTGACATTTTTTGTTGAAGTGGCCAGGACGCAGGGTTCGTTGGCGACGTCGAAGCCCAGGAAACGCGGGTGGGTACCTACCCGCTTCGCCAGCGAACCGAGGAGCGACAGCTGAGCGGTTATGGCTGCCTCGTCGGTGAAGATGTTGACGTTGTCGGGCAGCCATGAGGGGCGGAAATCGAATCCGCTGAGCCAGCCATTGAAAACTGTCACGATGACGTCCATGCCGTTGGCCTCTGCCAGATCCAGAAGGCGGACAAGGCGATCAAGCATGGTGTTGCTCACCATCCCCGGGTTCGGTTGCAGTAGCGGCCAAAGGCAGTGCACGCGTACGTGGTCGCATCCGAGCTGGGCTATGGCCTGGAAATCGTCCTGGAAATCTTGGTCGTTCCAGTCATTCCACGAGTACCACCAGCCTTTGCTGGGCACGTAGTTGACCCCGAAACGGGTTGCCTGCGTCATGTCGATCTCTTTCGCGGTGTCTAGGTTCCCGGAGTGGGATTAGGAAGTGCCCGGTCCGGCGGTGGGGCTACCTGCCGGACCGGGCAGCGGCGCCGGTAAGGTCAGGACCCGTAGCCGTTTGCCCTGTAGGCGCCTCGGTCGATTCCACGTCCTGGCGGACGCGTCTTGCCCGTGAAATCGTCTTTTGGAGCCAGGTTCTTGGTGCCGCTGCCGATCGCGGGGGAGCCGTCTTGCAGCCTGAAGTCTGCGTCGGCTGGGGTTAGGGCCGGGGTAACGAACAGGGGGTCCGCAATGAGGTCGTTGGGACCAACGACCTCCGGGGCCCGGCCGTTGAAGTAGATGTTGTGGTCGTAGAGGACGTTGATGTTTTTGTAGGCGGAGTTGGTGGATTTACCGGTCCGGACGTAGGAGATGTTGTTCAGGACGTTGCAGTCCTCGCTGACCCAGGCGCCGATGTTTCCGTAGTCCAGGGCCGGGCTCGCAGAATTGAAATAGCCGGTGTTGTTGATGATGTCCACGCCGTTGGCTTTGTAGGCGTGGATGCCCGAGCCGCCGTTGTTGAACACGATGTTGTTCGCCACCAATGTCCGGCCTTTGTACCGGGTGCCGCCGGCTTCGGTGCCCAGGGTGGAGTCGACGATGATGCCGTTGCCGTCGGAGATCTTTCCCTGCTGCCGCCACGGAATGAAGGACTGGTTGTCATAGACGAGGTTGTTGGTGAAGATGTGTTTGTACCCGGTGCTGGAGTCGAAGTTTGACGGGACCAGGGTGGAGATGCCGCTGTTGGCGAAGATCGAATACCAGGCGTTGGAGTGCACCGTGTTCCCGTGCACGGTGAGGTAGTCCGCCTTTGTTGCTGCGATGCCGCCGCCTGGCCAGTGGTGCACGAGGTTGTTGCGCACCGTGATGTGGTGGGAACCGGCTCCGCCGGC
Organism: Arthrobacter sp. YN; assembly: GCF_002224285.1. Taxonomy (GTDB): domain Bacteria; phylum Actinomycetota; class Actinomycetes; order Actinomycetales; family Micrococcaceae; genus Arthrobacter. Next base: position 4,785,706 of record NZ_CP022436.1, on the reverse strand, counting down.
GTTCCCGGCGGCCGGTTGGATGGCGATGCCGTTCGCGTTGTAGGTGGGGGTGGCTTTGAGGCGCAGTTCGTAGGCGTCTTCATATTTCAGTCCGGCGCTGAGTCCGCTCAGGGTCAGGTTTTCGATGGTGATGTAGCTGGCGCTGGTGATCCTGATCCCGGTCCAGGAGTTCCGGGTCACCGTGATCACCGGGGCGTGTTGGGGGAACGCGGTGTAGGTGATCGGTTGCCCGGCCGTGCCCGAGCGGGTGATGATCAGTGTGCCTTGGTTCCCCGGGGCACCGTCGTCGATGTAGGTGCCATTCATGATCAGGACAGTATCCCCGGGCTCGGTCACGTTCGAGGCTGCCTGCAAAGTGTTGAACGCCCGCTCCGGGGAGCTGCCGTCATGGTCAGGGCCTGTACCGGCGTCAGCACGGACGTAGATCTTACGTCCAGCGGAGGCCATGGCCGCTTTGGTCAGCAGCGCACCTTCCTCAATGGTGAAGCCCACCGCTCCCACGGCTGCACCAATGCCCATCAACCGCAAAACATCCCTCCGTCCGGGACTCATCTTCGTTGACGTGTCGTTCGAGATCTTTTCCATGCGTAGTCCTTTCGGGCAGCCACAAGTGACTGCACTTATTCATTGATTCAAGGAGCAGTTCGGAATGTTTGGTTGGTTGGAAGGGGTTACTTGCCGGATTTCGCCGGCGTTTCCTTGAGGAGCCGCGTCAAGGGAAGCAGAACCTTTGTATGGTCCGGCAGACCGAGTTCTACGGTGCCGTCAGCCTGGGCATAGGCATGCCAGTTCTGAATCTGTGAGTCGTGGTCCATGATGATGATGTACACAGCGCGGTGACGGGTTCCGGCGGTGGCTGTGGGGAAAGAATGCACGTGGCCGCTGCCCTCTTTGCCCTGCCCGGGGGCGTTGGGGTGCGGATCGTAAACATCATGAAGGGCCGTGAGCTGCGTTTCCACAGGAGCGGCGGAGGCGACGCCGTCGGTTTCGCTGCTGAGCTGGAAGAATTTGACTGCAGAGTCTCCACGGCGGAAGACCAAGCGCGTATCTGTGGCTCGGTTGGTCCGCAGTTTGTTGTCCCGGTTGTTGAGTACGAACTGGGAATTAACCACCATCGGTTGTGAGGTCTCAATGTCGTCAACGATTATCACCACGTGAGGCAACCACGTGATCCACGTGCGTTGAGCGCGGGTTATCGGTTTGCCGTAGGCGTCAGCCACGTCAGCGCCGAACACCGAAGCCGGGCCGGGGAAGACGTTCTCCACAGTTTCCGGCGCACGGCGAACGCCCAGGGCATCAATACCGAGGCTCTGTTTCTGGTGCATGGTTTGTCCGGATGCCGGGTCCGAGAAGGACCAGGTGCTGTGGGCGCTACTATCTTTGGCGTCCTGATAGGCGCGCAGCCGGTAGCAGCAGTGACCGGGATCAGTGAAGAACACTTCGCCGCCATGACCGGCGATAAAGCTGCCCTGATCGCGCTGGCGGTGTGACGCCGTCGGCAATTTGTCGTGGCCGTTGCGGACCGCAACGACAGTTCGGGTGTCCGTCCAGTTGTCCCGCGCAATCACCGTTCCTTCTGCGAAGCCCTGAACCTCAGGCAGGCCTGCTGCCACCGGCGATACGGCATCCGCCGCATCCGCCAGATGAGACAAGCTGATCCAGCTGATCTGATTGAAGAACCCGAACGAGGCAAGATCGGTAGGAGCCAACTCAAGATCGGCGTAACCCTGTTCGAACAGCCAACGGGCCAGGCCAGCTGCTTGCGGGTCCTCAAGATGGTGTGCCATGCAGAGTAGCGAGTCTGCCGGAGGCCGGCCGGTCATGGCCGAGTCACCGAAGTTGAGCAAGGTCAGGTGCTTGCCTTCACCCCAAAGGCCTTCCTGGGTGGGGAACATGACCGAATGGGCCACCCAAGGCAGGCTGCGGGCTGCTGGAACCAGTAGCCCCGGATCGGTTCCTGGAAGCCCGGCTGCGCTCATCAACTCGTAAAGGTGGGTCAGATGGAGAGTCGCGTAGCCCCAATATTGCAGGGATTCCGGGTAGCTGTCCCTTTGGTACAAGGTTGCAGTCTTCTTGAAGCGATCCGGAAGCGTCGCGATGTCCTGGTCCGAACCGACGGCGAGGGCCATGGCTGCGTAGCCATCCAGCAGCACCATGTACCAGTTGTTCAGTTCCCGGCCGGGTTCAGCCCCGCGGACCGGAAGCCGATCCTGCGCTTCGAGCCAGCGTCGGCTGGGTTCCAAGCCCTTGGTGATCACAGCCTCTTCAATGGTTTGACGCTCAGCCGGGCTGAAGATTTCCGGGCAGAGCTCCAAAGCGATGGCAACAGCCAGCCCTATGTGTGCGGTCTCGAGGTAGGCAATGGTGGGGCGTGTTTTGGCCCGGAAGGACGGACCCACCCATTCATCGGGGCTCAGGGCGCAGATTCGCAGCACTTCGCCCCGAAGCCAACCTTCAAGAACGGGATCGGGCCGGTACGCGTGGGCAAAAGCCACGTCACTGATCCGTTCCCAGCAGACATGCCACCATTCGGCCAGCTCGCCCGGGTCAGTCACGGTGTCCTGGGTTGACCACTTGGTGGCCCGGGCAAGGAGAACATTCACCATCCGGGCGGCGCGGGGGTCGGAAGCGCACGAAGCGGCGATCTTTTCCACATCGAGTCGACTGGTAAGGCGGGCGTTAGGCGCGGGATCGATATCAAATGACATTCTGCCAAGGTCCTATACAGGTTGATGGGGTAGCTGGCCGGTGCCGGCGGGTACAGATCGGGCGGCTGGAGCCGCCCACTTGCTAGGCGGTTTTTTGTTCGGCGTACGCTTTGGCGAGCTCTTCCCGGATCTTCTTTCCACTTCCCGTGTTATAGACCTCGATTGCCGAGTCCCACGCGGAGATGTCCGAGCGTCCCGTGACAATCGCGTTGCTGACGTCCGAAAGCTTGCGCAGGATGTCAGACTCTTCGCGCTCCATGGTTTCGGAGTCCAAGCCGAGCGCGGGATTCGCGGTTCCGTTGGAAACGATCTTTTCGTAAACCTCGAAGGCACGTTTGGTGGCTTCAGGCTTATTGGGGACCTGGATGAATTCCTGGGCTTTGGCGATGTAGGAAACAGGGGTGGTGTTCGCGTTTTCGCTGGACGCCAGTTTGGTCATTTCCAGGCCATCAGGGGTGCGCTTGAAGTGCTGGCCTTCAACGCCCTTCTGGACCAGTTCCCATTCCACGGTGCCGTACGGGGCGGCCAGGTAGTCACAGAGGCGCAGCAGCATCTTGATGCGCTCCGGATCGGCCTTCTTGAACACGGTGTAACCGAAGATTCCCGATCCAAGCCAGCTCGTCATCTCCGTACCGAAAGGAACACCGACGTCGGTCCGGAAGTTGCCGCCAACCCGGTCAAAGAAGGTTCCGTTGGCGTAGTTCATGAAGTTGCCCGGCACTGCCGCGACGTTCTTCGCGTAGTACTGATTCATCATGTCGTTCTGAGACGCTGTATTGGAGCTGGGGTGGTACAGCCCTTCCTTGTACAGATCGCGTGCCAACTCAAGGCCAGCTCTGAACTCCGGTGTTTGACGGGTAGCTGTGAAGGCTCCGTTCTCTTCCTTCCACAGGTTCGGTGCTCCGAGGGGACCAGCCAATGTGTCAAGTGAGAAGTCCCAGCCGGCAAAGGCGCCCAGGCCATAGGTGGGACCCTTGGTGACATCACGCAGCGACTTGGTGAACTGCTCTTTGGTCCACGGCTCAGGAGCGCCGGCTGCGTCGAACAGGTCCCGGTTGACGTGCAGAACCCCTCCAGTCCTTGCACGCGGGTTGGGGATACCGTAGATGCCGCCGTCAATGCGTCCCATGGCTTCCCAGGCATAACGGGGGAGAGCTGCCAAGTTGGGGTACTCCAGGATGTTATCGCCGCTGAGGTACTCGGTGAGGTCCTGACACTTGGCCTGTACGAACTGCTTGGCCCGCGGCATGGGCGGTGAAGCGGGAATCAACATGGTGTCCGGCAGGTCGTTGGACGCCGTGATGGTGGAAAGTTTCTGCGTGTACTCGGAGGCCGGGACGATGTTGAGCTGAATGTCGGTGTTTGTAGCTTTGTTGATGGCAGCCCAGCGGATGTTCTGGGGAGCAGGGTTGGGTGGTGGACTGTAGCTAAGGATCAGCGATGAAACTTTGCTGCCGTCACCAACTGTTTTTGTCACCGACTGGGCCAAGTCCGTTGGGTATTTGAAGAAACCATCAATGCCGTTGGGGCCCAGGGTGCTGGGAAGATCAGGTTTAGGTCCAACTGCCTTGGCGAATGTAGGCCATGGGGCCATGGTGGAACCGCTGGCTGTTGACCCGCCACCGGTGGAACAGCTAACCAAGGCAGGGCCGAAGGCTGCACCCAAGGCGCCGGCGCCGAGGAACTGCAGAACGTTTCTGCGGGAAGGCTGATTCATCGTAATCTCCTTTGATGTGATTCATCCGAGTACGTGGAGAGAGGAAGTAAAGCTCTCAACGCGAGGTTGTCAGTGACGTGGAATGTGGGGTCAGGACTTGATGGCGCCGGTCAGGACGCCCTGGGTGAAGTGGCGCTGCACGAACGGGAAGACGCACAGGATGGGGATCATGGCCAGGACCACGACGGCCATTTGTATGGATGTGGGGGAGCTCAGCATTGCCTCGGCGCTGGACACGTTGCCGGCCAAGGGTGAGCCTTCCAGCACGTACTGGCGCAACACCACTTGGAGCGGCCATCGGGTTGAGTCATTGAGGTACAGGATGGCGCTGAAGAACGAGTTCCAGTACCCGACGGCGTAGAAGAGTCCCACCACAGCGATGGCTGCCTTGGACAAAGGGAGGGCGACGTTCCACAGCGTACGGAGTTCACCTGCGCCGTCGATGCGGGCAGCCTCGTACAGTTCCTCCGGGATGCCCTGGAAGAAGCCGCGCAACACAATAAGGTTGAAGGCATTGACCAGGACGGGAAGGATCAGCGAAGCGTAGTTATCGATCAGTCCGAGGCTTTGGACTACCAGATACGTCGGGATGAGGCCTGGCGTAAACAGGAAGGTCAGGAGCACCATCAGCAGGATCGGTTTTCCGGCGAAAAGGTGGGGGCGGGCCAGGGCGTAGCCCATACCGATCGTGGCGATCAAGGACAACGCTGTTCCTATAACAGTGATCCCCAAGCTGACCATGGTGGCCCGGGAGACGACACCGCCGGACAGGATTGTTGTATAGGCTTCGAAGCTGATGGACTGCGGCCAGACTACCCAGCCGCCGCTGGAGATCACTTCTTCCTTGCTGGCAAGGCTGGTGGAGACCACCACCAGGAAGGGAAAGATGATCAGCGCCGCGATGATCAGCAGCGAGACTCCCTTGAGCGCCACGATTGCCGGATGCGGTTTTTTCATCCACGCTGGTCGCTCGGTTTTTGCAAGGATCGTCCGGTTCAGCAAGGCTTTCATCGGTACAGCCCCTGTTCTCCTAGTTTGTGGGCGGCCTTGTTAGCCAGGTAAACGAGCACTGCGGCGATGATGCCCTTCAGCAGTCCTACCGCCGTGGCATAGCCCCAGTTGCCGTCAATGACGCCGGAGAAGTACACGAAGGTGTCCAAAACTTCGGCAGCTTCGGGGCCAACGGCGTTGCGTTGGAGGAAGATCTGCTCGAATCCGACCGTGAGGATGTCACCGAGTTTCAGGATGAAGAGCAGGACGATGATGGGGCGCATGGACGGGAGGGTGACGTGCCATAGTCTTCGCCACCAGCCTGCGCCGTCTATAGCGGCAGCTTCATACAGTTGCTCATCTACGCGGTACAGGGCCGCCAGGAAGATGATCATGCCCCATCCGCAGTCTTTCCAGATCAACTGTGCGACCATCAGGGGCTGGAAGGCCGAGGGGTTGCCGATGACGTCGATGGTTGAAAGACCCGCGTCGGACAGCCATCCGTTGACAACACCAACAGGTCCGAGAACCTGCTGGAAGAGCGCAACAACGATCACCCAGGAAATGAAGTGCGGAAGGTAGACAATGCTCTGAACAATTTTCCGGGCCCAGTCGAACTGAACGCTGTGCAGGAAGATCGCCAGTGCGATTGGTGCCGGGAAGAAGAAGATCAGTTGCAGCGCCGAGATCTGCAGGGTGTTCCTGACTGCCTGCCAGACCGCAGGGTCGCCGAAGAACGCCTGGAAGTTCTCCAGGCCCACCCAATCGGAGCCTTCAATTCCAAGGAACGGGACGTAGTCCTGGAACGCGATGACGTATCCACCCAGTGCCCAGTACTGGAAGATCAGGAAGAACAGCAGGCCGGGAGTGAGCAGCAGGAACAGCGTCAGGTCCCGCCGCAGCCTCTTCCGAACAGACATCTTTGGCTGGTGGGTGGACTTCTTTGACTGCCTGGGGCGCCTTGGTTTGTCCGTCTCTGTGGCTTTAAGCTCTTCTTCGGCCGTGGTTGAGGCCGTTCGCTGCAGGCTCATGATGTCATCGCCGGAAGGTATGTGGTGCTTTGTGGGGTGGCTCGCAGCTGAAGGTGTTCAACGCCCACAACGGGCGCAATGGACAAAGCCAGGATCAGTGCGGAGAAGCTGTGGTGTTCATCGCGGTGAGGCACGGGCAGCTGGACGTAGGCCTCGACCGTTCCCTTGCTTTCCCCGGTGCCGGGACACAGGGTGCCGGGACAGCTGTTCTCAGTGGAATAGTCCTGGTTGATGCACCATTCGCTGAGACCTGTGAGGCCGCGAACTACGGCGTCAGCCCATGTCGTTTCAGTGAGAACTCCTTGTTCGATGCCCACGCCGAAGCTGTAGAGGATGAGTCCGGATCCTGAGGCCTCTTCCCATGCGGACTCCATGGGGATTTCTTGACGCCATAAACCGCGGGGGGTCTGGTGGGGGAGGAGGGCGGTGCACAGGGCAACAAACCGACTCTCCACTTCAGAGCGGCGGGGAGCATCGACGGGAAGCCCGCGGAGCAGTTCCGCCAAGGCGAAGATACCCCACCCGTTGCCCCGCCCCCAGTGGTCCTGGGAAAGCACACCGGGTGCAATGAAACTGCGGCATTGATGCAGCAGGCCGTTGTCCTGGTTGAGGAAAGCGTCGTACATCTTCACGGACTGAGTGACGGCCTCGTCAACGTACCGGGGTTCATCAAGTGTCAGGCCTGCGTACAGCAGGAAAGGCGAGGAGGCCATGGCGGCGTCGATCCAGATTGAATCATCCGTACCGGGGAGCTTGATAATCCCTTCAGCGTTGCGCGGCGCCGTCATGAGTTCTTCTGCGAAGTCGCGCAGGAGCAGCGCACGGTCCTGTGTCCGACCGATGGAGCTCAAGAAAGCCTGGGCAATTCCGCCGATGCTGTAGCTGGGGAAGTTGTAGTGAGGATGGGACACTTCGTCAGGGAATCGCCGGACGATGTCTTCGACCCTGTTCAACAGTTGCTCGTCGGAGGCTGTCACTGCCGCGCGGGCAAGGCCATAGATGGCCAGCACGCCGTAGTAGGCCTTGATTTCCTCAAGGTCGTTGTAGTGGTTGTACAGTCCGACAGCAATCTCGTGAGGTGTTTTGGGCGCCGGGGTGGACGCGGGATGCCACCCGGCCACGAGTTTAGAAGTAGCCACCACGTTCCACCACCTCCCGCGGAGCTACGCCGTCCGTGATCATCTTCTTAAGGCTGATTTCGTCGAACTGGATCTGTTCTGCTTCAACCAGCGTTTCTTCAGCGATTGCGCGGGGCACAATGATCACGCCATCGATGTCGCCCACGGTGATGTCGCCCGGCTGGATGGTGACTTGTCCGATGCGGACGGGAACCTGCCAGGCTGACATTCGGAAGCGGCCGAGCATGCCATTCGACGTGCGGTACCGGCAGAAAACCGGGAAGTCCAGTTCCAGAATCTTGTCGGTGTCACGCACTCCGCCGTCGACGATTGCGCCGCGGCAGCCCTGCCTTTGCGCGGCCATGGTCATGACCTCGCCCCACTGAGCGGACTCGTCGTCGTTTGACGTGTCCCACACACAAACAGCGTCCTGGGGGATGGCTTCGAGCATTGCAGCGCGTTCTTCCATCTCGTTGGCCAACTGAAGGTTCTTCGAACCCTTGATGGTGAAAGCAATGCCCGCCACCCGCATGTTCGGCTGAAGGGCCTCAACAGTAGGTGGGAGCACCTGCTGGATCAGGCCCTTGCTGCGAAGCACGTCATTGATCGCTGCAGTAGGGATGACCTGAAAACGATCACACAGTTCACGGTCGGACAATGCTTTGTCGCCGGCCTGCTGAGTGGAACTCATGCGATCCGAACCTGCCCGTTCCGTGACGTGTGCTGGGTCGGCGCCCAAGGTGTGCGGGGACATGGGTGTCCGCCTTTCGTCGTTGATTGCGGTAGTCGAATGTGGATTCACTCGCCCGATGGGGGCGTGCTCCTTGGGTTTCAACTCTAGGAAGGCGGGAGGGCTTTTCCCATTCCTTCCGCGCCGTAAATTTGCACTATTCGACGACGCTCCGGCTTCTGCGGGCAGCATGCTACTGTACAGGCCACACACTCGCATGAGGTGTGGAACAACCCATGGAGACGAGCGTATGGAAGAGCTTCCGGAAGGTCCCGTAAGTGGCATCGCCATGTCCTATGACTGCGCTGTTACCGGCGTGGACTACGTCATCAATCGAACACCTAATCCGTCATGGGGGATCAAGGACTTCGTCAACTCCCGCTCGCATATCCTGGCCTATTGTGTTTCCGGCAAGGCCTACTATCGGGTGAACGGCACCTCGCACCGGGTGGTGTCCGGAACCTTGATCTTTCTGACTAAGGGGTTGCCCCACACGGGCCGCAGTGATCACGATGACCCCTGGCACTTTGTATCCGCGGCTTTTCAGTTGGCGGCCTTGGACGAGGAGTCGGCCAATCTACTGAAGGACCTTCCGCCCATTACGCATAATGTGCCGGCAGAAGTTGGAAATTTGTTCTATCAGATGAGGGTGGCCTGGGAAGCAAAGCAGCCCGGCCACCAGCTTCAGATCCGCGGCCTGCTATCCCTTGTTCTCTCCCGTGCCGTTGAAGAGCACACGCGGCCGGCGCTTTCGGCGCCGCATGCACGTCGTGTCGCAGCGATCACCGGACATTTGCTGGAGAACTATGCCACCGTCTATTCAGTCGAGGAACTGGCTCAGATGAGCGGCCTGAGCCCTTCGCATTTTCGAGTGGTTTTCAAGAAAGTGACGGGCATGACGGCCACCAATTACCAACAGCACATAAGGATCACCAAGGCCACTGAGTTCCTTAGCAGTGGCGAGCACAACGTCACGGAAACCGCCCGGCTGTTGGGTTTCCGGGATGTCTACTATTTCAGCCGCCTGTACAAGCGCGTGACAGGAATTAACCCCTCGCGATTGGCAAAGGGCTGATCAACGGCTTATTGCCAAGGATGCTTCTAAACCCTGTCCAACGGACTATATTTTGCACATTCCGCTGACGTCTCTGGCCCTGGTGGCAAGAGTGTCACAAGCTGGGAAGCGACGACGTCGCCCATTACCGGGCGAAAGCCTCAGCTCGAAGGGGGTGGGGACTTGCACTCTTCCCGGCGGCTCGTCCTAAAACTCCCGCATCCCCAAGGACACAACGTCATGTCAAAACCCGCTGCACCCGACTACCGCATGATTTCTGAAGAGCATTTGCGGCAGTTGCCTGGCCACCCGCGAATCTTGGTTGATGCGGCGCGTTTTGCCAGCCTCAAGCCTCAGGATGACGACGTCTCCCGGAAGATCAAAGCGTTGATCGGGCAGATAGCCGAGGAGGTCCTCGGCGCTGGTCCGGTGGATTATGAATCCGTTCCGATCCTTTTGTATCCCGTGCGTGAAGTTCAGGGCCGTATCCTTGCGTTGGCCATGGCTTACCGTCTCAGTGACGATGCGCGTTACCTGGATCGGGCCCGGGATGAGCTCCGCGGGTTGGCCGCTTTGAAGAACTGGGGGACTGGCCACTTCCTGAGTGTTGGTGAAGCTGCGCTGGCCGCGGGCATCGGCCTGGATTGGCTTTACGACGAGATCCCGGAGGAGGAAAGGGACTACATAGCCACTGCGATCAGGACAAAAGCCCTTGAACCTTCGCTGAACGCGGAGGAGGGCATTAATGGTTGGGTTGATGGAGACTATAACTGGAATCAGGTCTGCAACGCCGGACTGAGTGTGGGCGCCTTGGCTGTCGCGGAACGTGATCCTGGTCTGGCCGAAAGGATTGTCAACAGGGCTGTCAGGAATGTCCCGATCGCTGGAAAGGTCTATGCCCCGGATGGGTCTTATCCCGAAGGTGTGAGTTACTGGGCCTACGGGACCTCGTTCCATGTCATTCTGATCGAGGCCCTGCGCTCTGCAGGGGGAGGCAGTTGGGGCTTGGAAAAACTGCCTGGTTTTCTTGAATCCGCCGACTTCAAGCTTCAAATGACCGGACCGACGGGTCTGGAATTCACTTACGCCGATTACAACGTTGAGAACCAGAATGAGCCCATCATGCTGTGGTTTGCCGGCGAACTGGGTCGCTTGGATCTGGCGGTCGACGAGCTGGCGGAGATTCAACGTCTGTCCCAGCCATCAGAGGACGAGATAGCACTCCGCCCCAACCGACTCCTGCCATGTGAACTTCTTTGGTGGAATCCGGAACTGAGCGCAAAAAATGAAATGCGTTCACATCATTGGACAGCAGGTGGAGTTTTGCCAGTAGCGGTGATGCGATCAAGTTGGACCGATCCACGGGCCACTTTCGTTGCAATCAAAGGCGGTTCCCCTCAACATTCGCATGCTCATATGGACGTGGGAGGCTTCGTTCTGGAGGCTGACGGGGTCCGCTGGGCAGTGGATCCGGGTACGGAGAGCTACGACCGGATGCGTGCTGCCGGGATCGCCCTTTGGGACTATTCGCAAGGCAGTACCCGCTGGGATACTTTCCGCGCAGGCCCTGAAGGGCACAATATCTTGCGGTTCAATGGTGCGGCCCAGGATGTTTCCGGCAAAGGTGAAATTACTGTGTTGGCCACTCGGCCAGGAGTACCGGCCAACGTGGTAGACCTGACGTCCCTTTACAGCGGGCAGGTCACACGGGTTGAACGGACGGTATTGCTGGATACTGACAACACAGTTCTTATCAGCGATGAGTGGACAACTGGATCCCAACCGGTTCAGGCAGCCTGGCAATGGCTCACCGGGGCCGAAGTAAGCCGGACACCCCAAGGACTGCTGCTCCTTCAAGACGGACAGTCGCTGGCGCTGATGGTGGAACCCTCGGCGGAAACGACCATTGCGGTGGAGGACGTCTCCGGAGCGCGTGAGCTCCAGGATTCGCCCAATCCAGGACTGCGTCGTATCGTCATCCGCTTGTCAACGCCGGCCGGCTCAAGCGCCAAGCTTCGGGTTCGGGCTATTCCTGGCAGTGCGGCACAGCGAACCAGCTGAGGGGTTTCGGCGCCCCGCCACCGGCAGTAAGTGCTGGGAGAAATAACTGACGTACTGAATAAACCCCCGCGGCTTGCGAGGGGTTTATTCACTGCGGTTACTTCTTGAGCAGTTAGTGCGGAAGGCCGGTGGATTCGAAACTCAGTTCCCGTACGACGACGTGTGGCGGCGTTGCGAGAACGAAGAGGATCGCCGAGACGACGTCGGCCGGAGACATCAGCGCTTCGCGCTTGACGGGCCGGTCACCCCAAAAAGGAGTGTCGGCCCCTCCCGGCGAAAGGTTGCTGACCCTGAGGTTTCTGTCTTTGATCTGTAACCCCAACGCGTCACTGAACATGGAAACGGCGGCCTTCGCCGTGCAATATCCGGGCGCCGTCGCGTTGGGACGTGAACCCGCCAATGAACTGACGTTAATGACGAGGCCCTTATTGTCGGTGAGCAGCGGGATTGCGTATTTGCAAGCCAAGAACGTACCCATGACGTTGACTTCCAGCATCTTCAGGAAATCGGCGGCCGGCATCTCTTCTATTTTGCCGGGTATTGATGTCCCGGCGAGGTTGATGACAGCATCGACGCCGCCCCATCGGGTACCGATCTCATGAAAAAAGCCGGCTACATCAGCTTCGGACGTGATGTCTGCCGCATAGGTGAGGAGGCCATCATGGCTGCCGCGCAGTTCGGTAAGTCGTTCTTCCGAGGTCCCCGTGGCCGCCACAACGGCGCCAAGCGCCACAAGCGCCAGAACCAATTCTCTTCCGATACCGCCCGTTGCGCCGGTGACGGCAACACGAACTCCACTCAATTGATCCGAGCGCAATGATAACTCCTGGGTAGTCTGGATGTCCTTGTCCAGTCTCCCCTCGCGCCTTGATGTCGAACCATTGCACCGGGGACTTTCTTTTGCACAATTCGACGATTACCCGGTGAACAGCCGATTGGCGCCAAGCAGGACGGCTCCGACCAGCCACAGGCGTAGGCCTGGACCATCGACAGCAGGGCCTATGACCGGCGGCCCGAAGCCTCTATCCTCATGACATGGGCGTTTGGGGAGCGTTTTCCTTGCCGGGCTCCCGCTTCAGTGGGCGGGACCAGGCCTTCCTGCGGGAAGATGCAGCACCACGGATGGGATGGGCGGGGGGCCCATGAACCCAGAGGACAAATTTCCGCCCCCGGACAATTACGCTGCCTTCATCGAGAGGTTGGACGACGCCGCAGCCCGTCTCAGCACACGGCTCCGATCCGTCATCCAGGCACTCGGCGCGGTCTCGTTGCTCGTGGAGAAGTACCAGGGTGCTTCCTTGAAATGGGAGCAACGCCGGACCAGGGTCGCCCTGGAACTTGACCGCTGCGCCGGCGAACCGGAGACATATGCCGCTCTGCGTGAACTCCACGCTACAGCTGTGAAAATGGTGGCACTTCACCACGCGCAGACAGAGCGCATCACCGAAAAGTTGCACCTGCTGCAAGACCACCGTGACGCCATCCACAAGTCCTTGGGTGAGCTGGAGGCCGGCAGGGCAAAACTGCAGGCGTCACGTGCAGTGTCGCAAGACCGGCACAACCTGAAAAGCGCCCTCTATGAACTTGCCGGCGCAAACGGCGCCGCTGCTACAACCCCGGACCTTGGATTGCTCAGCGATCTGAGGCAAGCCCGCGAAGCGGTCGTCCTGGCCGAAGCGCTCATGGAAGTGAAGGGACCCCGACCATGAAAGATTCAGCGCAACCACCATGCCCCAAGGACGCGGTCACAGTGGTTCATTGGGAAAGGAAGTCGGGCGACGAGCCAGTCATCAAGTTCGTGATCTTCGGCGTGCTGGGGTTGCTTTTGGGGCTGCTTCTGATGGTCTTTTCGCCCGCGTTCAGAAGCATCGGAGCCCTCGCCCTGTTCACGGTGGTCTTCGCAGGTCTTCTCACGATTCCTGTTATCGCAGCTCAGCGGAAGTTCATTCGGGGAATCGCCAAGAGGGTCAATGACACCATCGATGAGGTGACGGGCAGCTCCCGCTGCGGGCTCTCGGTGAAGCAACTCAACCGGATCATCAGGAGCGGCGAGTCGTGGCCAATCGCCGTTAGCGGAGTGCCGGGCCTGCGGCTGCAGGTACAGCGGGTCCTCGCGCGTGACGAAGATGCTCCGGCGAGGTGGCGCGCAGTGATCACGGCAGTCCATCCCCGGAACGGAATGTCCAGCTTCGACCGCTTGCTGGAAGCCGCGCTGAGCGGCGGGCAGGGGACCTCTGCCCATTCCCGGCGCGTTGAAGGTGCCCCTAGTGTGGGAGGTTCAAGGCAGTCCAACAGGGGGTAATGATGAAAAAGCTCAAAACGGTCCTTGCAACAGCGGTGGCGGGAATTTCCCTCAGTGCAGGGGCGCTGGTGATGGCCGCGCCAGCCCACGCTGATTACAACACCTACCAAGTGGTCAGGGCCACCAACGCTGCGTGTTCAGCAGAACTCCGTGCAGCGATTCAGGCTTATGGGGGGTCGGTAACTGCGGTTACTCCGTGCCACTGGAACAAGTACCAGCGGATGTACATCGGCAGCTTCGGTTACAACTACTAAGCTGCCCACCGCCGAAGGTTCAGCCGTCGGCAGGTGAAAGGCGGTCGCCGAAACCGGCGGCCGCCTTTCCTTGGGGCAAGACGCTCAATCAGGCCTCGACGTCGGCCGTGACGCGCTCGCCGTTGAAGTACTCCAACTGCCAGCCGTCGGTGACGTGGTGGTGGGCCAGGTTTAGCACCGCGTTCTGGACGCTGTCCAAGGTGCGTCCGATCGCGCGGCTGAGAGTCAGTCGGATCAACGTGCCGTGCGCGACCACCAGGACGCGCTTGCCGGCGAATTCTTGAGCGAGTTCTTCCAACGCTGCGATTCCTCGATCGGCGGCGGCTTCGTCGCTTTCGCCGTCGCGGAAACCGCCCGGGATGCGCAGGGCCTCCAGTTCCGGGCCGGCCTGCAGCCCTTCGGCGGGTCCAAAGCTGCGTTCAGTCAGCTCAGGAACCAGCCGTGCAACCTTCAAGCCAAGGCCTTCGGCGATGATCTCCGCAGTTTCGGCGGCACGGCCCAACGGCGAGGACACCACGGCGTCCCACGGCTGGTCCGACAGGAAGGCGACGGCTTCGCGCGCCTGGCCGCGACCGACGTCGTTCAGCGGAATATCGGTGGACCCTTGCAACCGGCGCTCCGCGTTCCAGTTGGTCTGGCCATGGCGGACGAGGGCGAAAGTTGTGAGGGTCATGCCTTCCATTGTGCCCTGCGTACCTGCGGGACCGCAGTTCCGTACGTCACGCAAGGAAGCGCACGACGGCGGGAGGTCGCCGTCGGGCGTTCAGCGGTGCCGCAGTTCGTCCAGCAGTTCCGTGACGAGGGTGGGTTGCTCGGCAATCGCGAAGTGGCCGCAGTTCGGCACTGTCATGGTCCTGACATGCGGCCCAGCGGAGGCCAGCTGATCAAGATCGGATGGGGGAGTGAACGCATCGCTGTCCCCGCGGATTGCAAGGATGGGACACCTGATGCCGTTCCACTGGGCAAAGTCGTACTGCGCCACGGCCCGCGTTGCTGCGCAGAAGGCCCGTGGGCGGGCGTTGCGTCCCAACCCGCGGATGACGTCCGCCGGAATGGCCGCAGGGTCCGCGAAGAGGGGCGACAACAGCAGCCGCATCAGTGGAGTGGCGCCGACACCCCGGATCAGGGCCAGGCCCCAGGCACCCGGGGCTGCCATGGCACGCATGAGCAGGAGCATCCCGACAAACCACGGCAGCGTCGCGAGCCCGCGCCACGGATGCCGGACAGAGTGGGCAACGCCGAAGGCCGTGGGCGATATAGCCGCAACGCTGCGTGTTTGTTCAGGCCACGCCGCAGCAAGATGCAAGGCAATGACGCCACCCATGGAGTGGCCCACCAGGTTCCACGTGCGGTAACCGAGGCTGTCCAGAACCTCGACCACGGCACCCGCCATGGCCTCGACGGTAGCGGACTCCAGCCGCGCATTTACGGTGGAGTCACCCCAGCCGGGCAGGTCCAGGAGGATTTGGTCGCGTTCACGGGAGCCGGGGAGCAGTGGTTGGAAGGTTGTCCACGATCCCGCGGCACCGTGGAGGTAGACGTCGGCGATGTGGTCACGCCTCCTCGGGGCTTCCTGAACGCGTACAGCGCACGGACCCAGTTGGGTGGGAATCACCTCCCGCCTAAAAACTGCGCTGCCCGGTAGGGACGCTTCCTGCAGAACTTCCGTGATCACCTGCTGCTCCTGGTCTTTGCAAGTGATTCGGAGCAGCGGGCGTTCTGGATCGGCGCGGTGGTTTCAGGCGAGTGATGGGTCCTTTTGGTAAACCGTGCGCCCGCCCAGCACTGTCCGGAGGACCTTCGCGTCCAAAAGCGCGCGCGGGTTCTCCCTGGCGAAAACGTCGGTGTCCAGGACCACGAAATCAGCGTACAACCCAGCAGCCAGGCGGCCGATGTTGTGTTCCGCCCCGCACGTCCACGCCGAATCACGCGTGGCGTGCTCGATCGACTCCGCCAGGGGCAGGGCGAATTCCGGGACATTGGTTCCGGCCGCGGCGTCCAACGCCGAGGCCCGCGTGGTGGCCACATACATGTTGGGCAACGGTGCGTGCGGGGAGGTGGGGGAGTCCGTGCCAAAAGCCAGGCGGGCGCCGGCAGCCGTGATCCAAGGCCACGGGAAGCCGCGTTCCACGCGGTCGTCGCCCAGCTTGGCGCACCAGTTCTCGCTGATTGCGGGATCGGCGTGGACCGGCTGCATGCTCGCGGTGATACCCAGCGCGGCGAGGCGATCGACGTCGGCCCTGTCCACCAACTCCAGATGCTCAATGCGGTGGCGGCGTTCGCGGGGGCCGTTCTCCGCCACGGCGTGTTCCACGGCGCCGATGGCGATCCGCACGGATTCATCGCCGATTGCGTGCATGGCAACCTTCAAACCGGCAGCATCGGCCGCGGCAACCACAGGCGCGAGTTCTGCAAGGCTCCAGATCGGTTCCGCATTCGAACCATCGGCGTAGGGCATCCCGAGGGTGGCAGTGCAGCCATCGATGGTGCCGTCGATGATCACCTTGATGCCCACCACGCTCAGGAAAGGAGATTCATGCTCGACGGCGAGCGCGGCCGCCCGCTGGACCTGGGCGATGTTCTCCTCGGCCGATCCCGCGTTGTTTATCCTCCAGTAGGCGATGAGCCGGCTGGTCAGGGTGCCGTCTTTGTCCGCACGCTTAAAGGCCTCAAGGTCGGTCTCGTTGAAGCCCATGTCGCAGGCGGTAGTCACGCCTGTTTCGCGGTAGGCCTGCTGGACTGCGGCGATGCTGGCCTCGTGTTCGTTTTCGCTGACCTGGGCATCGAGGTAGGGGAGCACGATGTCGTAGAAGGCGTTCTCGTCGATGTAGCCGGTGGCGTGCCCGCGGGAATCGCGCTTGATGGTGCCGCCGTGCGGGTTCTCGGTGTGGTGGTCGATGCCGAGTTCAGCCAGCGCCGCAGTGTTGACCCACACGGAGTGGAAGTCGTAGGCGAAGGCGTACACGGGTTTGTCTCGAACTACGGCGTCCAGCATGGCCGCATCCGGCACGCCGCCCGGAATGGCACCGTGCAGCCAACCGGTGGCCAGGATCCGGTCAGCATCCGGGCGTTCGGTGGCCCTTGCCTTGATGCGTTGCTGGATCTCCTCCACGGATTTGGCTCCCCACAGGCTCACCTGTCCCAAGGCTTCTCCGGTACCGACGACGTGCGCGTGGCCGTCCACGAACCCGGGGACCACCAGGCGGCCTTCGAGGTCAACCCGTTCGGCGTCGGGCCGGAGTCGTTCGGCGGTATCGGCGTCGCCGACGTACAGGATGCGCTCGCCCTGGACGAGGATGGCCTCGGCCCAGCGGCGGGTATCGGAGGTGAAGATGCGGGCGTTGGTGTAGAGCTGGGTGGTCACGCTGCGTTGTCCTTGCTTTCGGGTGCTGCTTCGGCTGCTGCTTCTTCCGCAATCCGGCTGTCCAGGGAGCGGCTGACGTCCAGCAACAACTGGTTTTGGAGTTGGTGAAGGTGCTCGCTTTCCGGCTCCGGCCAGGTGGACAGCTTCACCAAGACGGTATCGGTGGCCGGGTCGATCCACAGGTACTGGCCGTAGATGCCGATGCCCGTGACGTTGCCGCGCTCGTTCCCCGTGCACCACCATTGACGGGTGTAGGAGCCGCGCGGGTGGATGGCCGTGAAAGAGGAGTCTTCCATGGCTTCGCGGTCCCCGCCGTTGAGGATGCTCCCCACCCATTCCGGGGAAACCACCCTGCCGAGGGGACCTTCGCCGTCGTCGAGCATTAACTGTCCCACCCGGGCGAGGTCCCGGGCGGTGCAGGAGACCCCACCGTTCGCGAAGCCGAAGCCGGCGGAATCCACGGTGATGGTGGCATCCCGGTCGGCGTCGAGTTTGGACCACAGATACGTGGACAGGGCCTCGGAGTAGCGCAGCCCTGTGACCCGCTCGATGGTCCAGGCCAGGACATCGGTGTTGGCCGAGCAGTACTGGAATTCGGATACCGTGCCGTTGCCGGTGAGCGTGGTCAGGAACGCGTAGGTGTCCTGGGGGTCTCCGGGGCGGCGGGTGCGCCACCCTGCGGAGCGGTCATGGGTTTGAACCTCGGAGGCTGGATCCACATAGTCCTCGCTGTAGTTGAGATGGATGGCCATATCCAGCACGTGCTGGATGGTGGGCCCGTCGTAAGCCGAGCCGGCGAGCTCTGGAACGTAGTCCACCACGCGGGCGGAGGGGACAATCTCTCCCAAATCGATCAAGGCCCCACCACGAGGCCACACATGGACTTGGAAACGCTCATCACCAGGTGCAGGTCATCCGGGGCGAAGCCGGGGCGGTAGTACTCTGCGATGACCTGGTTGTGGTGCAGGACCAGGAAGGCATCGGTATAGGTCTCTTCGAGCCGGCCCTTCAGGCCCGGGAGCCCCAGGCCGTCCAAGCTGTCAGCAGCCGCAACGGGAGTGTCCGGGAGGCGGCGGGAAACTGCCGCCGTCGGGACTATCTCGCCAAGGTGCGCGAACGTCCAACGGTTGTGCGGTCCTTCCTGCCAGGTGTCCAGCGTCGGCTGGTTGGTGGCGTCGGGATAGCGGGAAGGGTGGCGGCCGGTGGGGGCGGTCATGCGTGTGCTCCTTGGATGACGGATGGTGTGGTGGTGCTGCGGCGCAGGGAGGGGTTCAAGGCGACGTACACGCCCGCGGTGACGATCATGGAAACGGGCACGGACAGATCCAGGAAGCCCATGGCTGCCGAGATTGCTCCGGTCCATACGGCGTTGGTGAGGAAGAGTGAGGCAACGGCGGCGCCGAGGACCACCGCGAGCAAGCCGGGGATATGCCAGCCGCGGCTGTACCAGAACGGGCCGCCCGGTTTCTCGTTGAAAAGGTCTTCACCTTTGTATCGATTGCGGCGAAGGATGACGTCCACGGCGAAGATGGTCATGGTGGGGCCGGAGATCAGGACCAGCAGTTGCAGCATCAGGTTGACGGCGTCCAGGAGGCTGGTGGACATGACGAGGTAGATGGTCAGTGCTGCGCCGATGGCCCCCACCACGATGGCCGAAGGGATGCGCCTGATCGGGACGCCGATGGACTGGAACGCCATGCTGGCGGTGTAGGTGGTCATGCCGTTGAGCGAGATCGTGTTGATGATGACCCCCACCACGAAGATTGGTCCCAACCAGGCAGGGAGCAGGGCCAGGAGTGCCGACTCGATGCCGAGGTCCATGGCTGCTGGGCTGATGCCGGTGGCCAGCAAGGCTCCCACGGCCGTGAAGAACATGCAGGGCAACGCGCCGCCAAAGGCCGTGGCCGCGATGATGTGGGAGCGTTTGGTGGTCTCCGGGAGGTAGCGGGCCAGATCCGGGCTGTTGGTGTAGGAAAGCGGGGTGGAGGCCAGGATGGCGATCCCAATGGTCACGGCAGACCACAGCGGTGCTCCTTCCAATGGTGCCGGAGCCGCATATCCCCACTGCACGTGGGGCAGGACGAACACTGTGACCAGCAGGAAGATGGCCAGCAGCACCGAGGCCACTACGGGGTAGCTGCGGAGGATCAGGCTGTGGCCGAAGACAGCTACCAGCACGGTAACCGCGGCAACAACGATGGTGACGATCACCGGGCCGGCTACGGGATCCGTGAAGCCAAGCTGTGCCAGGAGTTCAGCGCCCATGAAGGAAGACGCGAGCCAGTTCAGGGCCAGGAAGACGGCGGAGATGAACCAGCCGAAGAAGGCGACGACCACCCTGTTGCCGCGGATCCCGTAAATGGCGCGGGTGATGACGGAGCCGGATGTTCCCGCGGCCGGGCCGCTGGTGGCCACGATCCCGGTGAGGATCCACGGAAGGCTGCCGGCGACGATGACCAGGAGGGCCTGCCACAGTTCCAGGCCGAGCAGGATCAGCGAGGCACCCACGGTGAAATTCAGGACGCTGACGTTGGGCGCCGCCCACACGGGGAAGAGATCGCGGGCGCGGCCGTGGCGCTCCGAGGTTTCGATGAGTTCGATCCCGCGGGTTTCGGGATGGGCAAGGGGTTCCGGGTAGCTGACCGGATCGGTGACATGGGGCTGGGACAACGCTGTTCCTCTCGGGCAAGGACCGGCTCACGACGATGGGATACCGGGCCATTGATGCTATTGGTCATGCGACCAACGTGCTATTGGTCACTAATCCAATAGACTGGGGGGCATGGTGTCAAGCCCCACATCCCAACGCGTTCGAAAATTACCTGACGAGCGCCGAGCCGAAATCCTTGCTGAGGCCGCCTCGATTGCCCTGGGTGAGGGGCTCGAACGGATAACCCTCCGCGCCGTCGCGGACCGCTTGGGTGTGCGGCCCGGCCTGATCAGCCACTACTACCCGGCCGCCGAGGATCTGGTGGTCGCGGCCTTTGTCCTGGCAGTATCGGAAGAGCGGGAAGAGTTATTTCCCGACGGCGGAACGCCCCTCGCGCGGATGGCCCACCTGATTTCCCGCATCGAGGGCGGCGGCGCCTTGGAACTCACCCGGCTGTGGCTCAATGCGAGGCACCTCTGCCGCTTCACGCCAGCGTTGGCGGATGCCATGCTGGCGCAGGAATACCTGGACCGGACCCGGCTCACAACCCTTATTGAGGATGGCGTGGCCTCCGGTGACTTTGCCGTGGAAGACCCGTTCGCGGCGTGCATCCGGATCTGGGTGGCGATCGACGGCGTCGGCTCCTACGTCAACAACCCCGGAACCTTCGACTATGAAGCGTTCATGCGGTTCGTTACCGACGTTGCCGAATGGTCCCTGGGCGTGCCGGCGGGTACGTTGCGGGCGGCGGTGGATCAGGTGCGCAAGGCCTGATTTCCGCCGTAACGCAGCACTCCGCATTGTTCTTCCCGTTCCTTAATCAGTATCCTGATGACTTATCTGGTGAAACCGGATGATGCTGTTCGGGCTCCTTGCCTGGGCCGCACGTGGCTGAAGCAGCTCGGCCGCGCGGCCATCGTGAAAGTTTGATTGACGGCATTGCTTGGTGACGCAAGGACAGCGGTTGGGTCCGAGGCTCCAGGTATGCCTGAAGGACGTGACATTCGTGGGCACCATTGACGAGGCTGTGGACTCCCCCGTCCCTGATTCCATCGACGACACACTTGACGGCCGCTACCAGCTGGGGCCCGTCCTTGGCCGGGGCGCCATGTCGGCTGTCTACCGTGCGACAGATCTGCTGCTGGGCCGCGAGGTGGCCATCAAGATCTTCCTGCCCGGCTCAGGCGACGAGTCATTCCGGGCCCGCCAGGAAAACGAGATGCGGCTCCTCGCCGCCTTTGACCACCCAGGGCTCGTGGCCGCATTCGATGCCGGCGTGGACACCAGGAACGACGAAGAGCGCGCTTATCTGGTCATGGAACTGGCGGAAGGCCGGGACCTGCGGGCCGTGCTGTCGGATGGACCGCTCACCGTTCCCGAAACCGCGCGCATAGGGATCCGGCTGGCCGGGGCCCTGTCCCAGGTTCACGGGCAGGGCGTCATCCACCGTGACATCAAGCCGGCCAACATTCTGGTATCCGACGACGACGGGCTGGGGAGTCGGTCAAGTTGGCGGACTTCGGTGTGGCGCTGGTGATGAACGACAACCGCCTGACCGCCACCGGATTCACCGTGGGTACGGCACAGTATCTGAGTCCCGAACAAGCCCAGGGTTTGCATCTGACCCCGGCGAGCGACATCTACTCGCTGGGCCTGGTGCTCCTTGAATGCCTCACCGGCAAGGCAGAATACCCGGGGACGCCCATTGAAACGGCATCAGCGCGCCTGCATCGTTCGCCACAGGTCCCCGTGGAATTGCCCGGCCCGCTGAGGGAGCTCCTGGAAGCCATGACGGACATGGATCCCGAAAAGCGTCCCGGCGCCCACCATGTGGAACAGTCGCTGGCCGAAGCAGGCATCCAGTCCGGCCGAAGGACTGCGTTGCTGCCGACAGTGCTTCCGAAACGCCCGAAACGCCCGCAGCGTTCGTCGACCCGGAAGCAGGCGACGGTCACCAGCATCCTTGACTTCGGCAGGCGTCGACCCAGGACGGCCAAGGGTGTCGCGGCAGCAGCAGTGACCATCCCGCTTGCGCTGCTGATTTTCTCGCAGGGCATCAACCCGTTCGGCAACAACACTGCCGATCCGTCACAGCCCGCAGATCCCGGTGTATCGCAGGCCGAGCCGCAGCCAAGCGGTCCTGCCGGCCCGGCCGCGCCCGTGGATCCGGTGCTCGCTGATCCGGTCCCTGCACAGACAGTGCCGGCAGGCACTGTGCCAGGTGAGACCGCGCAGGTAGAGGTTGTGGACCTCTCGGAGGCAACCCGCCCGGAGCAGGTTCCAGCGCCTGCCGACCAGCCCGCCGTTGACCAGGCGCCCCTCACGGGCAAGGACCTCGCGGGCCAGAAGAGCGAGGGCAAGAACGACAAGAAGTCCGAGAACGGAAAGGGCAACGGCAAGTAGTCCACGCGCTGGTGACCAACGCTCGACGGCGACCTGCCGCCGTCGTGCGTCAACTTCCGGAAGGGAAGCTCACTGCCACGGTGGTTCCGCCGCCCGGGGTTTCCGCGAGGGTGAGGTCGCCGCCGTGGGCTTTGGCGATGCTGCTGCAGGTGGCCAGTCCCAGACCGGAACCCGGACCATCGCCCTGCCTCCGTAGGCGCACCAACGGTTCCAAGACCTTGGCGCGGTCCTCGGGGCGATGCCCTTGCCGTTGTCCGCAACGTAGATGGTGGCCCCATGGTAATTGGAAACGCCGCTGATCCGGATCCGGAGGTCGCGTTCCGGGCTGCGGTAGTTCATGGCGTTGGACAGGAGGTTCTGCAGCAGGGTGCGGAGCTGGCCGCGGTCCGCGTGGAGCCTGAGCTCCTGGACCTCCACGATGCCATCGTTCTCGATGCCAAGGTCCCGGGCAACCTCCTCGGTGACCTCGCGCAGGGAAACGTGGGCGGGCTGGATGCCACCGCCCACGCGGGAGTAGCTCAGGACATCCTCCAGCATTCCGAGCATCCGGCGGCCGCTGGCACCGATCCGGTCCAGGTACTTTGCGGCGGTGCTCTGAGGTTCCACGTCGGGATCGTCCTCCACCAGTTCCACGTAGCCGAGGATGGTGGTCAACGGGATGCGGAGATCGTGGCTGACGCGGCCCGCAAATCCAGCGAGTTTGGCGTTGCTCTCCCTCAGCTCGGTGTAGGTGCGGTCCAGTTGGACGGTGCGGTGCTGCAGCTCGAGCAACTCCACTACTTGCTTGGCCAGGACCTCCAGCATGCTGACCTGTTCGGGGCGCAGCTCCTGGGTCTTATCGGAGAAAACACACAGGGTCCCGGGGACGAACCCGGACTCTGTTTGCAAGGGAACAGAGGCATAAAAGCGGACTTTGCCGATGTCCCCGGTGACAAAGGGATTGTCCGCGAAGCGCGGATCCTTGGACGCGTCCGCCACCACTGTCCTCTCGCGGGAGAGGAAAACCTTGGCGCACATGGAGTCTTCCCGGGAGCAGACCCCCGGGTCCACGCCCCAGGCGCCGATCTGGTGCTGGTACTCGGCGCTGATGATGTTGACTACGCCAAACGGTGCGCCGCACAGTTCCGTGGCCAGCCTCACGAGGTTCTGCAGGGCACTCATGACGGCGGCATTGGGCAGGAGGGTTGAATCCACGGCGGGATCAAGCCCATATTCCTGAAGTTCCAAGTCCCTGCCGGCGTCCTTCGTGAAGGACAGCTGCCCCTGAATTTCCGTCATAAAACAATCCCCCAAGAGTCTCGTGAATTCCCTGCCGATACTACCGGGAGGTTGGACCCGGTGGTTTACTGGAACGCATGACCGAGCAGGAACCGGCCACCGCCGCGTCTACTGACAATATCGATCTCTCCTTACGAACCCCGGCACAAAGGTCCCGCACCTTCACAGGGATCCTGGTCAATACAGCCATGGCCAACATCACCACGAGCTATCTCTGGTTCGCGCTGACCTTCTGGGTGTACCTGGAGACCCGCAACGTGATTGCCACGGGGGTGATCGGCGGCGCTTACATGCTGTTGATTGCCCTCTCCAGCATCAGCTTCGGCACCTTCGTGGACCGTTACAGGAAATTGGCCGTGATGCGGTTCGCCGCCGCGTTCACCCTGGTGATGTTCGTGCTGTCCGGGGTCATGTTCCTGCTGACACCCGAGCAAGCACTGCTTGACCTGACGCAGCCCTGGTTCTGGATCTTCACCATGATCATCCTGATCGGCGCGGTGGTGGAGAACATGCGCAACATCGCGTTGTCCACCACGGTCACCATCCTGATAGAGCCTGACCGCCGGGCCAACGCCAACGGGCTGGTGGGCATGGTGCAGGGGCTCATGTTCATTGTGACCTCGGTGCTGTCCGGATTGTCGGTGGGGTTGCTGGGCATGGGGTGGACCGTGGTTGTGGCCCTGGTGCTGACGGCGCTGGCCTTCGGACACCTGCTGACGCTGCGCCTGCCGGAGGAAGTACGGGCAGCCGCCTCCGACGCCGAAGGTGGATTCGACCTGCGGGGCTCCTGGGCCGCCGTTATGGCAATTTCCGGACTGTTCGCACTGATTCTCTTCTCCACGTTCAACAACTTCATCGGCGGCGTCTACATGGCGCTGATGGACCCCTACGGCCTGGAAATGTTCTCCGTGGAGATGTGGGGAACCGTCTTCGCCATAGGAGCCACCGGCTTTGTGGTGGGCGGCGCGCTGATCGGCAAGTTCGGCCTCGGACCCAACCCCTTGCGGACCATGCTCATCGCAGTGGGGCTGATGGGCCTCATTGGTGCCGTGTTTACGCTGCGTGAATGGGCCTGGCTCTACATCGTGGGGATCTGGCTGTACATGGCGTTGGTTCCCGTCGTGGAAGCAGCCGAACAGACCGTCATCCAGAAGGTGGTTCCGCTGCCCCGCCAAGGAAGGGTGTTCGGCTTCGCCATGGCATTCGAGTCGGCGGCCGCACCCATCACCGCGTTCCTCATTGCCCCGATCGCCCAGTTCTGGATCATCCCGTACGCCCGTTCGTCCGAGGGGGCAGCACAACTGGAACCGCTGCTGGGCGAAGGGATTTCCCGCGGCATTGCCTTGGTGTTCCTGGTGGCCGGCCTCATCATGATTGCCGTGGCACTGCTTGCCTTCCTGACCCCGGTCTACCGGCGGGTCTCGGCCTCCTATGCGCAGACAGCCGCAGAGGAGTCCGAGAACGCGGACTCTCCAGCGGCGGGCTGAGCTGATGATGCCTGGCCTGCCGGAGCGGGAACCCGCACGGGGGCAGCCCCACAGAGAGGGAGATACTTCCATGGCTGAGAAGGATCCCTGCGATTACGTCATCGGATTCGAGACAGGCGATGTCATGTTCCTGGCATGGAAACCTGGTGTCCGCATCGAAGCAGCAAATGCCCTGGCCGCCGTGGAGGCTGTGAATGAGCTCGCCGCCGGCAGCAGGTATCCCCTTCTGGTGACCATGGCGGACACAGCCCATCTCAGTCGTTCAGCCCGCGACGTTTTCGTTGAACCCTGTGCTGCCTCCAGGATTGCCCTGCTGGGAAACAACCCCGTGGACCGAATGCTTGCCGACTACCAGTTGGCCGTCCAAGAACCGCCATGCCCCACGCGCTTCTTCACTTCGGAAACGGATGCGGTTGCCTGGCTCCGTAACCCCTCCGTGGAGGGGCAGGAGGACCACATCGTTTCCGGCGGAAGAGCCGCACCGTGACGGAACCGGCGTCGGACATCACAACCCGGCAGCCCGCCATAACCCGACAGCGCCGCTTGGCGAACGAGTCCGAAGCCCTCCTGGCCGCAGCCTCGGCGGCGGTGGTCGCTGGACTCGCAGCATTGCTCATTTTTTTCGGCCGCACTCCACCTCTGTGGGGAGGCGTCTCCGTGGGGCTGGTGACGGCGGGGGCCATTCTGGTACTCGGGCTGGTGGCGGCGTTCACCGGCTACTGGCGCTCGCGGTACCTTCCGGATCAACGCTGGCGGCTGAGCCTTCCACCGTGGAAGTTCATCGTGGACGCATCAACGGTGGCCTTGGTCCATGCCCTGATCGCGGCGATCGCCACCATCGCCGTTTTCCTGTTGCTGCAGCGGAGCTTCCAGGGACTCACGGTTGATATCTTTGCGGCGACCGTGGGGATGGCCGTTGCCTCCGGCCTTGCCGCGTACTGGATCTACCTCTCGGTGTATGACATCAGCACCCGCAAGCTGTCCGGACTCCTGGTGCTGTTCATGGTGATGAGCATTGTGGCCAGCATGGCGACGTCGCAGGACCCCAAGTGGTGGGAGTACCACTTCAGCCAGCTCGGAACTTTGGGCGGAGCTTCCAGCGGCCTGTTCAATCTGTCGTTGATTGTTGCGGGCTTCTTCATCACCACTTTCGCCGTGTATTTGGACCGGGATCTTCGCTCCCTTATTGCCCAGGGGGTGCTGGTCAACCCGTGGAGCGCGGGAGTCTGCTCGGGTGCGTTCGTGGCCATGGGGTTGCTGCTGGCAGGGGTGGGCGTGGTCCCGCTGTCCGTCAGTTTCCTGATTCATACGCTGTTTGCCTCCGGGATGGCCGTGGTGTTCATCGTTTTGCTGCTTGCTTCGCCGTTCATGCTCCGCGGACTTCCCGCCGGTTCTTCCTGGTGTGCAGCAGCTTCCTCGCCGCCCTGATTTTGTCACTGGTGCTGTTCTACCCGGTGGGCTATTTCAACCTCACCGCCTTCGAACTCATTGCGTTCGTGATCATTTATGGTTGGATCGCGGTCTTCATCCGCCTCCTGGACGCCCTCGCCACCGGGAACGACTGATGCCGACCGGAGAGGTCGGGGCCGAGAGGCGCGCGCTGCGGGTCTCGCTGTGGGTGTCTGCTGTCTCCGCGGCAGGGGCACTCATCCTGGGTGTCCTCAGCGGGACCAGGATCATCGTGTTCGACGGCGCCTACATGGGCATTGGCCTGGTCCTCACCGCGATCTCCTTGAAGGCATCGTCCGCGTCCGCCGGTGGTCCCACGCGTCGTTTCCCGTTCGGGCGTGATGCCCTGACCCCGTTGGTGGTGCTGATCCAAGGTCTGGCGGTGGCCGGGACGCTGCTGGTGGCTGCGGGTGATGCTGTGGTTGTCATACGCGACGGCGGTTCGCCGGTCAGCGCCGCCATCATCGCGATCTACGGGGCTGCGACGGCGGCCATTGGTTTCGGCGTCGCGGCGTGGATGGGGCGGGCCGCACCTGGCTCAGACTTGGTGGTGGCCGAAATCGCGCAATGGCGTGCCGGGGCCATCCTCAGCGTCATGATGCTCCTGGGTGCCGCGGTGGCATTGGTCCTGCAGAACCTGGGGCTGGACGATGTTGCCCTTTATGTTGATCCGGTCCTTGTCCTGGTGGCCTGCCTGATCCTTGCGTACATCCCCCTCGGGTTGATCCGGACCGGGTTGAACGAACTACTGGAGGGTGCGCCGTCCCAGGAGCTCGATGCTGCCATCACCGACGCAGTGCAGGGTGTCCGAAAAGAGTTCGGGCTGGGGGAACCGCTCATACGCTCCGGAAAAGTTGGGCGGAAGCTCTACGTCGAGGTTGATTTCGTCGTCACAGGCGCTGAATGGAACGTGGGCGAAGAAGACGCTGTCCGTCGGGCCGTTGCCAAAGCCCTGGAGCCTCTCGGCCTGGACGTTTGGGCCTATGTCGCGCTCACGGCCGCCCCCGAACTCTTCGAATAAACAAACTCATCCCCCGCTTCGGATGAGAACTCCATAACCCCCTATCCCTCGTCAGGGAGGTATGGAAGTATCGGCAAATGGACCAATATCTGTGGGTGTTGAAGCAAGATCAACTTGATTTGATTCGCGAATTGGAGCCAGCCAGGCTTGAGCTCCTCGATGAGGAAGGCCTGCTGAAACTGCACAAACGGGTTCGGCGGGCCCGCAACAAATACACCACCAACTATCGACGCAAGGCCGCTGACGAGGTCTTGGAGGCCGGCGGCCGCGGGGCTGCGTCCAACAAATCCGACAAAGCCCGGGCCCGGGCGTTCGTGTTCGAGGAAGCACTCTCGATCG
The DNA here is from genome assembly GCF_002224285.1 of Arthrobacter sp. YN. GTDB lineage: Bacteria > Actinomycetota > Actinomycetes > Actinomycetales > Micrococcaceae > Arthrobacter. Next base: position 4,757,750 of record NZ_CP022436.1, on the reverse strand, counting down.
TGAGCACGGAACTGGCCCGGCTGGCCCACGAAGCCGCAGAAGCCCTGAAGGACGAACGGCTGGAACGCGCCAGCGCCGGAAAGTCCGCAGGGCCTGCTTCGTCTGGTGCAGGGGCCAAATCCGGCGCCGGTTCGGGCCGGGCCCGCTCCCATCAAAAGACCACGGGCGGCGTGAAGCGCGACGCTTCCAGCCGGTCCCAAGGCGCCCAACGCCAAGCCAAGAAGGACTCGCGCTAAGGCGCCCACCCTTAAAGGCGGCAAGCCCACGACGGCGGCAGGTCGCCGTCGTGCGCTGTTCGCCTTTGCGTTCCTCCAAACGGTGGGTCAGGCGGTAAACGCCAGGTCCTCCAGCCTCACCGGGAACCGCAGGGCTTCGCCACGGGACAACCGCAGTGCCTCGTTCACGGCGCTCGCCGCCATGCGCTCCAGCTCATTGCCCAACGACCCCGCCACGTGCGGGGTGAGCAGCACGTTGGGATGCGTGTAGAAGCGGGATTCGGCGGGCAGCACCCACGGGGTGGTCACGTCGAGGATCGCGTAGAGGTCGCCGCGCTCCACCCGCGCGAGCAATGCGTCCTGGTCCACCAGCTCGCCGCGGGAGGTGTTGATGAACGTGGTGCCCGGTCGCATCCGCTCGATCAACCCGGCGTCCATGAGGTTCCTGGTGGACGGCAGCGACGGCGCGTGGAGACTGACCACATCGCTGCTTGCCACCAGCTCCTCCAAACTGGCGAGCCCGACGCCCAGGACAGCCGCTTCCTCGGGGGAGAGGTAAGGATCCGCCACCACTACCTCCAGCTCGTACGGAGCCAGCAGCCTGATGACGTGACGGCCGATCTTCGAGGCCCCAATGATGCCCACGCGCTTCCGGTAGTTGCCCATGTCCGGGAAGAGTTGCTCAGCCAGGACATCGGTGCGGGTGGCGTGCAGGGACCGGGCGATCTGGAGGACGCGCTTGTTGGCGAGGATGATCATGGCCACGGTGTACTCGGCCACCGGGATGGCGTTGGCGTCCGCTGCGGAGCTGACCTGGATGCCGCGTTCCCAGCAGGCGTCACCGATGTGGTGTTTGACGCTGCCGGCAGCATGCAGGACATAGCGCAGCCGGGGTGCGGCATCCAGGACGGTGTGGTCGATCATCGGGCACCCCCAACCGGTGATGAGGATGTCGGCCTCCCTCAATACGGCGCGGCCTTCCGGAGTGGTGAAGTCCTGGACGGGGTCACGGCTCAGCAGCGTCAGCGCGGGCTCCAAAGGATCCAGGCTCCTGGGCGGAAACACCGCCCGTGCCGTGTGGGCAGGCATGGCCAAGGCAACATTCAAGGTCACTTGACGCTCCCTGCGGTGAGGCCGGACTTCCAGAACCGCTGCAGCATGACGAACGCGAGCAGCAGCGGGATGATCGAGAGCAGCGAACCCGTGATGACCATGGGGGTGAATTCGGGCTGGGGGATGGAATAACCCTGCCAGATGGAGATGCCAACGCTGACGGGCAGCAGCTTCTGGTCCTGGAGCATCACCAGCGGGAGCATGAAGTTGTTCCAGACGCCCACAAACTGGAACAGGGCGATGGTGATGTACCCGGGCATCATCATGGGCAGGCCCAGCGAGAAGAAGGACCGGATGGGACCGGCTCCGTCAACACGGGCTGCCTCCAGGGTCTCGGCGGGAACATAGGCCGCCGAGTACACCCTGGCCAGGTACACCCCGAACGGGTTGCAGAGCACCGGGATGAGGATGGCCCAGATGGTGTTGGTGATGCCGAAAACGGAGGCCAACAGATACATGGGCAGAACCGTGGCCGTGTTGGGAATCAGCACGCCCACCAGGACGATCCCGAAGAACGAGTCCTTGCCGCGGAAGTGGAATTTATCGAACGCGTAGCCGGCCATGACGGAGATGAGGCCGCCAAGGATTGCTCCGAAAGCGGCGTAGAACATGGAGTTGGCCATCCAACGGAGGAACATCCCGCCGTCCTGGTTCAGAACCGCCAGGACGTTCTCGAAGAAGGCCGGCTCACCAAAAGCGTAGGCGGCTGTTCCGTAGAGATCCGCGGTGTCCTTGGTGGAGGCAAAGAACAGCCACACCACGGGAAGCACCATGTAGGCGCAGCCCAGGATGAGCAGGGCATTCACGGTGAACGTACTCGCGAAGCCGCCGTTGCGGGCGTGCCGGCGCCTGGTCTGTGACGGTGCCTGCCCTGTAACCGGGCGGTGGATCGTGGAGGTGCTCATGCTGTGTTCCTTGAACTGAAGCGGGTCACGGCCCAGGACAGGACTGCGGCCATGAGCGCGATGATGATGGAGGCAGCCGCAGCCTGGTTGAGGTTGTGGCGGTTGAACGCGGCGTCGTAGGCCCACATGTTGGGCACCCACGTGCTGGTCACTGATGCCGTGGCCTTGGAGATGATGTTCGGCTCGGTGAAGAGCTGCAGCGTGCCGATCACGGTGAAGAGCATGATGACGCTCAGCGCCGGGAGGATCAGGGGCAGCTTGATGCTGATGGCTGCACGGATCTCGCCGGCACCGTCTACGCGGGCAGCTTCCAGGATTTCCCGGGGCACTGCCTGCAGCGCGGTGAAGAGGACAATCACGTTGTAGCCCGTCCACTCCCACACGGCGATGTTCACGATGGAGGGCAGGATCAGCTGGTTGTCCAGGAAGTTCAGCGAGATTCCGCCGGTTTCCAGGACTGAGACGATCGGGCTCACACCGGGCGTGTAGAGGTAGGCCCAGATCAATGCGGCGATGACACCGGGCACTGCGTGGGGGAGGAAGACGAGCAGTTGGAACAGTTTCCTGGCCCGCGCGACGGCCGAATCCAGCAGCAGCGCGAATGCCAGGGCGCCGCCCACCATGAAGGGGATGTAGAGCAGGCAGTACAGGGCGAGGCGTCCGATGCCGCCAACGAAGCTCTCGGACTGCAGGACCTGGACGTAGTTTTCCAAGCCCACGAACGCGGTCTTGGCCTCACCGAAGCCGAGTCCGGACTTCTGCTGGGCGAAGAAGCTGAGCACCATAGCGTAGATCACTGGCGCAACCATGGCGAGGGCGAAAATGGTGAAGAACGGCGTCAGGAACAGTGCGGCTGTGCGGCCACCGGTTCCGGACATTGCGCGGGGTTTGCGCGGTTTTCGGGGTTCGACGGCGTTGGTTGGCTCGGGCAGTGTGGGTGAAGTGGATGCTGTGGCATGGATGGACATGATGGTTCTCCTCGCTGGCAGGGCGGCTCCGTAAGCTCGGAGCCACCCCACCCTGCGGGCCTACTCCTTGACGGAGAGGCCGTTCTGCTTGAGCCCGGCCACTGTGGCGTCCTGGGCGGTATCGACGGCGTCCAGGACCTTGCCGCCGCTGGTCAGCGTGCCGTAGGCGTCCTTGAGTGCGGTGTTGGTGATGTCCCAGTTGGGACCCCACTGCCAGCCCGGCGTGATGGTGGAATATGCCTTGTCGAAGACCTCGTAGATGTCGTTGCCGAAGTAGCTGGCGTCGAAGGCTTTTTGCGCCACGGGAGTCAGGCCCGGGTAGGCCAGGAAGGCAGAGCCGGTGTTGCCGCGGGCAGTGATGGCCTCTTTGCTGGTGGCAAGGAACTCGATGAATTTCGCCGCAGCGGCCGGATTCTTGCTGCTCTTGGTGATGTTGAAGCTGGAGCCGCCGTAGAACGCGTCCGCCGGCATGCCCCAGTTGGGCACCTCGGCAGCGATCCACTGGCCCTTTTGGCCGCTGGCCTCCGTCCGCTTTTGGATACCGGTGGCGCTCCAGTTGGCACCCAGGACTCCGACGACGGCGCCGCTCGCCAGATCTGCGGACCATTCGTCACTGAATGACTGCTGGACCTTGACGATCTTCTGGTCGATCAGCTTCTGCCAGTACGTGGCGACTTTCCGGGTGGCTTCGTCGTTGACACCCACCTTCCAGCTGTCGCCTTCGGTGCCGAACCACTTGCCGCCCGCCTGCCAGGACAGTGCAGCAGTCAGCGCAGCTTCGTTCGGGTTGAAGCTGGCCAGGTGCGCTTCGGGGGCGACGGCCTTGAGCTTCTTGCCGGCCTCCTCGAATTCCTGCCAGGTCTTGGGTGTGGAGACCTCGGCCTTGTCCAGCATGTCCTTGCGGTACCACATGATCATCGGCGCGGCATCGTAGGGTAGCGCATAGGTCTGCTCGCCGAACTGCACCAGGGCCTTGGTTTCATCCGTGTGTTTGTCCACGGTTTCAGCCTTGTTGATGTAGCCGTCCAGCGGCTGCAGTTGGCCGTTGCTGACAAACTGGGGCAGCTGCGGATATTCAATGGTGGCAACGTCGGGGCCATTGCCTGCGGTGATGGCAGTGGAGAGCTTGGCGTAACCCCCGGCTCCGCCGTTGGGGATGGTTTCGAACGTGACTTTGATCTTGTCCTGGCTGGCGTTGAACGCTTCCGCCACCTTGTCCATACCGGCCATGGAGGACCAGAACGTGATGTTGCCGCTGGGGTCTTCCACCGGGCTGGGGGTTGGCGTGGCGGCCGGGGTGCTGCCACAGCCGGTGACGAGTGCAGCACTGGCCATGAGGCTGGCTGCTCCAAGCAGAAGCTGGCGACGCTTCATTATGTTCTCCTTTGAAGTTCACGATGCGAAAGTCAGGGTGCTCGGGGGCACTTTCGGACTAGGCACCATGAAATCCACAAAAGTGAACATCATCAATAAAATGAACAGAAGTAAACAGTCTCGGTGGTGGGTGGGGTGCGTCGTGCAGGCTAAACCTGCGTGGAGCCGCGCACTTCCAACGCCGGGGACAGGTTCACCCGTTGCAGCGCGGACGTGCTTCCGCGCCGCGCCCCGATGCGGCTCAGGCACATCACCAAAGCCTGGTGGCCGACGTCGTATTTTGGCGGTGCCACAGCGGTGAGCGGGACGGCGCCGAGGGCGGCGATCTCGTCGTCGTAGGAGACGATTGCGAAGTCCTCCGGCACGCGGATCTGCCGTTCCAGGCAGGCGCTGACGAACTGGAGCGCGTCCTCGTCGGTGTGGACGACGGCGGCCGTCACCTCCGCTGATGCGCACCAATCCAGGATCCGGTCCACCAGTTCACGGTGGGCTTGGGGATCGTTTTGGGCGCGGGACATGGCACGCACCATTGAGTCATCGCGGGCCTGTCCGGCACGCTGCATGGCCAGGTGGAAGCCATCGATGAGTTGCGGGGCGGTGGGGCTGTTCTCGCGCAGGCAAATAGCGATCTTCCGATGTCCGAGGCTCAAGAGGTGGTTCACGGCGATTTCCGAGCCGCGGACATGGTCGCTCCGCACGGCTTCGAGCCGGCCGTGGTCCAGTGCGTCGTCGATGGACCGTTCCACCACTACCACCGGCACCTCCGCCTCGGCCAGCAGGTCCAGTGTTTCGGTGCCCGCCAACGACTGCCCGCTGGGCGTGATGAGGATTCCATCCACGCCGTGTTCGTAGAGCCGTCGCAGTTGCCGCCGCTCTTCCGCGTCCGAATAGTTGGTAACACCCAGCACCAAGCGGACGCCGGCTTCCTGCGCGGCGGCTTCAGCGCCGCGGATGACGCCCGGGAAATAGTACGACGCCGACGGCACGATCATCCCGATGGTGGCCAAAGGCCTTCTCCCGCCAGGACGCCAGGACGTGGAGGGCTGCGTCGCGGGTCCTGCCGACGGCTTGCCGCCCACTGGGATGGCGCCGCCGTGGACCCGTTCCAGCAGGCCCTGCTCAGCGAGCACTGCGAGGTCCCGCCGCACGGTCATTCCCGAGGTGCCCAGTTTCGCCGCGAATTCGCTGGCATTGAGGGATCCGTTCAGGGCGAGTTCCCTGAGGATGAGCTGTTGACGATCCTCGGTCAGCATGCAGGTGTCCGCCTATCAAGTTCACTTGTGTTCAGTTTGTTCATTATGAACCAGAACCGGCGGCTTGGACCCCTGTGGCCTAACTGCCCAGCTTCACCACGGAAATCTCGACGACGGCAGCCCGGGGGAGAAGATGCCTGCGGATCGCCCCGGCTGCTTCGCGCGTCACAGCCGGAGCAGGACGGGAAGCATTCACTCCAATCCTGACCTTCACTGCAAGTGCGTCGGCGGTCTCGGTCAGACCGATCAAGGGAAGTGTCTCTCCGGTGACCGCGGCCAGGGCGGCGCCGGCTATGGATTGCCACAACGGCTGGGCGGGATAGACCGAGTGGACCCCGTCTACCGCCTGGACGAGGCCGAGCAGTTCCTCAGCCAGGGCGGTTGACTCGCCTGCCGACCCGCCTGCAGGGGAAGTGTTCGCGGCTTCCAAAAACTCCGTCATGGCTGGTCCTCCGTGTTCAGCGGATCGGTGGTGGCGGAGGCATCTGTGGGCTGGGCCGGTGCCGGCGGCTCGAGGACGTCCGTCACGGTGATGTTGATGGCCTGGATGTTCAGTTCGGTCTGGACTGCCAGGGTCCTCGCCAGCTCGTTGCGGAGGGTGGCTGCGCGTTCTTCCATGGGGTGTCCGTACACCACCGCCACTTCCACCTCCACGGTGATGGGGGCTCCCATGGTGGTCACCTCTCCCTGCAGCCGGCACTTGCCGGCGGCTGTCCCAGGGAGCGCATCGGCCACGGACCGGATCAGGGCGGAGATGGCTCCTTCGGATTCCCAAAGGGTGTCATCCGGGTGTTCCGTCTGCACGGGAATGCTCCGTCCGGGCCGCAGTTCCAAGCGCAGGTTGTCCAGAATGGACTGCATCCAGTCGTCGTTGCCTGAGCCCGCGTCTGTTACGTCGGACCGGAGCAAATCTCCGCCGAGTTGGGAGAGGTGGCGCAGGGAGGCCAACGCGGCCTGGCATTCGGGGCAACTCTCCAGGTGCGCGGGATCGTCAATCTGTCCCGTGTCCAGGTAGGCACTGAGATCCGCAAGGCTGTGCCCGCATTCGAGGGTGTCGTTGGGGGTGTTCATCGCCATTCCTCCATGGTGCGTGCGAGCGTGATCCGTGCCCGGGCCAACCGGCCGCGGACACTGGCGGGGCTGATGTTCAATGTCAGCGCAATCTCCTCGTAGCTCTGGTCATTGAATTCCTTGAGTACCCAACAGCGTCGTTGTTCCTCGGGGAGTGCGGCCAGCGCTGCCTTGAGTGCTTCCACCCGCGAGCCGTTGACAGCGTTGTTCTCTGGATCCTGGGTCCTCGTCCGGGGGCTGTCATCGCGCTGGTTTTCCACGTCGTCCAGATCCACGTGGTGGCGTCGTTTCCTGAGGTGGTCGATGCTGCGGCTGCCCAGGATCCTCAACAGCCAGCCTCTGACGGCGCCAGGCTCCCGGAGGGTGTCCAGCTGCTTCCAGGCCTGCACCAGCGTTTCCTGGACCACGTCATCGGCGTCCGCGCGGCTGCCGGTCAGCCGGCGGGCGGTGGCGCGCATCAGAGGGCCGTGGCGACGTGCAAGCGCTTCGAAAGCTGCCGTGTCGCCGTCTGCTGCCCGGCCGGCCAGCAAGGCATCCGGAACGAGGTCCAGTTGGTGCTGCGCCGCGGGTGAACCAGTCACGTTTTGCCTTCCCGGTGGGGTCGAGGGTCATGGTGGAAAGGGGCCGGTCCCGCAATCGCTGCGGGGCCGGCCCGGGAGGGGCCTACTTCTTGGTGAAACCCTCTTTGAGCTTCTGGGCCGCCTCCTTGATGTTGTCTCCGATGTCGGCGGCAGCGTCCTTGACCTTCTCGCCTGCCTGCTGGAGCTTTGCCTGGGCCTGATCGTGCTGGCCTTCACGCTCCAGCGACTGGTCGCCGGTCAGTTTTCCGGCGCCTTCCTTGGCAGCGCCGAGGTGTTCGGTGGCGGCGTTGTTGATCTTGTCGTTGATTCCCATGGTGTTCCCTTTTCTTTTCAGTGCGCGTGCTCTGTGCTGCCCGCGCATGGTTTGGGTGGAGAGAAGTGCGTTCCAGCGGCTAGCGTGTACGTCGCGATCCGGACACCTGGGTTCGGGCGCCGCTGGTTATTCGGACCAGGACGGGGATTGGATGTCCCAGCAGGGCATCTAATTCGCGGATGAGTTCTTCCGCGGTGTCGGCAAGTTCCCGTGGCGAGCTTCCCTTGCGGGCTTCCATGCGGAGCCGGAGGGCGGTTCCCCGCCGTGACTCCCACGCCGAAACGGATGTGGCCAGAACGTCCCGGTTTCCGCTGAGGGCTTCCTGGAGGGCTGTGGAGACCAGCCCGACGTCCACCACTGTCCGGCCGCGGGTGCCCTCGCGTACGTCGGTCCCGTCCCGTTGCTCGGCGAGGCGTGGAGTGCGTCCCCCGCCTTGTGAGGCGAGCCAAGCTGCGCTGAGGGCGACCCCCACCAGCAACACGGCGATTCCTGCCGCCACCCACCAACTCCGGACGGGATCCGGTAGAGGTGCGGTGCCCAGGAGGTTCCTGGCGGAATCGCGGACGGACGATGCCACTGCTGTCCAGGTATCCGCTGCTCCGGGCAGGGTTCCGGCCGCGATGACTGCGGCGCCGGCTCCCAGCAGCGCAAGGCCCAGAAGGGCCAGCAGGATGCGGTTCAGTGCACGGTTTGTTTGCCTCATTGCCCCACTGCTCCTTGGTTCAATACCCGGACACTCGATGAGGTCCGGCGGTCCAGCGCGAAGGCGGCCAGTTCGCCGTCGACCACTGTTGTGACGGACTCAAGGTCCAACGGAACGCCCGACGTCGGACGCACCTGGACGCGTACGGACCGTCCACCGACGGTGGTGGTCACCTGCCCCGGGGCAAGGCCGGCGGCGAGCCGGGTGGTGTTGGAGAGAGCTGCGGCGATCACGTCGTCGTCCACCACCACCGCGGTGCGCCGGCTCGCCAAGGAGCGGCGGGCCTTCCGGCCCCTGCCCACGGCAAGTCCCAGCAGCAGCAGGCCCAGAATTCCAAGGCCCGCTCCGGCCGCTGCCATTCCCGCCGGGAGCGTGGTGACGGGAAGGTCCACAAGCCACTGGAGCATCTGCGCGGGGCTTGCCAACAGCGGCTGGTCCTTGAGGATCCACAGCACGGCTTCCACTGCGAGCCACAGGAAAACGACCATGAGGACGCAGGCGGAAATGATGGACGGGAGAGCCCGCGAAGAGTGGGTTTCCCGGCGGATCATCCGCCGCTGGGTTCGGTCCTGGCTCACAGCACTCTCCTTTCATCGACTCGTTCCGTGGATTGTTTCGTGGATTGCTGCTTGGTGCGGGGTTGCTCCTTGGCACCGGCGAGGCGGATGTCCACCCGGCCGATCTCCAAGCCGGTCAGCTCCAGGCCTCGGGACACCAGCTGTGTTCGTGCTGCCTGGGCCTGCTGGAAGACGGTGCCTGTGGTTTTCCGCGGTCCCAGAAGCGGCGGGAGTGACAGCTTGACGGCGAGGCTGACCCCGAGCCTGCCGGCGTCGTCGTCCAGCTCGGCTGCCACGTTTCCCGCGCGCACCCGGAACGCCTGGGCGGTGACGGCTTCCAGGGTTTTCCGGAGAGCGTGCTGGGTGATGCGCGTGTGGCCGGCGCGGCTCATGATGAGGAGCGCTTGCCCCGCAACGCGTCCAGCACGCCGCGCAGGTCAAGCTTTCCTTCGGCGGAGCGGCCCAGGACAGCCCCGGCGCCCATGAACAGTGCCGTCAGCAGGAGGCCCCAGAATCCAAAGGCCAGCCCTGCCAGCGCCAGGACCGCTCCTATGGCCGTGCCGGCGATGGTGGGGTTCATGCGACCCTCGGCTCACGGCCGGCATCGTCGATGTCTGCGTCCTCGGAGGGAACGTGGATGTCCGTGATGGTGATGTTGACCTCGGTGACTTCCATTCCCACCAGGTCCTCGATGGCGTTGTAGACGGCGTCGCGGGCGTTGTCCGCTACTTCCTGGAGCGGGTGCGGGTACTCAACAACCAGGGTGACATCCACGGCCACCTGGGTTTGGCCCACTTCGACGCTGACGCCCTGGGTGAGGTCCTTCTGGCCCACTTTTTCGCGCAGGTTGCCGATAGCGCGGGCAGCACCGCCGCCGAGGGCGTGGACGCCCGGGATTTCCTGGATGGCGATGCCGGCGATTTTGGCGACGACGCCGTCGGCAACGGTTGTGGCACCGCGGCCGTCCTTGCCCTTGTTCAATGCGGGGGCGCTCAGTGCGGGACCGTCAGCGTCAAGCGTGGCGGTGGTGTTGGTGGTCGCTGCCGTGCTGTTCTTGGCCGGAACTTCTGCGGGGGTGTGCGTCTGGATCGTCATGGCAATCAGTCCTGTCAGTTGGAAGCGGCTATGAATCATTGCGGCTTGGTTCGCTGCGGCGTTTGTTTCGCCGTCATGAAGAAGACGCACCCATCGGGCAGATCCTCACGGTGCATTTTGTGTGAGCTGCCCCACATGCTGGTGTTCACTATTGTTTAGCTGGGCCTGCTCCGGATCAGCGGCACCTAAAGTGATGAGGCTGGAACTACCCCGCAGGAGACTCATGGCCACCCGCTTCACCATGCCCGCCCCGGATTTCGACCTCAGCCCCATCACCGGATGGACGCGGGAGCACTGGGTTTCCTTCGCGGATCAGCAGCTCCTCGCGGTGCGCCCCCACTTCTCCCCGCTGAAGGCGGCCATCCGGCTGGGCGGCCGACCGTCGTCGTCGGGCGCTGTGTCCGACGGACTGGAGGGCTTCGCGCGGACGTTCCTGCTGGCGGCATTCCGGGTGGCGGGGGAGAAGGGCAGCGATCCCTTCGGTCATTTGGACCTTTACCGTGAGGGGCTCCTTCACGGCAC